>JAPLCN010000206.1 GCA_026392215.1 Actinomycetota bacterium | reverse complement strand
CACACTGGAAGAGATAACTGAAACAATAAACAATATAAGATCTATTGCTTCGCATCATAATAAGAACACTGCAATTTTACTTGATCTGCAAGGCCCTAAAATCAGAGTCGGACAGCTGGAAAAGGTATTAAAGCTAAAAAGTGGTCAGAAAGTAATTTTTACTGTAAAGGAAAATATTGATGATTTAGAAGGATTAGTTGACAAAAATATTGATATTGTAAACGTAGATTATAAAAATTTTCTTGATGACATTAAAGAGGAAAGCACAATATTTTTAGATGACGGGCTGCTTGAGTGCAAGATATTAAAGATATATAAGGGCAAGGGATATTCAGAAGCACTGGTTGTAAGAGGTGGAATTCTTAAATCCCATAAGGGAATAAACCTGCCCGGAGTCTCTGCCAGCATAGATTCAGTTACGGAAAGAGACCTTGAATTTTTAAATTTCGGGATAGATGCAGAGGTTGATTTTATTGCTCAATCCTTTGTGAGGCAGGCAGAAGATGTAAGGCAGATAAAAGATATAATCAGAAATAAAAAAAGCCATATCATGGTAATTGCAAAAATAGAAAAACACGAAGCAGTGGCAAATTTCAGCAGCATATTAAGGCAGGCTGACGGCATCATGATTGCCAGGGGTGATTTAGGGGTAGAGATAGATCAGGAGGACATACCTTATATCCAGAAGGATATAATTAAAAAAACAAACCTTGCAGGCAAACCGGTTATCACCGCAACTCAAATGCTAGATTCCATGATAAGAAACCCGAGGCCTACAAGAGCAGAAGTAAGTGATGTGGCAAACGCAATTCTGGACGGTTCAGATGCCGTGATGTTATCCGGAGAAACTGCTGCCGGAAAATTTCCCATTGAAGCATTTGAAATGATGGTAAAGATAATAAATAAGACAGAAAGCACTCTGGATTATCAGGAAATTATCCAGAAAAAATTTGAGATCAGGCAAAATACAATAACAGATGCAATAAGCTTTGCCTCATGTGAAATTGCAAATGAATTAAGCTCTAAAGCAATAATAACTTCCACCCAATCAGGAAACACTGCGCGGCAGGTTTCTAAAAATAAACCCCGAAGCATCATAATAGGCGCAAGCCCTCATGACTGGGTAATCAGGCAGCTAATGATAAGCTGGGGAGTAATTCCTGCAAAGACAGATTTCACTGACAACATTAATAAATTAATTGAAGAAGCTATAAACGTTACAAAGGAAAACGGCTATGTTAATAAAGGTGATACTGTTGTTATTACCGGCGGAGTCATGATAAATAAACCGGGCAGCACTAACTTTATTAACGTTAAAGAGATTGGATAAATCAGGCTATAATTCTTTGCAGAATTTTTCCAGCCTGTTCATCCCTTCTTCAATTTTTTCAATTGTGGTTGCATAGCTTATCCTTATATAATTATCATCTCCGAAAGCTCCACCCGGAACAACAGCAACCTTTGCTTTTTCAAGTAACTCTCCTGCAAAATCAAAAGCATTCTTAACCTTATTATTAAATAAGGCAGAAATATCAGGAAAAACATAAAAAGCGCCTTCAGGAAGATTGCACTTTATTCCTTTAATGCTGTTTAATTTTTTATAAATATAATCTCTTCTTTTCTCATATTCTTTCCGCATTATTTCAACAGAATCCTGGTTTCCCTCAATAGCTTCAAGTGCCGCCCATTGTGCAGGTGTGCATGGATTTGAGGCAGCTTGATCCTGTATTTTAGTCATTTGCTTTATTATTGCACTATCCGCAGCACAATAACCTATTCTCCATCCTGTCATCGCATAGGTTTTAGAAACTGCATTAACAGTTATGGTTAAATTCTTTAATTCATCGCTGAGGGAAGCAATGCTGTAATGTTTTGCATCACCATAAATAAAGTTCTCGTAAACTTCATCTGAAATAATGAAAATACTATTTTTCAGGCAAATTTCTCCTATATCCTCAAGTTCTTTTTTAGAATAAACTGCGCCGGTTGGGTTATTAGGGCTGTTAAGAATTAATAACTTGATTTTTTGAGCATTAGCTTTGGCAGTATTATTCAAATCACTGATATCTATTTTTAAATCCTTGTTGAATTTTACTGCAACCGGTTCACCTTCAGATAAAACAACTTGCTGCGTATAGCTGACCCAATAAGGTTTGGGAACCAAAACCATTTCACCTTTATTTAAAAATGATCTGATGATAACATCAAGGACCTGCTTTGCTCCGTTACCAACAAATATATTCTCAATGCCATATCTTATTTTATTATCATTACCAAATTTATTAACGATAGCTTTCTTTAATTCCACTATTCCGGTTGAAGCAGTATATTTTGTTTTGTTTTCATCAATTGCTTTTTTAGCAGCATCTTTAATATTGGCAGGAGTGTTAAAATCCGGCTGGCCTATTCCAAACCTGACTACAAAATTGCCTTCCTTTTTTAACAAAGCATCAAGTTCATCAGCTTTTTTCTCCAAAGCAAAAGTGGGGCTTTCTTCCAGTTTTAATACTTTTTTTGATAATAAGTTATCTATTTTTGAAGTTAGATCAGACATTTTTACCCCCTTATAATATATATTAAATATTTTGTTAATTTTTCATATATCTGATTACCTTTTAAGTTAATTAAACTGTAAAAAAATAATCAAAAAAATTAAAACATTTGCATAGTATTTTTTAGCTATTTTACCGAAATTTTTAATATAAAGGTTTCAGCAGGTGTTGGTCCTTTTCATATATATAAGCCTTCCCTCAACTTTTGCATCAATATTCTGATGGTTTCTTAAATATTCAAGCAAAACCTGCTGTGCAGAAGTTGAAATAACCTTGGATTTGCCTGACTCAAGTAATTCCTCATTGGATATATTCAGATATACCTGGGAGTTATTAAAATGGTAGCCTTGCATGCATATTTTATAAAACTGGCCATTCTCTATAGGTTTTCCACCAAAATCAAGCGAAACCAAAGACTTTTTGCTGTCATCATACACTGCTTTAACCCTTTTATTTACCTGATAGCATTCGCCTTCTCCGTTCCTGTTTTCCTGGCGCATGAAATGAGCAAATATTTTTTTTACTTTACTGCCTGAAATAACATGCCTGCTTAAAGTATCGTCATAAGGAAAACAAGTCATTACATCTTTTAGTGTAACCAGGGGGCCCATTTCTTTAATCCTGATGGAGCCTGCACCTGTAAGCATGATATCTGTTTCAGATATTTCAGCAAAGGCATCGGAGAGAAGATTGCCAAGCTCTGTTTCAATTTCTCTTTGCGGATGCGTAAGTTTTCTGGCGAACTTACATATGATAGTATTGTATTTCCTGTCTACGTCTTCTTTAAATGAATTTATGTATTTTTCAAGCTCTTTATCAGGCTCTGCAATACTGCTGTCAATAGCTATCAGCTGCCATTTCATATCAATAATGCTGTTTGACTCATCATCAACCAGAATATCAAATCTGCCAATCTGGTCTGTTCCAACACCAGCTTGTGCAATATAAATTCCATTTACATGTTCCGGCTGCTTTAAAATTGTATGGGAATGGCCACCTATTATTAAATCTACTCCCCACGCAGGTTTAATAAGTTTTGCCAGTGCAATATCGGAATCAAAGCCTATGTGAGTCAGCACTATTGTCAAATCAATATCATCATTTTTATAAGCATTTGAAATAACTCCTATTTCATTGCTTGCCTCTTCAAGAGTCACAAAGCTTGAAATAAGTTTGTCCTGCTTAATTGAATCAATAACTTTTTCAGTAACAATGCCTGTAAATAAAATATCAAATCCGGCTTTCTTTATTATCAGATATGGCAGCATCAATCTTTTATTGTAATGGGTTATGTACAAATTAGCATTTACTATAGGAAAATTTGCCATTTTTTCAAGGAAAAGCAGATGAGGAAGCCCGTAATCAAATTCATGGTTGCCAAGTGCTACAACATCAGGAGCAAGATAATTCATTATTTCCATTGTCGAAATGCCTTTATACTCAAAATCAATAAGGCTGCCCTGAACCATATCACCTGAAATAACAAATAATACGTTTTCTTCTTCTTTTCTTACCTTGTTAATATAGCCTGAAAGCAATGCAAGCCCGCCTATTAATTTTCCTTCTCCGGCTGTCACTTCTGCCAAAAAATCACCATGCATATCGTTTGAATGCAGAATTGTAAATTTTTTAACGTTTTTCTTAGCCTCTGCCATATATTTTCCCCTTCCTGATTGTTTTTAAATAAATATTTAGTAATTTTATAATATAAGCACCTTTATTTCTTACTTTATTTTATTTAAAAATAATAAATAATCCATCTTTTAAATTGAGATAACAAAATATATAAGACAATAATAAAAGAAATGGGCTACATATAAAAATATATACATAGCCCATCAATAAATATTTAGTATTTAAAATTTTAAAATACTTTTTTTTTATTTCTTATCAGCTTAATTTCTGGCAACTTTCACAGCCCTGTCTATATGGAAATAATGTTTCAAAATTAAAATAACAACAATACTAAAACCTTAATTTATCTACTTTGATAAAATTAATTCAAAGTAAATAAAACAGTAACTGTAACCATTACCTCTTTTTCAACAGTGCTGGTATCATAAGTTCCATAATCTGATACATCTGTAGAATTTACCGGCAGCACCTGGACAACGCCCATATTTGCAGTTTTAATTGTGCCGATTTGCTTGCCGGTTCCTTCAGCAATTTTTTGCGCACGTGCTTTAGCATCTTTAACAGCGTCTGCAAGTAAATTTATTCTCATTTCCGGCAGATTTGTAACATAATATTGAAGGCTGTTTATTGAAAATATTACTCCCTCATCAATTAATTTTTGAACATTTTTAGACAAATCCGTTAATTTCTGTATTTCCTTTGATTGAATTTCTACGGTTTGCCTTAATATATACTCTTTTGCAGCATTTGAATCGTACATGAAAGGCGCATCCATGAAAACTGGGGAAATCAGCAAATCTTTTTCATTAAAACCAGCTTCAATAAAGAATTTTTTTACTATTGCCTCATCTGATTTCATCTGCGAATAACCTGATTTTAAATCCTCAACCGGAATATTCCTGCTAAATCCTGCGCTGAATTTTGCAATGTCGGAATTAACTTTTTGCTTAAAAGAGCCTGTAACCCACATACTGTTATCAGCTGTTCTTACTTTATAAAATGCAAAAGAAAAAACCAAAATGCCGATTATGAAACAAATTCCAACAATAACGCCAAAATAAATTAATTTATTGTTTCTCTCCATTAAGCCTCCTCTGCAAAATTTATATAATATTAAATATCAATTTTCATAATTAAATGATTTCAAATAAATATTTTACCATTTTTATTATGAGTCTTCCATATTAAATACATTTAAAAAATGTTTTATTTTTTTAAATTATTATTTATACTTCTATATAATATAAAAATAATAATAGGAGTGAGAAATGGAAGTAAAAATTTTATACAGTCCTGCTTACAGCCTCGCAAATGTAAAACTTGATCCCAGCGAGCAGATCCAAGTAGAGTCAGGCGCCATGGTTAGCTCAAGTTTTGGAGTTAACATTGAAACCAAAGCTGCCGGAGGATTCTTTAAGGCGCTTGGAAGATCCATGCTTGGCGGCGAATCCTTCTTTATGAATACTTTCACAGCTCCGGCAAACGGAGGAGAGATTAATCTTGCTCCTTCACTTCCTGGAGACATGTTCGTAGCAGACATTAATAATCAAACGATGCTGATTCAGTCAGGTTCATATTGCGCTTCTTCGATGAGTGTAAATATCGACACTAAATGGGGCGGAGCAAAAACATTTTTTGCTTCTGAAGGTTTGATTTTGTTGAAAGCTACAGGAAACGGAAAATTAATCCTGTCAAGCTACGGCGCCATTCATGAAGTAAACCTTGCAGCAGGTGAAAAATATGTAGTTGACACAGGCCATTTTGTTGCTTTTGATGAAACTCTTGGTTTTGTTGTTAGAAGAGTTGGCGGTTTAAAATCAACATTGCTTAGCGGCGAGGGATTGGTAGTTGAGCTTACCGGACCCGGCAAAGCATTGTTGCAGACAAGATCTACTGACGCATTCTTAAGCTGGCTGATACCTAAGCTTCCAAAAAATAATAATTAGTTCCTGGTGATTAATTTAAGTCTTTTTGTAAATTTTTCAGTTTTATAAGCTCAAAATTTTATAATTTTTTAAACTTTAGTGAATTATTCACTAGAAGCTAATTATTTTAAGATATAAATATTAAAATTTGGAAATCGGAATACAGAGTTTTATTCATAATTTTGATTTGGAAATAATAAGGATATGGCTGATAGTATGAAATTGTTAAAAACTTTCAATAGCAGGATTGATGCGGAACTTGCTAAAAGTTTTCTGGAATCAAGCGGGATAAAAAGCATAGTAATGGCTGACGATGTTGGAGAAATGTACCCTGCTGCTTCAGTTTACTGGGGAGTAAAGTTATTTGTAAATGATAAAGATTTTGAAATAGCAAATGACCTTATTGAGGAAAGTTCTGAAGATATGCCTCAATAAGATCTATGAAAGAATATTTTAATTTCAAATATCTTTTGAAAAAACAAGCTGCCCGCATGCAGCTGCAATATCAGCCCCGAACTTGTGTCTTTGAGTAAAAGATATCCTGTTAATTAACAGGATTTTTTTAAATTCATTTATATTTTTAGTTAAGGGTCTTTTGTCCTGGTCTTCACCGTTAAAAGGAATAAGATTTACAAAACACAAAAGGCCCTTAATTTTTTTTGAAAGCTCTTCAGCATTTTCCGGCAGGTCATTTATCCCTTTTAAAAGGACATATTCAAGCATTACTCTTCTGTTTGTTTTTTCAATATAATATTTAACAGCTGACAACAATTCATTAAACTTATATTTATCAGCTATCGGCATAATTTTTTTTCTTATCTCATCATTTGAAGCATTTACAGACACAGCTAAATTAATTTGTAGATTTTCATCTGCAAGCATCCTGATTTTTTCTGTTATTCCGGAAGTAGATACAGAAATTTTCCTTTGACCGATATTAAATTTGTCTTCATCATTTAAAACCTTAACAGTGCTTAAAAAATTATCATAATTTAATAAAGGCTCACCCATTCCCATAAAAACAACATTGGTAATTTTACTATTATGACTCTTTAAGTATCTTGAAAAAAACAGGACTTGAATGATAATCTCTTCGGCTTTTAAATTTCTTTTAAATCCAAGATCCCCTGTTTTACAAAAAGTGCACCCTAAAGCGCAGCCGGCTTGAGAAGATACACAAATGGTATTTCTGCCCTCCCTGTGCATAAGCAGCACAGTTTCAATAGTAATGCCATCGTCCAGTTTTATTAAGGCTTTCAAAGAATGTAAGTCATCTGATTGAAATATCCGGCCATTTATTGATAAATCAATTTCATTATTTAATATATCCCTAAGCTTTATTGGAATATTGGTAAGATCCTTCCAATTTTCATAAAAGTCTTTATATATTGCACGCTCAATTTGTTTTATTCTGAAACCAGGTTCTTTTTTTAAAAGTTCCTCCAGTTTTTGTAAATTCATAGATTCCTTTATTTATTATATATTTATAATAAATTATTTATGCTATATAATAATATGAATTTTTTAAAAATTTTTTTTTAAAAAAAACTTGTATTATCTATCTTATTTACTTATTATAATTAAGTATAAAGTCCAGATTGATAATTTTAGTTAATTTTATGTTAATTAGAATTATATATCTGTAAATTTAATTATAACTTATAATATTTAATAAATAATAAAAACTATTCCGGTATTTAATCAAATTAATTATTACAATAAATAATATGGAGGTGTAATAGTGGACGCATATTGCGTTAAATGCAAAGCAAAAACTGAAATTAAAGATCCCAAGGAAGTTACAATGAAAAACGGAAGACCTGCAGTTACAGGCACCTGCTCAAAATGTGGCACAAAAGTTTTCAAAATTAAATCAAACAAGTAATTGTTCTAAAATAAAAATTACAGTTTGATTTTTTTGTTTTTTCTTTTATAAATTAGTGCTATTTATAAAATATTAAATAGCACTAATTTTTTTATTTCAGAGATTATTAAATACTCTGCTTTTTTTTATTGCTTTTTAAAAGCTTTTTTAATTATTAATATGTATGCTTTTTATTAATAATTATTATTTTCAAGCATATAAATGCATCAAAAAGTTTAACTTAAAAATTTTTAATTTGACATGTCATTTAAAATTAAAGGTCAGTATATTTAAAAAACAGATAGTTACCTTAGAAGACAATTTAATAATTTTGAACATTAAGCTTTAATAAGAAGGAGGTTGAAATTAAAACAATTAATGATTCCTGGCTTTCAGCTTATTGCTTTCATCTTCTACAACATTAAGCTCACCAGATTTGCTTTCTGCCTGATAAGTTCTGCCTTTCCAGTAAATACCATTGCCGAATTTGCTTTGGAAAAATGAATTAAATGCCATAAGAATTATATAAACAATAGAAAGCGGGCTTAACAAAATATCGAATATTTTTTCTTTAAATCTTAAGGCATTAATCAGGCGAATAAGTGATACTATACCTATTTGAGCAATAATCGATAAAAGGATTTCGCGAGGCCAGTGGTAGACAATTAAGCCCATGGGAAGAAAGATATTAGGCAATAAAAAAAGCAAGGTAAAAAATATTACAGCTATAGACATCATATAAATGTTATAGTCAAATGCAGAAAATAAAAACCTGGAATAACCTGCCAGAACCTGTTTAAAATTCCTGTACATCCTGCAGAATATTATTTTTCTTCCATCAAAAATCATATAGCTATATCCCATTTCTTTTGTTTTTTTAGTTATATGAACGTCTTCAAGTATTTTGCCTCTTACTGCAGCATGGCCGCCCATTCCAAAATATACTTCCCTCTTAAATAAAATGTATTGGCCTATCCCAGTGCAAAACAAGGGGTTTTTTGATTTTCTGATAAGAGCGAGAGGCATAAATAATAAAATTGCAAAATTCATAAATGAAATTGTCATTCTTTCATGGATTGTTATCATTATCTGCCTCGGGAAAGGACATAATGCATCCAGATTGTTGATTAATAAAGCAGCAAGCGAGCTTGAAATAGAATTGGGATAATGATAAGTGTCTGCATCAGTGAAAATAAAATAATCTCCCCTGGCCAGCCTTGAAAGCTGGTGGCAGGCATAATTTTTTCCAAGCCAGCCCGGAGGCAGAGTCTTACCCTTAAATATCCTGATATTTTTATTTTGTTTAGATAATTTTTTTACAATATTATAAGTATCATCAGAAGAATTATCATCTAAAACTACTATTTCAAAATTAGGGTAATCCTGCTTAATAAAAGCTTTTATACATTTATTAATATTTTTTTCTTCGTTTCTGGCAGGGATTAATACAGAAACTAAAGGAGGATCATCCTTTATTTTACCCGGTAATTTAAAATTGGATATATCTTTATAAAGGTACTGGTTAAAGAGGAAATTTGCCAGCAAAACACCAAGAATTACCAATATTATAAATTGATATAATAAGAATAAGTCCATTTTTATATGATTAATTATGAATACAATACTTATTATAAGGAATAATAAAGAAATTATCTATAATATTTAAACATTTTTAAAATCTTTAATTTTATATTTTTGAATTGTATAGGTTAATATATTTGCAATGCTTTTTAATAATTCAATATCTTTTTCGCTCCATTTTTTCTTCTAAAGTGGTATCAAATCCGATGCAACCTGTCATTTCATTTTCAAAAAACATTGCCACGCATAGTGCAGACTTCGTACTATATGTTGCAAATAAATCTATAAGTTTATCCTGGTCTTTGGGTAAATCTTCCGGAGATTCTATATGGAACATACCTTCTGTCTTTAATTATAATCAAAATAAGCCCCAATAATTAAACTTTGTAAATTTTTTATAATCCTGGCTTTAAAGTAATTTATTCACTTTTTGGTTTTATTGATTTTTTACTGGTTCTTTCGAGGAAATCTTCCAGTTTAATGATGTATCTTGAATGTAAGCCTTCACCTATCTTTTCCACTTCGTCAAAAGCTTCTACTTTAAACTTTAACTTTTTACCATCTATTTCAATAAGTTCGGCTTTTGCCATGACAATCATGCTTAAAGGAGTAGCAGCAAGATGCCTGACATCAATGTGTGTTCCAACAGTAGCAAATCCGGCAGAAAGAAGCTTGTCTACAGCATTAATGGCTGCCTTCTCCATTAACCCTACCATAGCCGGAGTTGCAAAAACTTTTACTGAACCACTGCCAAATTTTATAGCAGTGTTATCTTCGGTTACATTTATTATTGCCTGTCCTGTTAATCCGGTTTTTATATTATTTTCTTCCATATGTGCTCCATAAAGTCCTGTTTTTATTTTACTTAAATATAAAATAAAAAATAAATAAAGAAAAGCTGGTAAAATATGTTAATTTTTTCAATATTAACATATTTTACCAATAAAATTTAAAGAAATACCTGACTTGGGATTATGGCTGTATAAATAAAATCAATAAGCATAAAGCTTCCCGTAAGGCCTTCGGGAAAACGGGGATAATTTTGTGAAGTCTTTTAATCTGATGTCTTCTTTATTGCTGATTCCAAAATATTTATAATAATTATCCAGATACTTCTGGATAATTATTTCATCTTCCTCATTTATCTCTGATTTTACTATCTCTTTTCCAAGTTTATGGTTGCTTATTTCTCCTCTTACAAATATTTTTCCGCCATGCATTCCTGTGCCGACATAATTGCCGACAACTTCATCATCATCAAACAGGTAAAAACTTTTAATCGGGTTAATTGAATTGCAAAGTCCTAAAATTATTATTATCCCTCCAGCCATATATTCACCTAAAAAATGCCCCGCCTTGCCGCCAACGACTATGACCGGAAATTTTTCCAGGTAAGACTTCATGTGTATTCCGCTTCTATAGCCTACATTTTCTTTTACATATATTTCTCCGCCGCGCATTGAATAACCTAGAATGTCTCCAGCACTGCCATGCACAATTATTTTTCCGGAATTCATTGTGTTCCCTGTTCCATCCTGAACATTTCCAAAAATTTCAATTTCAGGCCCATCCATAAATGCAGCAAGATCGTTTCCTGGAGTGCCCTTTATTGAAATGCTTATCCTGGTTTGAATGCCATCGCCAATATATCTTTGACCAAGAACATTATCTAACTCAATTTTATTAATTTTGCTTGGAAAGTCAGAATTCTGCGAATTATCTATTTCCTTTAAAATGCTTCTTATTGCATAATTTAAAGTTTTATAATCAACATTATCTGCATTAATGATACATTTTTTTTCAAGAAATTTTATTTTCGGCATTATGGACATATCAGTGCTGTTAAAATTTTTATCTACTAACTTGTTATTCTGTTTTATTCCCATTTTATTTACGTAATTTTTATTTTTTTAACTTAAAGTTTTATCCTGACTGTCAATATTGCTGCATGTCAGCAGATATTTATTAAACTTCTATCCCATCGCCTACAACCAGATGTTTTTTATAAGCGCTCGGAAGAGCAATAATGCCAAAGTCTTCTTTTATCAGATTTTCTTTTATTTCCGAAACATCCACTCCGTTTTTAATAAGCCCGCCATATATGCCTGCCCTGTCAATATTTCCGACAAGGATTAGGCCTATTATTTTTTTATCAAGCATTACAATCTTTTTATATGTTTTCTTTTCTGGCTTAAAATCTTTTATGATTTCAACATGGCCCTCCAAATCATCTGAAGGGTTAGTGATCCCTATTGAAATGGAAGCTATATTAAGTATCTCAATTGAATTCATAAAATACCCGCCACCATATATTTTACTGCCTCCGGCCATATTTGCACCAGCAATTTCCCCCTGCCTTACAGCAAGAGGCCAGATGGCAATATTTGTTTTGTTCCCTGTAATAAAATCAAAAGATTCAACGACATCTCCTGCAGCATATACATCTTTAATGCTGGTTTCCATGCTCTCATCTGTAAAAATTCCCCTGCCGGATCTTATCTGTTCTTTTTCCGTATTAGAGTCTTTTAATATTCTTAAATCCGGTTTTACCCCCACGGCAATAATTAAAAGCTTTGAATCTATTTTTTCCCCATTTTTAAGTTCAATTCCATCAAGTTTGCCGTTTTTTACAAATATTTTATTTATAGTATTCTGCGTATATATCTTGCTTCCTTTATTTTCAAGCTCATTTTCTATAATAGAGGAAGCTTGTTTGTCAAAAGTTGCAGAAAGTATCCTGTCTGACAGCTCTATTACTCTGACCCTAATTCCAATCTCCAGAAAAGCTTCAGCTGATTTCAGCCCAATTAACCCTCCGCCTAAAATCGCTGTTTCTTTTATTTTATTTTTAATAATATGAGACTGGATCTGCATTGCATCCTGAATGCATGTAAAGGTAAAAATCCCGGAAATATTTTTATAACTAAAGCTATCCAATATTTTTGGAAATACAATTTCTTTACTTGCTGCTTTATTATTTATACTCTTATTTTCTTTGCTTGCCTGGAAATCATCAGAACCGGCAATTTCAATTTTCGGAATTATCGGAACGCCTCCATTTGCAAGTAAAAGTTTTTTATATCTGAAGCAGGCGCCTTTATCTGAAATTACCTGTTTGCTTTCAAAATCAACTTTTACAACATTAATTGGAAATTTTAATAAAATTTTATTTTCTTTATAAAAGCTTTCATCCTTAAAATGCATGTCTTCCAGCTTTACTTTTCCGGCTAAATAATAAGTTATTAATGGTTTTGAATAGTTTGCAAACTGCTCATTTGCCAGAACAATAATTGAACCGGTTTTATCAATGGTTCTTATTGAAGCTGCTGCTGAAAGTCCGGCAGCAGAATTGCCTATTATTATATAGTCAGCACTTTCACAGGTTTTATTAATTGTGTTAATAGTATTTTTCATTTTTTATTTTTAATTCCTGCTTTACTTATAATTGACTATTTTATTTTTAATTTATTTACGTCTTTTAATTTAGATATCTTTAAATTGCAAGGCTTCATTAGGGCAATTCCTTACACAAACAGGATATTCCTCATCCCCGCATAAATCACACTTTGAAGCAACCTTTTTTTCTGATAAATCACGCTTTATTACTCCATAAGGGCAAGCCATTATACACATCCAGCAGCCCACACATTTTTTTTCATCACAGGTGACAATTCCTGTATTTTTGTTTTTCTGCATTGCACCTGAAATGCATGCTTCAACACATGGCGCGTCTTCACAATGCCTGCACTGGATTGCAAAAGAATTATACCCGATTTCTTCAACCAGAACTCTTGAAAGTATGTCTGTTTCATTTTTAAAAGCCTTTAAAATTTTTTTGCTTTTAGAATGCTTTACCTGGCAGTATATTTCACAAAGCCTGCAGGCAATGCAATATTCTTCTTTAATGTAAATCTTTTTCATTTTTACCAGGCCTCCCCTGCATGCTTAATTCCAAGAATTGAAAGCTCTTTTTCGTTTAAACCTACACCCCTTAGATGTTCCCTGTTTCCCCTTAAGCTTTCAATTGCATTTATTCCTGCACCGCCTAACATTTCCTTTATTTCATGCGACCATGCAGTAAGCAGATTAATTAGTTTTCTTGTTCCTATTTCAGGATTCAATCTTTTTGTCAGATAAGGATCCTGTGTAGCAATCCCCCAGTTGCATTTGCTTGTATAACACTTCTGGCAAAGATGGCATCCAAGAGCTACGAGCGCAGCAGTTCCAATATAAACTGCATCTGCTCCCAGCGCTATTGCCTTAATTACATCTGCGCTTGATCTTATGCTTCCTGCAACTATCAGAGATACTTTATGCCTTATGCCTTCTTCTCTTAGCCTGATATCTACTGCAGCAAGAGCAAGTTCAATAGGAATTCCTACATTATCCCTGATAACTTGAGGAGCTGCACCGGTTCCACCTCTGAAACCATCAATAGATATGAAGTCTGCTCCGGCCCTTACTATTCCGCTGGCAATGGGAGCAACATTATGCACAGCAGAAATTTTGACTCCGACAGGTTTTTTATATTCAGTCGCCTCTTTTAATGCATAAATTAATTGAGACAGATCCTCAATAGAATAAATATCATGGTGAGGTGCCGGCGAAATAGCATCTGAACCTTCAGGTATCATCCTTGTTGTAGAAACATCATAATTAACTTTTTCCCCGGGCAGATGGCCGCCAATACCAGGTTTTGCACCCTGGCCGATTTTTATTTCTACGGCAGCGCCGCTGTTTAAATAATCCTTGTCAACTCCAAACCTTCCTGAAGCAACCTGCACTATAGTATTATTCCCATAGCCTCTTAAATCTTTGTGAAGCCCACCCTCACCTGTATTATAGAATGTGCCAAACTCTGAAGCAGCTTTGGCAAGCGATTTTACAGCATTTAAACTTATTGAACCATAAGACATTGCAGAAAACAAAACAGGAACACTTAATTCCAGTTGAGGCTCAAGGTTATTTTTAAATCTGATAATATTGCTGCCGGATTCCCTGACCGGTTTTAATTCCAGCCTGTCAGGTTTTCTTCCTATAAAGGTTTTTATCTCCATTGGCTCCCTTAAGGGGTCAATTGAAGGATTTGTAACCTGGGAAGCATTAAAAAGTATATGATCCCAATAAACAGGATAAGGCTTGTCGCATCCCATGCTTGTTAATACAACACCGCCTGTTTCTGCCTGTTTGTATATATTTTTTAAGTGCTCTGCCGTCCAGTTGGCATTGCTTTTAAATTCAGATTCTCTTCGTTTAATTTTAATTGAACCTGTCGGACAAAGTGTTTCGCATCTGTGGCAACCGACACACTTTGAATTATCGCTTAAGACTGTTCCGTCATCCTCGTCATATTCATGGACATCATTTGAGCACTGCCTGACACATACCTGGCATGATATGCATTTCCCCTTATCTCTGACTATTTCAAATTCTGATTGATTTAATTTAAGCGCCAATTTATTTTTCCTCCCAAATCATTCTAAAGCTCCGGCAAAACTGCTGTTAAGGCTGCTGACGCTTTCAATAAAATTTTCTTTCTTTATTTTTATTCCTGATTTTACTGCTGGTTCTTTACCTTTAATAAACACCATAACAGGCTCTCCGCCTTTCGGGTTCCATATGGCATCCGGGTTAGTGCATACTTTTCTTATTGCAGACTCTTCACTGGAAACAAATGTAAGCGGGCCTTTTTTTGCAGCAACCAGAGGCCTTAACTTAATTCTGTCATTTAATGCATACATAAAATTATTATTGCCCACAACTATACTGAAGGGGCCATTAACAAGAGCCCTCCCGTAAATAATCCTTAAAGCTTTTAAGAATTCCTTAATATCTTCAGGCAGAATTTCAATATCATCCCAGAAAGGTGCTGCCAGAATATAATTAATAAGATATAAGCTTATTCCATGTTTTCTTACCAGCAAGTCAAAAAGATAAGCCAGAACTTCAGTATCGGTGGAAAATGAACATTTATATCCAAATCCGCTTACAAATCTTTTATTTGTGCCGTAAGATGAAATTTCTCCATTATGCACAACTGACCAGTTTAAAAAACCAAAAGGATGAGCTCCGCCCCACCAGCCTGTGCTGTTTGTAGGAAATCTTCCATGGGAAGTCCAGATATATGCGCTGTAATCATCTAATTTATAAAATTCTCCGATATCTTCCGGATAGCCTACGCCCTTAAAAATACCCATATTTTTCCCCGAAGATATAATATATGAGCCTCCGGGATCAGCATTAAAATTGGATACAAAGCTGGCTACAAATTCCTCTTCAGCACGGTTAATTATTTCATCATTTAAATCATTTTTGCTCTCAAATCCTTCCAGTTCTATAGATATGTTTTTAGGTCTTAAAAAATACCTTGCTATAATTGGAGGACTTGAGATTGACTTTACTTTTTGTGTTGGAATTTCATCTGCATATAATATTTTAAAAGCTTTATGAAGAAAAATTTCAGCTTCTTTTCTTGCAATGCTGTCATCATAAAAAACATGGAACGCATATTCGTTCTTATATTGAGGATAAATGCCGTAAGCAGCAAAACCGCCGCCAAGACCATTTGACCTGTCATGCATCATTGCAATTCCGTCAATAACCATCCTTCCGTCAAAAAGCTGCCCGTCTTCATTAATTATTCCAAATACTGCGCAGCCTGAAGGTACCCTGTAGCCGGATACATATTTTTCATGTTTATTCTTAAAAACAGGTGCCTGATTTACAGCGCTGAATTCATTATTTAATTTTTTTATATAATTTTTATAGTCCATTTTTTATTTTCCCGGTTAACGGAAATCCTAAAAAAATTAAGCCTTTTTAATATAATATGAAAAAGTCAGTCGCATTAATATAATAAAAAAAATAATTTTACAAAAACAAAAACCTCCTTAAAACAATTCAGTTCCAAGAAGGCTTCTTTACCTTATTTTTATACACAACTTTGCGTATAAGTATATTTAATTTTTTAGTCTGAAACTCTTACGCGACTAAGGTCGGCTGGTTCTTAGATACTGACCAGCTTTCGATATAAGCCAAAACTTATAACGACTAATTGGTTTCTCTAAGATTTTCACTATCAAAGATTCCATTTCAATCCATTAACGATAGTATAATGCCCGTTTCAAGACGTTTTCATAAAAAGCCTTCATCCCCATCATTGAAATAAGAGGCTCTCGGCTAATATATTATTGTAAATTACTCTATCAATTTTTTAATGAATGTCAATTTATATTTAGTTTATATTAGTTAATTAGTAAAACCAAAATTTAAGAAAAATTAAGCATAATTTAAATAAATAATTCTGTTTATATAATATTTTTCATTAACTATCAGCTAAAAATATAAAGCATGCACGATTCGTTTGCGTCTGTTTCTAAAGATTAATTTCTCAAAAAAATATTTAATATTTTATATTAAACTTTTTATCTATTGTATCCATGATGGTAGTGTAATTAGGCCACCATCTTTCTTCCGGTACATCCTCTGTAATGCCGATTAGCAACCCGACAGGTCCGGCATCATCAATAATCTGATTTGTTGTTTCTGCTATTTTTTCCTGGGAATCAAGGTGTGTTGTAGACGGGAAATTAATCCAGAGAACTTTATCCGGCCATGCATCTCTTGCTTCTTTCATGCTCATATCAGTAACAGGGCTTGGGGTAAACGCTTCAATAATATCCATATCTGCAGCCGCTATGATGTCTTTATAAGCTTTATTGTTTGCATCAAAATGGCATCCAAGTACTTTTCCGGCTTTATGCAGCTCTTCGGCTGCTTCGTTATAATGAGGAATATAATATTTCTGAAAATTGTCAGGACTTATTATTTCAGGAACAACATTGCCTCCATAACAAACAAAATATAATGGCGAGTCAGCTACAACTTTATACTCCTTACGCCTTACGTTTACTAAAATTTCATATAGTTTTAAGATTTCATCCCTGTTATCCATCCACTCAATGCAGAACCTTTCCGGTCCGAAATAATCTCCGGTTATCAGCTCCTGAAGAGGCTCAAAGCCAAAATCACCCCGAAGGATTACGTCCTCTCCAAAAAGTCTCACTGCCCTTTCAGCTGTCTTATTATCCGGGAGAACTTGCGAGTTTTTAAGAATAAATTCAATAACCTTATAATCTTCTTTTCCGGAAAACATGAACTTTTTTATCCAGATGGTAAAATCAGATATTTCTTTTATGGCATAGACATTGCCAACAGGAGTTTCATAATCAGTCCTTATCATCAGGCGTCCTTTTTCTTCATACGCAGTTGAGATTACCCTGACATCAGGCCTTATCATTAAATATCCGAAACACGAAAGTTCAACTATGCACAACCCTTTATTCCTTAATTGCCTTTCAACATAACTTTGAGGCAAATACCTGTTAAAGGGAGTTGAAGGATTTTCAGCGCCTACTGATTGCCAGAAACCATTATAAACAGTAAAAGGCACCTTATCGGCAAATTTTTTCTGAAGTGCCAGCTCAACTCTTTTTTTTGGGGTTAATTCTTTATTTAAAATCACTTTTTAAATAGTAATAACTATAAAGCAGCCTTAAGCTCATAAAAATAACATCTGTAATAAAATCAAAATCTTATTATATTATAATAACTTTGAGGTTTCTTCATGTGGCCTTGGAATAACGTGAACAGAGAATATTTCTCCGACTCTTTTTGCAGCAGCCGCTCCCGCATCAACTGCAGCTTTAACAGCTCCAACGTCGCCTTCAACTATTACTGTAACATATCCTCCGCCAATGCTTTGATATTTAATAAGCTTTACATTTGCTGCTTTCAACATTGCATCTGCAGCTTCCACAACTGCAACAAAGCCTTTTGTTTCGATTAAGCCTATAGCCTCATTCATCAGTTTTCCTCTCCAGTGATATATTTAAATTTTTATTTGATATTGTTAACTTAGATTATATTTTACTTAAAATTAAAAAAAAATCTATTTAATTCTGCAATTTTTATTTGACAGAAACTTTACTGTTTAGATGTTTTTCATATCGTGAGACATTATAATAGCCTCAGAAACTTCCCGCATTGATTTTCTGTTATTCATTGCAAATTTCTGGATCTTTTTAAATGCCTCGTCTTCAGCCAGTCCTAATTCTGACATTAAGATACCTTTTGCACGTTCGACAGATTTTCTGGATTCAAGTTCTTCCCTTATTATGTTGGTTTCAATCATCAATTTTGAGTTTTCAATGACTATTGCTGCCGCATCGGCAACCGTTGAAAGTATGTTTATTTCATAATCACTGAACTTATGAGGTTCCGAAGTGTAAAGATTAAGAACTCCGATGACTCTTCCCTTAACATGAAGCGGGATACACAACATTGAAAAAAGGTTTTCCCTCTTAGCAATATCCTTGCTCTTATAGTCATCATTGTTTATTATGTCATAAATTGCAGCAGGTGTGTTTTCCAGAGCAACTTTTCCTGCAACACCTTCTCCTAATTTCAGGGGATTTTTATTGATATATTCCTTACTCATGCTTTGAGTTGCTTTTATTGTTAATTCATTTCTTTTGGCATCAAGGAGCATTATTGAGCAAATTTTAGAGTTCATTACCTCTGCAGTAACTGTGACTATAAGGTTCAATATATCTTCAAGATATAAATCAGAAGTGATTGCATGCCCTATCTTAGATAATGCTTCAATTATATCTCTAGCGCTTTCAATGCTTTCTTTTTTATACAATTTTTCAGTTTTTTATTTTTTAATACAGAAATGACAATTATTTATGGTTAATCAATAAAAATAATTATTGTTTTTTACGATATACTAAAAATATCGCCTGTTTGATAAAAATCATAAGATAATTTTATATTATAATTCTGAAAGTTTAAATAACAGTATTCTCAATTTTTTTAAATAATTTTTTAATTACTGATTAAAACGGCTTCCCTCGGATATCCCAATGGAGATTATGTTGTTAAAAATATTCTATTTTAAGCAACACGCTAAAGATAATTCCGGTAATATAAAGTTACAGCAAAATTCATGATTTAAAATTACTGATCAACTATATTTTAAACCAGGAAAAAGAGTAAGAGAACATTTAAAGAATATCAGCATTTTAAAAAAAGGATATTACTGCTTTGCTCCGATACAATTCTCTTTAACCGGTATAAATAGGACATTCTTACTTTGGTAATAATAGGACATTCTTACTTTGGTATAACAATCTCTTTAACCGGTATTTACAAAAATTGTAAAAGAAATTAGAATTTAAAACTGCATGGCGCATTCGTCTAGTGGTCTAGGACGTAGCCCTCTCAAGGCTAAAACAGGGGTTCGAGTCCCCTATGTGCTACCAAGTCATAACATATTTATTAATATTATAATAAATATATTTCTTGTTAAATTAACCTTGGTTCGAGTTCTCCCTCCCCAGTCATAAGCTACTTTTATTTCTTTTAAGCTAACAAGCCCCAAAGTTTTTCCCACCGTATCAGCACTTTCTTATCCATTCGGTTCGTTCCAATTTTTTCTACAGAAGCTTCTTAAAATAAATAATTATAACCATTTACTGCCATTAGGATAGATTAGTTGAACTAATAATAATATTAAATTATAATAAATCTAATAATTGATAGATTAGTTGAACTAATAATAATATTAAATTATAATAAATCTAATAATTATTAATATTTTTGAACCATTTAAAAAAATTATATATAAGTTATAAACAATTTTGGCTGGCTGTCTAATTTTTTAAATTGATGTTACTATTAATCTATAGATTCATAGATTTAATATTCTTTTTAAAGAACCTGAAAAAAATTTTAACTACCCTAAATATCCTTGAGGAGGTTATATTTTGAAACTACTTGAAAAAGTTATAAGAGAAAAAAATAAATGCATTAACGTGATATACATATCATCCTTTGTTCCGAGAAAATGCGGAATTGCTACTTATACAAAAGATTTAACTAAAGCTATTAATCTCATAAACCCATGCTCTAAAGCAAAAATTATTGCATTAATTAAACGGGGAGATAAGATAAACTATCCCCCTGAAGTTAAATTTAAGATTAACCAGTATAAAATTGATTCCTATATTAAAGCCGCCGATCATATTAATAAATCCAAAGCAGATATAGTTGTTTTGGAGCATGAATTCGGATTATATGGGGGAGAATCAGGGGAATATATTATTAAATTACTGGAGCTTTTAAAAAAGCCTTTAGTTATAACAACTCATACGGTTCCTGATGATCCCGGGAAAGGCTACGGTTTGGTTTTAAAAGATGTAATAAGATTTGCAGAAAAAGTAATAGTCATGATGCCGGAAAGCATTCATAAACTTACAAAAAAATATAATTATCCGAAAGAAAAAATAGAAATTATCCCTCATGGTGTTCCTGATATACCTTTTGAGTCCAATGACATTCATAAAACCGGAAAGGACCTGGAAGGCAAAATAATTCTGGGTAATATTAATCTCCTGTCAGATGTTAAAGGTCTTGAATATACAATAGAGGCTTTAAGGGAGATAAAAAAACACTTCAGCAATATTCTATATCTGATTATCGGCCAGACACATCCGGTAGTATTGCAATCAGTTGGTGAAAAATACAGGAATTTTTTAAAAGAAAGAATTGAGCTGTACGGTTTGGAGGAAAATGTCAAATTTGTAAACGAATATATCTCTTTAGATGAACTTATAGAATGGCTGAAAGTTATAGACATTTATATAACTCCTTATCTGGATCCGCAGCAGTCCGCGTCAGGTGCGCTAGCTTACGCAATTGGAGCAGGTAAAATTTGCATCTCAACTCCATATTTGTATGCAAAAGACATTCTGGCAGAGGGCAGGGGCATAATTGTGCCTTTCCGGAATTC
>JAPLCN010000016.1 GCA_026392215.1 Actinomycetota bacterium | reverse complement strand
ATATGATGACTCAACCTGGAAGTGGGTAATCGGAGAGATGCTGAAGAATTATAAAAGGCTTGCATTCATAAATACAGGAAATTATCCCGTAGATGAGTACCGAAAAAAAGCAAAAGCAAGTGCAGATGAATTAAATCTAAGGTTTGAGGAAGTCTGCGGTTCAAACAGGCTCTTTGATAAAATATTAAGAAGCGATTGGGATGAAGAATTTGTTAAGGTGAAAGCAGGCACAAAAGTTATGCTGGATATGTTTATAAATCTTGCTTCTTCATGATTTTATTAACCAATTATTATAATAATCAATAAATGCCTTCAGTAAATAAAAAAGCAGCTAATATAATTTCAATCCTTCTTATTTATGGAAGCCCGAGGCGAAACGGCAATACCAATGAACTAATGAACAGATTTGAGAAAGGGCTTCTTAATAATAAAAATATTAATCAGGATAATTTAATAATTGACAAGGTAATTGTCAGGGATCTAAAATTTTCGCCATGCATAGAATGCAGGCATTGCTCAACAGGCGGGGAATGTGCTGTTCAAGATGAAATGCAGGATATTTATCCCAGGTTGATCAGCCGTGATTTTATTGCAGTATCTTCCCCGATATTTTTTACAACAGTGTCAGGGTATTTAAAATCTTTTATAGACAGGTGCCAGAGATTCTGGGCTTTAAAATATGAACTTAAAAAGCGGATTATTGAAAAGGAAAGAAAAGGAATATTTATAAGCACTGCAGGTTCAGACTCCGAAACAATATTTGATTGTTCAAGAAAGGTTATGAGGGCATTTTTTGATGTATTATATGTAAAATACGATAAGGACTTTATATATAACAAAGTTGATTCCAAAGGGGATATCTTAAAGAAGCCTGAAGCACTGGAAGAGATTTATAGTTATGCCAGAAATTTAATTATCAGATAGCTGATAGCAGGTATGCAACCACCTTAATATTTCAGATATATATTATTTTAAATATTTTTCAAGTTTTAAAACCTTTTTATGGGTATTTAATATATCAGTAAGAGTAGTAGAAATATCTTTGTCAACGCCTGAAAGAAGAATGTCTATCTTAAATGATTTAAAATTTAAAAAACTGGCATATATGCGTTATAATGTTGTAAATGTTAATTTTTCTTAAATTGCAGAAACAGACAATATAATCATGGATTACCCGGGACTTGACGAAAAAAACAGGCTCATAATAGTATCCAACAGAGTTCCTTATAATATAACAAGGATAAGAAATGAACTTGTTTATAAAAAGAGTGTGGGAGGGCTTGTAACAGCTTTAGATCCTATACTTAGAAAAACAGGCGGCTTATGGATAGGCTGGAGCGGGTTTGCAAGAAACAGCAGATTTGTTGAGAAGAAAGTAAATGTACCCAGAGAGAACAATGATTCTTATGAGTTGAAATTAGTCAATCTTTCTCATGATGAGATAATAGATTATTACGGGGGTTTTTCAAACAGGACAATATGGCCTTTATTTCACGGGTTCATTTTTCAAAGCTACTTTGATGCAACCTACTGGAGATCATATCAAAAGACAAATAGAAAATTTGCAAATGAAGTTTTGCAGGAAGCAACCGAAGATGACATCATCTGGGTGCATGATTATCATCTTGCCCTTGTTCCCGGTATACTAAGAAATAAAAATGATAAACTAAAAATCCTGTATTTTCTTCATATTCCTTTTCCCAATTATGAAACTTTCCGGGTGCTGCCATGGGCTTCAAAAGTGATTGAAGGCATTCTGGGCTCCAATCTGATAGGTTTTCAGACAAGAAGGGACGCAATAAATTTTCTTGCATGCTGCAAAGAGATTTTAGGACTTGAAGTTGATTTTTATAAATTCATTGTAAAATTTCATAACAGGTTTATCCACGTTATTAATATTCCCATAAGCATCGATTACAATCATTTCTTTAACTATGCCAACAAGCAGGAGACCATTAAACTTGAAAATAGGATAAAAAAATCATTAAAAAATATAAAAGTAGTGTTAAGCGTAGAAAGGCTTGACTATACCAAAGGAATAAAGGAAAGAATCAGGGCAATTGATTATTTTTTTGAAACTTATCCTAAATACAAAGGAAAAATAATTTTTCTGCAGATTGTAGTTCCAAGCAGATCAAAAGTTGAAGAATATATAACTTTTAAAGAAGAAATTGATGAAATGATAGGGAAAATAAACGGAAAGTATTCCCATGAAATGTGGTCGCCGATTACGTATATCTATAAGTCGCTTTCCCAGGAAAAACTCATTTCATACTACAAGGTGTCTGACATATGCCTGATTACCTCTTTAAGAGACGGGATGAATTTAATTGCAAAAGAATATGTAGCTTGTAAAATTGGAGGCAGCGGTGTCCTTATATTAAGCAAGTTTGCAGGCGCTGTTGAAGAAATGAAAGAACGCGCAGTCCTGATAAATCCTTATTACATTGAAGAAATAGCAAACAAGGTTAAACTTGCTTTGGAATTTGATGAAAACGAGAAAGTTCAAAATATGATAGCACTTCAAGAGCAAGTAAAGCAAAATGATGTTTTTAAGTGGTGCAAGAGTTTTTTAAATTATTTTTATTTAAATCAAATTTAATACTACGGGGAAATTCATAAGAATTTGCTTCTGGATCGCCCAAATACAAATCATAGACAAACACCATAACCTGATATAAATCTGATATTTAAAGTATAAAAAATAAAGGATCCGTTAAAGGTTTTCAGGTAAGATCAAGTGACTATTAATTTGCTTTATTATTTTTATTTAAAGAGTAAAATTTTTTTTAAAAGAAATGAAAACTATAAAGGAAAAATTATTAGTAATTTTCATTTTGATTTTTGCTGTACTTGCTGCTAATAGCATTATAGCAATAATCAATTTTTCCACCCTCAAGAACTCAATTGACAATATCCTGAAGTCAAATTATGAGAGTGTCCTTTATGCTCAGAATATGGTTATTGCTATTGAAAGACAAGACAGTGCGGAACTGGCAATGATGTTTGAGGCTAACAAAGAAAACCCGGTAAAACTTTTCAAAGAATATGAAGCAAATTTTCAGAATTGGCTTGATAAAGCCAAGAACAATATAACAGAAAAAGGGGAAGACCTTGTTATTTCAAATATAGATTCACTTTATAAGGAATGGAATATCTTAACAAGTTTAGCAAATTTGAAATCCTTTTAAAGAATAAAAATTCAAATGAGAAAGTAACAAGAGAATATTACTATAATGAAATCTTTCCTTTGTTTGAAAATATTAAGGATGAATGCAGGAATCTTCTTAACATTAACCAGGATAAAATGGTTGTATTAAAAAATGAATCCGCAATTATAGCAAAAAGGGCAACATTTATAAATGCTGCTATATCCATTGCTACAATAGCCTTAAGCCTTATTTTCATAATATATCTTTTAAATAAAGTAATCAGGTCGCTTACAAATTTGAACAGTAAGATAAAAGAAATTGCAAAAGGTGATTACAGCCAGAAATTAAATGTTTCAGGTAGTGATGAAATTGCTTCTCTTTCAAAAGAGTTTAACATAATGGCTTCAAAGCTTCAGGCTTATGATTTACTGAATATCAACCAGTTGATGAAAGAAAAACAAAAAATAGAAGCTATTGTTGAAAGTATAAGCGATGGCGTGGTAGTCACGGGGGCATCCAACAGAATACTGCTAATAAATAAGGCTGCTGAAAAAATTTTTAATATATCTGAAGAGGAATTTTTAAAAAAAGATTTTACTTATGCGATAAAGAATCCTGACTTATTTAATCTTATTGATTCAGTCAGGAAAAATTATGCAAAAATATTGCCCAAAGACTATATCGATTTAACTATAAAACATAAAAAAAGTGTTAATTATTACAGGGTTATTGCAAAACCTATAACAAATATTGCAGGGGAAAGTATCGGCGTAGTAACACTTTTCCAGGATATTACAAAATTTAAAGAAGTTGATAACCTTAAGTCTGAATTTGTTGCCTCGGTTTCACATGAATTAAGGACTCCTATTGCTTCTGTTCTTATGGCTGCGGAACTTCTTCATTACGAAATTCCGGGAAAGACCAATGAAAAACAAAAAGAAATAATATCAATAATCATGGAAGACGGTAATAGGCTTAAAAATCTTATTAATGATATTCTTGACCTTTCAAAGCTTGAATCAGGTAAAATTCAGCTTAATTTTAAAAATTACACTCCTCAGAAAATAATAGATTATGTTTTGAAAATATTAGAAATAAGAATCAGGGAAGAAAATGTAAAAATAAAAGTAGAAATTGAGAAAAATGTTCTTGGGGTGAAAGCTGACATTAGTAAAATAACACAAGTTTTTACGAATTTAATTGAAAACAGCATTAACTATAGAGCTTTGAATAAGAGAATAATTATTGAATTGGGAGCAAAGTTGTTAAATGATAAGGTTTTATTTTATATTAAAGATAATGGCAGGGGAATTCCGGAGGAAGACCAAAAAAAGATTTTTGATAAATTTGTAAGGCTGGAAGAGAGCGAAAATATAAAAAACAAAGGTTCAGGGTTGGGTTTGGCAATAAGTAAAAGCATAATTAAAAATCATGGCGGCGATCTATGGGTGGAAAGTGCAATAGGATTAGGAAGCACTTTTTATTTCACACTTAACTCAGCCGAAGATAAACCAGCACTAATTTAAGACAGGAATTAAGATTGATATTTTTAAAGTGTCTTATTTAAAAAATATGAAAAAAATTTTAATTATAGAAGACGAAAAAAACATTGTAATTTCCCTTAAAATGTTTTTTGAACATGCAGGTTTTGAAGTTTTTACTTCTGATAACGAGTCAGATGGATTATACTTAGCCAAACACAAATATCCAGACCTTATACTTCTAGATCTTGTTTTGCCCAAAATTGATGGTTTCAATGTTTG
>JAPLCN010000130.1 GCA_026392215.1 Actinomycetota bacterium | reverse complement strand
GCTCTAATTGTTTTACTATGTTTGATTTGGATTGCATAATTTGCATTATAACGCACGAAAGGGAAAGAAGCAAAGAAATATTTTAATATACACTGTGACTCAGACACTGTCGCATTAAAAATATTAGTTTAGCTCAAAATAATCAACCATTTTATAAATTTCCAGAGATAAAAAATTAATTTGTGTAAATATTTCTTAAATTATACTAAATAATGTTAAAAATGGGGGAAAAAAGGATAGACTTACTACAGTGTATTTACAAATTACGACATAATTATTAATGATTTAAATTAAAATCTTCAATTTAAACTAAGGAGGGTCCCTGTTCCAGTCTCTTATCTTTTTTTTAAGCCTTTTTTTAGAGGTTATGTCTAAATTCATAAGAATAAAACTGTACTCATCAAAATTAAATACGCCATAATATTGCCCGCTGTAAAGTACTGCCACACACTTTCCCATCTTTTCTCTTTTGGTTATGGTAGATATTGTTTTTTTAGCTAAGCTCGCCCATGTCAGATCTCACCAGATAAAGCTGCATAAGCAAATAGGTTAGTAAATTAAACAGAGTCTGGGTATTAACAAGTGGAAATGAGGTGGATGTAAAAGAAGTTAAGTTCCACCATCCTTTAAGCTGGCGATGCCGCTCTTCTATTTTGGTTCTTTTTTCAGATACATATCTACTAATTATTGATTTATTTATTTTTGAAATTTCTTTTATTATCTCTTTTAGCTTCTTGTATTCCTGATTCCATTTTTTTACTTCTTCTTCCACATCAACAGGAATATATACTGCCTTTGTCACCCCGGCTACTTTATATTGAAGATAAAGGCTTGTATGCTTTTCTCCCAGGTTGCATTTGCAGTTTTTATTTCCACATCTTCTGCTGACTTTAACAATACTGCCATCGATAAATGGTCCAATATCTCCCAGATTTTTAAGCAGCCCGTCTCTTTTTCTTTTAAGCCAGGCTATATTTACTTTTAATTTATAATTGTTCATATATGAATAGTATACAACCTATTCATATATTGTTAAGTTTTTTATGGTGAGAAGAAAAATTTTTTGCTATTTTTTACAGAATGGTAAAAATGCCTTTTTAAAGAGGAAAACTAACGTTTTAGAGGTGAGAAAAATAATCACTCGTCGGAGCTGCATTATTATATTTTTCGAATGTGCAATCGTATTGAATAACGGGTACACCTAAGTTTTTAATTTCAGCTCCCCAATAAGGTATTCCTAATGGCTGAAAAAGTTGTTGAATATCGGCAAAAGTCCTAAAATATGGGTATATCAAGGCAACTTCCGGTTTCAAATAACCCTCCATTATTATTTTATTTTGGCAATATATTCACAACCAAAGCTTTTTATTTTTTTGTTCCTGCAATCAAACTCAAACTCAAACCCTGCCCAAGATAAATCTTTTGTTTTTTCCCTTCCCCAGAAAACTTTATACGGAATTAAATCTTTAGCATTTATTTTTTTTACGAAAAAAGAGAGGTCATTATCAGGATTGTAAAATGCAGTAGAATCAGGACCTGATGTAATATATTTCCAGCCCATTGGGGCTAAGACAATTTTTCCATTCTCAACACCGTTTTGAAAATAATCAGCTCCTAGTTCGTTTAAAATAAATACCTTACTCAAATAGCCGGCTAAAGAATTGACCTCACATTCAACATGTAATTCATCCGCTTCAACAAAGTAATTAAAACAGGCTTCTGCCATAGGAGCTATCTTCATTATTTGAGGAGTGAGCTTAAATAGATTACGAAATAAAGTTCCGGTTTTGAGTAATTTATTTTGAAGAGGGGGAAGAAGCATATAGCATTGTGCCAACATATCAATTACTCTCGTTATGAATATTGACAGCTTACCATTTATCCGCCACACCATTACACTGTCAACCAAATAGGTTTTCCTGAATTGTGTTTCGCTCAGTTGTACGGTATTACAAGTTGACGGGAAATATGTCATCAATCCATTTTTTAAAGCTAAATTGCCTGTTCCTAATCCTTCCTGAACAATATTTCTATCCTTATATTTGACTAAAATGCCTCTTACTATCCCTAGGGAAATACCTTCCCCAAGGTAAGAATCATCAGAATAATAAATAATATCCTTCATTCTTTGCTTTCTTCTTTTAATACCCGTTATTCTTCTAATATCAAATGTCCCAATTTCTATAGGTGTGGTATAGGGATACGAGAAAATCGGTTCAGGACAAAGAGCGACAAGACCTTCCCTTATTATTTTTTCTTCAATGTCTGCGCAGTAAACAGAAAAAAATTAATTTTCTGAAACTATATTTCCCCTGATACCGATATTTACTGCCTTGACCAGTATATCTTTTCCAGAGTCTTTTACCGCCTGCTTTACAATGCTCAGCAGCCCGAAACAACAGGGCACTTCCATATGAACCACTGTTACTGACTTTATGTCATTTAGCCTGAATATTTCGGTAAACTTTTTCATATAAAATTCGCTGTCATCAAGCTTCGGGCATCCTATAAGCAGCGCCTTGTTTTCAAGAAAATCTTCATGAAATCCTGCATATGCAAACGGAACACAGTCAGCAGCTATAAGCAGGTCTGCCTCTTTGAGGTATGGCGCAGTTGACGGTACCAGCATTATCTGGACAGGCCACTGCCTCAGTTTTGATCCCTTTGCCGTAAGCTGGCTTAACAGTTCCGCAATCTGGGCTGCCTTTGAGTTGTCTTTTAATGCAGGCCCTGATATTGAGCCTGAAACACGCACTCCTGTCTTAACAGCTTCACAAGGCTCTTCCCCCCTGAGGTCCATCACTGCCGAGCCCGGGCAACCGCATGGCAGCCTGTCTTCATTTTCTGAATTTTTACTGTTCATTTCAACATCCTCCGCAATTTCAATATTATTATTTTTCAAATACTCCAGTGCTTCATTATAAAGGCCTGTTTCACCGTGATCTCTTAAATGTTTTAAATGCGCAGCTATTACATTTTTTCCCTGCCTGGCTATGTTTTCCATAACTTTTGTTTCGTTGTAGGGTTCTGCTTCACGATTAACAACTTTGATCGCCTCGATAGGACATTCTCCTATGCATGCACCAAGCCCGTCACAAAAAAGATCGCTTATTAATCTTGCCTTACCATCAATAACCTGAAGAGCCCCCTCAGGACAGTTGGGGATGCAGTTGCCGCATCCGTTGCAAATATCTTCATCTATTTCAATTATTTTTCTTACCGCCATTTTTATCTCTCCTTTTTTATTTTTTATATAATGATACAAAATTAGTATCATTTGTCAATAACAATTCTACACGCCCGGGTATTTATTATTTTTATTATTATTTGCAGCAGGAAAAGTTATTACTATGTTGTTATTGTCAGAAATAATTGATATTGTATTATTTTATCATTGCATAATATATTTAACAAAAATTTTGTAATAATTTTATGAAAGTTTTTTTAAACTTTAAAATTGTGTTCATATTATTGACCCGAGGGTAAACAATGAAACCTTTATGGGAAGGTGCAATAAGTTTTGGCCTGATCCTGATTCCGGTAAAGCTGAAGTCATAGATCTTCTTGAAAAATTGAAGTTAAGCCTGGAGGAAGCAAAGAAAAAAAATGCCTTTTGAGGATTATCAAAAGAAAAGAAATTTTGACAGCACATCCGAGCCCAAAGCGGAAAGCGTCAGTACCGGAGAAAGCAACCTTGGAGAAGCCATCCCGATAAAAAGCAAGGATATGCTTGAATTTGTTGTACACAAGCATTTTGCATCCCACCTTCATTTCGATTTACGGCTTGAGCTTGATGGTGTACTTAAAAGCTGGGCTGTACCGAAAGGACCATCTATCAACCCGAAAGATAAAAAACTTGCAGTAATGGTTGAAGACCACCCTCTTGAATATAAGGATTTTGAAGGAATAATACCTGAAGGAAATTATGGAGCGGGGAAAGTTTATATCTGGGATTACGGAACATATCATGCCCTTGATACAGATGACATGCAGCAGAGCTCACGGATACTGAGGGAAGGGCTCGAAAAAGGCCACATGACTTTCATCTTGAGCGGTGAAAAGCTCAGAGGGGAGTTTGCTTTAATAAGGTTAAAGAAAGCTTCGCCAAAAGACTGGCTGCTGATAAAAAAGAATGACGAATTTGCAGCTGAAATAGATATTTCAGTACTCGAAGCACCCGGAGAAGCCGCAGTTTTATGATTTCAAATCGAAAGTTGGGCTAGTGTTATTTCTTTTATTTTATTTTCAACCAGCTCTTCTAATGAATCTAATTGTGCTCTTAATTTACAACTAATTTGATTGGGACATATTTTTTTCTTAAAAAGACATTCAGTAAGTTTAAACTTGCCCTGAAATGTTTCCATTAGGGTCAATAGATATATTTGCTCTGGATCTTTAGCCAGTTTAAATCCACCATTTTTACCTTTATATGATTTAAGTATTCCATTTATACTAAGTAACTGAAGAATTTTCCTTAAAAATGGTCTGGGTACACCTAACTCTTTAACTAATTCTGTTGTTGAAACTATCCTGTCCTTATTTCTGGCAATATGGATAAGTGCCCTAATTGAATAGTCTGTATTCCTTGTAATTAATTTCATAGCCTCTGACAAACCTTTATTTGTTCAATAAATCTTTTTAACTTTAATCATTATGATACATTAATAGTATCATTTGTCACCAATAAGTTTTTTTTCTTTTTAACGTCAAATAAAATTTTACTTTGACAAAAGATACAAAAATAGTATCACGTAATAAAATTATATTGATTTCAACTACAGTTGGAACAACTAAGGAAGCTCCAGCAACAGAGACAACAATTGAAACAACTACACAGTCAACATCTGCTGAAACTACAACAACAGCATCATCTACCGAGTCATCCTCTACAGAATCATCAACAACTGCTGAAAGCACTACAACAACCAGTGCTTCTAAATAATTATGTATTACAATTAGGAGTATGGATAAATTAAAAAAAATTAATATAATAATTATTTTATAATGGGATGGGTACAAATTACCCATCCTTAATTATCTTAAATTTAAAAACTTTATTGTATCTGCATCATCGATTAATCCTACCCGAAACCTAATTTAAAAATGGGCAGATTTCTAACACATGCTCATATATGCTCTTGCCAAATATAACAATCTCCGGTTGATTTTCCTGATCTCATTATTGGGGTATTTGTTTACAATTTCTTTAAAAAATTGTAATATATTAAAATATGAAAATAAAATAATATGAAATTATAAAATTATATCGGAGTTTTGAATATGTTAAGAAAGTTAGGAAAGAATTACCAGATTGCTATACCCCGGGAAATAATAAGAGAACTTGGATTAAATAAGGAAGATCATATGGATATTTATATAAGTGAAAATAAAGTGGTTTTAGAACCGAAAATTTTAATACCAAAAGATCAGGCGTACTTTTACACCGGGGAGTGGCAAGCTGATGAAAAAGAAGCTGAAGAAGATATACAGCAGGGACGGGTTACCAAAACAAAAAATCTTGGTGAACTTTTTAAGAAATTAGATAAATAGTAATAGATGCAAAATATTCATATTGAAGCAACCAGTACTTTTATAAAGCATTATAGAAAACTTGATTTTATTTTACAGAATCAGGTAAAAGAAATCCTTGTTTTATTCCAAAAAAATCCATTGCACCCATCCCTTGGAAATAAAAAAATTTCAAGTCAGAAAAATATTTATGAATTAAGAGTATCAAAAAATTTCAGAATTACTTATTCTAAAGAAGGTAATACAATATTTCTTAGAAAAGACGGGAAGCATGACAAGACGGGCAGAGAAAAAAATCAAAAATTGAATTAAGAATTCTTATCAGTTAAAATATTTTATAACGATAATTACAATTCAGGTGAACAGGAAATGAAATTTTTAAAAGAAGAAAACAAAATTTTAAATAAAAAAGAATTAGATGCACTTTCTAAATTGAAAAATGAATTGTTAAAAAACTTTCTTGGAGCAGAGTTGATTTTATTTGGGTCAAAAGCCAGAGGTGATTTTACTGACTTTTCTGATTTAGATGTTTTAATACTGGTTGATCGGGAAGTGGACTATGAGCTAAAGGATAAGATTATAGAAATTGCATATGATATTGAGCTGGAAAATGATATTGTATTTGGACTTATAATTGAAAATAAAAAATCCTGGAGATCTTCAAGATACAGAGTGATGCCCTTTTATAAAAATGTTGAAAGGGAAGGTGCTATTATTTGAAAAGTGAACTTGTTGATTTAATAAAATACCGTTTAAAAAAATCAAATGAAACATTAGCGGATGCAAAAATAATGTTTGAAAAAGCAACCCTTACTTCTATAGTAAATAGGATATATTATGCTATGTTTTATGCAGTGAATGGTCTACTACTATCTAAAAATTTTTCATCATCAAAACATTCCGGAGTAAGAGCCCTCCTTAATAGGGAATTTATAAATAAGGGATTGGTTGATAAAGAATTAGGAAAATTCTATTCAAAAATATTTGAGGAAAGACAGGAAGGTGATTATAAAGATTTTGCAAAGTTTGATAACCGGACTGTTAAAAATTGGTTAAACAGCGCAGAAGATTTTATAAATGAAATTGAAAAATTAACTGTAAATATTATTGAAAAAAATTTATAAGAATGTTTCTCACACCCAATATTGTATAAAAGAATATATTTAAAATGTGAAAAAGAGTAAAGTAAAAATTGATAAATTCAGAAGGATTATTATTCCAAAAAATATCAGGGATGATAATTGAACTTATCAATTTTGGAACCTTTTGAGCAAATGGTACGGTATTACGGCTTTTATAGCAATGTCTGCCGTGGCAGAAGAAAAATTATCTGCTCCTGATTTTTTGTTTTTAATACTTACAATACATAATCGTGGTGTGTATACATGCTTTATACCTGGGAGATCCAAAAGCAATTTCTTATAAATTATAAAATGCTGCTTATTTAAAAATATCTTTCAGATTTGTAATAAGTCCTATAAAAAAGTAAGAGCTTGCCACTTCATTTTTTTTGTAAGTCTCATTTTTGGCAATATTATTATTTTCGAAAAAGTATATTGCGATTTCCCTGTTTAATGGATTGATAATCCAGTATTCACTTACACCTGTGGACATATACAGGTCCAGCTTTTTTATGACATCCTTAGTGCGCGTTGACTCGGAAATAATCTCAACAACAAGTACCGGTATACCCATATAATAATCTTTATCATTTAGATTTTCTTCAAGATCACATATAACAACCAGGTCAGGTTCTACAACATTTATATTTTCAAGGCTTCTCTTTAAAGTAATGTCGTACGGTGCCAGCATAGGGGTGCATTTCTTATCCTTAAACCAGTTATAAAACAGGATATATAGTTCTCCAAGAACCCTCTGATGCATTGTCCTTGGAGATGCAAGAAGATAAACCTCACCATCTATATATTCATATCTCTTTTCACTATTCTCAGTAATATGGAGAAATTCTTCATATGATATTTTTTTTTGGGCATAGTCATATGCTTCAGCTCTTTCACTTACCAAGCCTTCTCCGTTTGATCTTGTTTTGATTTGTCCGTTTTCTTCAAATGCAAGCAACCTTGCAATTTTTCTTCCGCTGCTTGTAATGATCATTTCTTCTTTCGCACAATCTCTTAAATACTTTCCAAGATTATTTTTAAGATCTGTAGAGTTTACAATCATTGACTTCTCCTTAAGATTAATTAGACAATATAGCTAAATTAGCTAATGTCATTATATATTTTTATTCCGGAAAGTCAAAAATATTCTCTATACAATAAAGGGTATCTATAAATCAAAGGATGGAACAAATACCAGGCAGTTTGATACAATAGATTTTATAGCAAGCTTGTGTTCTCATATCCCGAATATGGGCGAGCAGACCGTAAGATATTACGGCTTTTATAGTAACGTCTGCCGGGGCAGAAGAAAAAGGCAAAAGGAAGATAATGCTGACTATGTTATTGAGGGTGATGAGCATACAAAGGGCTTAAAATAAATCCTGGGCAAGGTTAATTAAAGAAATAATAAATAAAAAATATAAAAAATAATATTTTGGTTTTTAAATTGAGCAATATAATATAGCCTGTTTACAGGTTTAAGGTAAAATAATTTTTTATAATCTAAAAATTTAATAGTAGAAAAATCACTAAATGAATAAAAAGAATAAATTTCTAATTTATATCCTTTTAACAGCTTTAGCTGTAACGATGTTCTCGGTAATATCATGCAACAAAACGGCAAAAGACGAATTAAATTCAGTTTCAACAACAAGTGCGGAAACTACGGCAGCAGCCGAAACTATAACTGCAGCCGAAACAACCTCAGCAGCTGAGACTACGGAAGTAGAAAAAAAAGAATTAATCTTAGCTTCAACAACAAGCACGGATGACAGCGGTCTTTTTGGTGTTTTGCTACCTGATTTTGAAAAGGCCACCGGTTATAAAGTTAAATTAATTGCTGTTGGCTCCGGAGAGGCGATTACACTTGGAGAAAAGGGAGAAGCCGATGTTTTGCTGGTTCATTCCAGAAAAGCTGAAGATAAATTCATGGAAGATGGATTCGGCTCCGTCAGAAAAGATGTAATGCATAATGACTTTGTCATAGTCGGCCCCAAGGAAGACCCGGCCAATATAAAAGGTAAAAGTGTTGTTGATGCATTTAAGGCAATAAGCGATAGTAAAAGCATATTTGTTTCCAGAGCTGATAAATCCGGGACAAACACAAAGGAACTTGCAATATGGGGGAAAGCCGCAGTAACAGATCTGAAAGCTGAATGGTATATTGAAACTGGCCAGGGCATGGGAGAAACTCTGACAATTACCAATGAAAAGTCGGGCTATACATTAACTGACAGAGGAACATGGCTTGCAATGAAAAAAAATTTCTCACTTGAAATTTTAGTTGAGGGTGAAGAACTTTTGCTTAATCCTTACGGAGTAATTGCAGTTAATCCAAAGAAATATCCTAATATAAACAATAAAGGTGCAATGGCTTTTATAGATTACATAACCGGAGAACAGGGCCAAGCCTTAATTAAGAATTTCGGTGTCGAGGAATATGGGGAGCCGTTATTTTATCCTGATGTAATAAAATAATATTTTAATTTAAAGGAATTGCCATGGAATTAATATATGAAGGAATAAAAAAAGCATTTATTCTCATATTTACAGGTGATAAAGAAATACTTGGAATTTTACTTCTTACAATAAGAGTCTCAGGTATTGCTGTTATCATTTCAATGCTGCTTGGCATACCCCTGGGGTTTGTTGTAGGTTTGAACCATTTCCGTGGCAAAAGAATTATAACTGCTTTTATCAATACCGGTATGGGTCTGCCTCCTGTTGCAGCAGGATTGTTTATTGCGCTTTTATTCTGGAGGTCAGGTCCATTCGGTTTTATGGGTTTGATGTATACACCTACCGCAATGATTATCGCGCAGGTAGTAATCGCATCTCCGATTATTGCCGGAATAACTCTGGCAGCTGTCGGGCAGATAAACCCCAAATTTAAACTGCAGGCCGTATCGTTAGGTGCCGGCAGAATACAAATGTCATGGCTTATTTTCAAGGAAGCAAAACTGCCGGCGCTTTCTGCAATAATGGCAGGTTTTGGCGGAATAATTTCCGAAGTCGGAGCCGTTATGATAGTTGGCGGAAATATTAAGGGAAGCACAAGGGTATTAACAACTGCAGCGGTTCAAATGGTTAGAATGGGTGAGTTTGCTTCCGCAATTGCGCTTGTTATAATTTTACTTATTTTAGTTTTTGCAATTAATCTTATACTTACCTTAATCCAACAAAAAGAAAAGGAAAAATGGCAGATAAAATACTGGAAATAAGAAATTTAAAAAAGCATTTTTCGACTGGATTTTTATTAAATGTAGATTATCTTTATACGTATGAGAACGATATATTTACTTTAATTGGTTCAAACGGATCAGGGAAAAGTACTTTGATATATCTGATAAATTTGTTGTTATCTGCTGATAGCGGAAGCATTGTCTTTGACGGAGAAGAGATACTTGATAAAAAAATCAACCAGCAAAAAATCAGAGAGAAAATGGCAGTTGTTTTCCAGGAACCGATGTTATTTAATACTTCCGTTTATAACAATCTGCTGTTGGGTCTAAAATTAAGAAAAATAAGATTTGAAGAATATAAAGAAAATCTTGATTTTTTAATAGAAAAGCTTAAGTTAAAAAATCTGCTTCCGAGATCTCCGAAAACATTATCCGGAGGCGAGCAGCAAAAAGTTTGCCTGGCAAGAGCGCTTCTTCTTAATCCGAAAATTTTACTTCTTGATGAACCCCTTGCAAATATAGACCAGGAAACAAGGGAAGAATTTAGAGGAGTTTTTTTTGAAATACTGAAACAAAAAGGAACAACAACTTTTTATATTACCCATGACAGAAATGAAGCGATGATAATTTCGGATTTTGTCGGAGTAATTGAAAATGGAATATTGCAACAAATAGGACCCAGGGAAGAAGTATTTAGAAGGCCTGTAAATGAAAGAGTTGCAAAGTTTGTCGGGATAGAAACTTTGATAAGCGGAATAGTAGGTAATGTGCAAAATGGTGTTGTAAAAGTTAATGTAGGTGATAACATTTCTATTTATGCTGTCGGAGAAGGTATAAATGGGAAAAAGGTAACGGTAAGCATAAGACCTGAAGATGTAATTATTATTGGAAACAGTGAAGAAACAACCTCATTATCTACTTTGAATATATTCAAAGGGAAAATTAAGGAAATTAAGAATGTCGGTTTGTTTAAGAAATTGGATATAGATTGCGGTTTTTCCCTGGCAGCGTATATTACAGATGCATCGATTAACAGATTAGGACTGAGAATCGACAGTGAAATTTTTGCTGCAGTTAAGGCAAGTGCTATACATATATTTTAATATACACATACTTTAACTATCTGACAGATAAAGATTGGCAAACAAAACAGGATAACTTAAATGAAAGATGAGTTGAACTGATCAGGCTGAAATCATCTAAGAGAAAACGGATACATGTCTAATATTTGATATATCTAAAAATAGTCTTGACTAAATTAAGATGTATGATAAATTAGTCATAATGAAATCATAAGATGGAATGAACCGGAATTACAATGGAAGAAAAAATAAGAAGAATCTATACATCTGTTATAAAGGAACATTTCAAGAATCATAAGCAAATGATTTTTATTAGCGGACCAAGACAGGCAGGCAAGACCACTGTTAGCCTGATGGCTAAAGAGTTTTCAGGTCAATTTTCTTATCTGAACTGGGATAATTTAGACCACAGGAAGGTTATTCTGGAAGGGGTTCAAAGTGTTGCAGATTATGCAGGACTTGATAAATTGACTTCGGATATACCCATTATTGTTTTTGATGAAATCCATAAATATGGAAAGTGGAAAACATTTTTAAAAGGTTTCTTTGACACTTACAAAGAAAAGGTAAAGATTATTGTCACTGGCAGCTCCCGTCTGGATATCTATAAAAAAGGCGGTGATAGTCTGATGGGTAGATATTTTACTTACAGGCTTCACCAGTTATCATTAGCAGAGCTATCCAGAGTTGAGCTATCAGGACAAGAAATAAATAAGCCTTTTTTAAGTAAAAGTGATGCTTTTGAAAAATTACTTAAAAATGGAGGCTTCCCGGAGCCATTTATAAAAAATGATCCCAGGTTCTTAAATCGCTGGAAGACATTGCGCCAGGAACAGTTGGTAAAGGAAGATATACGGGATTTAAGCCGTATTCAGGAATTAGGGCAAATTGAGATTTTAGCTGAAATATTAAAATATCAGGCAGGCCAGCTGACCAATTACTCAAATATTGCTAAAAAAATCAATGTATCTTCTGATACAGTCCGCCGCTGGATTAAAGTATTGCAGTCCTTTTATTATTGTTTCAGTGTCCAGCCATGGTCCAAGAATATTCCACGCTCTCTTATTAAGGAACCAAAAATTTACTTGTGGGATTGGATAAATGTTGATGAAGATGGAAGTCGTGCAGAAAACTTAGTCGCATCTCATCTGTTAAAAGCTGTTCATTTCTGGACAGATTATGGTCTGGGACAGTATGATTTATGGTTTTTAAGAGATAAAGAAAAGCGGGAAGTAGATTTTTTAGTCTCAAAAGATAAAAAACCATGGTTTTTAGTTGAAGTAAAATTATCATCAAAGGGTGGCATAAGTAAGAATTTAGCTTATTTCCAGGACAAAATTAAGGCAAAGCATGCATTTCAGGTGGTTTTTGATATGGATTATGTCCCTAGGGATTGCTTCAAACAAACAGAGCCCATTATTGTACCTGTTCAAACATTTTTTAGCCAATTAGTCTAAAATAAATCAGATTATATTGAAGAAGTATCATCGTAAAATCAAGGGCTTGGCTTAAACTGCGATACCTGGGAGATCCAAAAGCAAATTACTATAAATTAAGTCAATGCTATCTTTAATATTCGCCACATAATAATTAAAATTGCACAGGTTTTTTTAGATTTCAAATTTAAAAGTTCACACCTGTAAGGATGTAATTTAAAACTCAAAAGGAAAAGATTTAAATTATATCCTTTAAAATCATTCGATTTAACTCGTAAGTAGCAAAAAGCACAATAAAGGTTTTAAAATTTAGTTGACATGTATAATTTGATGTGATATTTTATTGGAATCGATAACAATTATCAGTTGATAATTTAAGTTATAAATTGCAGTTTTATTCATAATATTTAAAATATATATATGGTATCGATGTTAGAAAAATCAAAAAAATCAAACTTCAAGAAGGCAACAATTAGTGAAATAGCAAAATTAGCTAAGGTTTCTAGAACCACAGTGTCAAGAGTTCTATCTGGCGGTTATTTTGTAAGTAAAAATACAAAAGATAGAATTTTAAAAATTATTAAGGAAAAGGAATATAAACCAAGCATAATAGCTCAAAGTTTAAGAACTAATAAAACTAGAACCATAAGTTTGGTTTTGGATGATATTGAAAATCCATTTTACTCCAGAGTAGCTAAAGGTGTAATTGATGCTGCCGAAACAAAAAAATACAATGTAATATTATGCAACTCTAATAATGACATAGAGCTGGAGGAGAGAGATATAAGATATTTTGGAAATAGATATAAAAAAAATCAAAAATAATGTCTCAAAATTTTTAAACAAATACGGGATGAATTATGAAGCTATAAACATTCAGAAATATGTGGATATTTTCCTTAAAGAAATGCAGAACGGTTTAACTGGTGCCGAAAGTTCTCTTAAAATGCTCCCCACATTCATCCAATTTAGAAACAAAGTTTCACTCAATAAACCTGTAATTGTAATTGATGCAGGTGGAACTAATTTTAGATCTGCTGTTATATCTTTCAAAGATATAAATAATCCTGTTATTGAAAATTTTAAACAATCTATTATGCCTGGTTTAAAAGAAGAAGTAAGTAAGGAAGAGTTTTTTAAAATTATGGTAGATAATATTAGGGATATTTTAAATGCAAGCGAAAATATAGGTTTTGTATTTTCATATCCTTTGGAAATTTTCCCGGATAAAGACGGCAGATTAATAAGATTCACAAAGGAAATCAAAGCAAAGGAAGTGGAGGGAGAATTTATAGTTAAAAATTTACTTTCAGCTATTAAAAAGCAAGGCTTTGGAAGTAATAAAAAAATAATTTTATTAAATGATACAACAGCCTCTCTTCTTGCAGGTATATTAACTTTTCAGAACAGAGAATATGAAAGTTATATAGGTTTAATTCTGGGTACAGGCTGTAATGCTTGTTATATTGAAAAGAATGAAAATATTAAGAATAAGTTTGTTGAAGATTTGGATAAAAATGAATATCAGATTATTAATATTGAAGCAGGCAATTTCTCAAAAGGCCCCAGGGGTAAAATTGATTTGAAATTTGATAATAATACAATAGATCCTGGGAAAAATAGTTTCGAGAAAATGTTTTCTGGTGCATATTTAGGTGGATTGGCTACAGAAGTTATTCAATATGGAATAAATGAAAAGATTTTCTCTGGTTCTTTTGCTGAAAGATTCAGTGAAAATATTATTTTAGAATCCCGAGATGTTGATGATTATTTGTTTTATCCTCCTAAAAGTGGGATTCTGGCAGAACTTATAAAAGATATGAGTCTGGTAGATAAAATAACGATATATTATTTATTCGAAAACCTTGTTGAAAGGGCTGCTATTCTAGCTTCAATAGTGTTAGCTGCGAGTATCATAAAATCAGATAAGGGGAGAAATCCCTGCAACCCTGTCTGTATCACTGCTGAAGGCAGAAGTTTTTATAAGTTAAAGAATTTCCAATCAAGAGTAGATTATTATTTAAGGCAGATATTAAATGCAAGGGATAATTATTATTATGAGATAAATAAAGTAGATAATGCAATATTACTTGGTGGAGCAGTAGTAGGATTGACAGGTTAAAAATATTCCAAAAATAAATTAGTTAAAATGATTGACATGTATAATTTGATGTGATATTTTATTGGAATCGATAACAATTACCAGTTGATAATTTAAGTTATAAATTGCAGTTTTATTCATAATATTTAAAATATATATATGGTATCGATGTTAGAAAAATCAAAAAAATCAAACTTCAAGAAGGCAACAATTAGTGAAATAGCAAAATTAGCTGGGGTTTCTAGAACCACAGTATCAAGAGTTCTATCTGGCGGTTATTTTGTAAGTAAAAATACAAAAGATAGAATTTTAAAAATTATTAAGGAAAAGGAATATAAACCAAGCATCATGGCTCAAAGTCTTAGAACTAATAGAACCAGAACAATAGGTCTGGTTTTGGCTGATATTGAAAATCCATTTTACTCCAGAGTAGCTAAAGGAGTAATTGATGCTGCCGAAACAAAAAAATACAATGTAATATTATGCAACTCTAATAATGACATAGAGTTGGAGGAGAGAGACATAAAGACATTGATGGGAAGAGGAGTAGACGGCCTTCTTCTTACAACGGTTGCATTAAAAATGAAAACAATTGAGTATCTCCTAGATAGAGGGTTTCCCTTTATATTAATAGACTGCAAACTCGATACTCCCGGTGTAAATTATGTTGTTAATGATGACTATTTTGGTGCGAAGTTAGCTACAGAGTATCTTATTGAGCTTGGACATAAGAAAATATTTTTTCTTGGTGATAGAAAGTTACTTAGTTTGAGAGAGAGATTAAGGGGATTTAAGGATACGCTAGTAGATCACAAGATTGAAAGTAGTAATACCTTTGTACCTCAAAAATTTATTAATATGTATGGCATTTATGATATAGATAAAATAATTGAATATATTATAAACAGGGAGGAAAAAATTACTGCTGTATTTGCAGGGAATGATTATTTAGCAATCAAGTCAATTAAAGTAATTAATGATAACGGTTTAAAAGTTCCTGAAGATATTTCAGTTATCGGCTATGACAATATCGAAATTTCGTCCATGGTAAAGGTACCCCTTACTACTATAAGGCAACCCAAGTATTTGCTGGGTAAATTAGCTGCAGAACAGTTGTTTGAGATATTAGAAAACAGGTCCAATAAAGAAATAAAAAGAATCATCTTGAGACCGGAATTGGTCATCAGGCAATCATGTAAGAGAATTGGAAATTATAAAAGTTAAAAAGGAGGTGTTAACCAGTTTATTGTTTAAATATAAAATTTTAGGAGGTGGCAACAAAAGAAAAAAGAATCCAATTTAAAAGAAAAGAGACTTGTCTACCTTTTTAGATGTTCATTGCATTGACTAAAAGCAAACAAATCTCGTATGTAATTTTATAAAAATCTGTTTAAAAAGTAAAACAGAAAAGGATATAAAACAAAGGATATAAAAATGAAGAAATCATTATTATGGATAACAATTTTAGTATTAAGCATATCAATGCTTGCAGTTTTTTCACTGGCTGGTTGTAAAACCACAACAACAGCTACAACTGCAGCAGCTGAAACTACAGCAGCAGCAGCAGCAAAGGTATTCACCATTTTATTTATGCCTGGGGTTGCTGATCCTTTCTATTTCACTATGGAAAAGGGTATTCAGAAGAAGGTAGACGAACTTGGAGGTAGTGTAAAACTTTTAGTAGCGGAATATCCAAAATCATGGGGTCCGGAAGCACAGGTTCCAATTCTTGAAGCAGCTACAGCAAAGGGTGGCATAGATCTTATTCTTATAGCTCCGACTTCCACAGATGCACTTGTTGCACCACTTAAAAAATTATATGACCAGGGCATTGCAATCATAACAGTTGACACATATCTGGGCGATGGTGATTACTCAAAAGATAGCGACTACTCATTCCCGCTTTCCTATATTGGAACAGACAATAAACTTGGCGGGCAGAAGGTTGCTGAAAATCTTGCAAAGATGCTAAATTCTAAAGGAAAAGTATATCTTATGAACACTAATCCTGATACATCATCTGTTGTTGATAGAGGCAAAGGTTTTAGTGAGGGGATAGCTAAATTCCCGGATATGACCCTTGTGGGAACAGACTATTGTATGGATGTTCAGCAAAAGGCACAAGAGCTCGCAACTGCAGCTCTTCAGAAAAACCCGGATATCGCAGGTATCTTTGGAGTAAACCTGTTCAGCTCACAGGGTTCTTATCAGGCTGTCGTAAATGCAGGTCTTACCGGTGCTGTCAAGATTGCTTCGTGGGATGCAACACAAGATTTGATTAATGCACTAAAAGAAGGTAAAGTTGATATGATACTTGCACAAAAACCAGCAGAAATCGGTTTTCTTGGAGTTGAATGGGGCTATAAATACCTGAAAGATAAAGCAGAGGTTCCTAAAAAGGTTATACCAGGATTTGAATTCTTTACAAAAGAGAATGTAGATGATCCAAACATGGCGCAGTTCATTTATAGTAAATAATTGGGAATCGTGGATATATCATTTTTTTCAACTTATTAATACAGAATACAGAGGGTTAATATGTGTGTTAACCCTCTGTATTAATAAATTATTACAAAACAGAGGAGTCTATTGAATACCAATAAAAATTTGGCATTAAATGTGACCCAAAACCCTTCAAAACTTTTTAGTTTATTGGCTAAAAACTGGGCACTGTTCTTCCTTTTAATTTTAATATTAATATTCAGCTTTACCGGAAAAAGATTTTTCCAGTTGGCAAATTTTCAGAATATAATACATCTTTCAACAACTTCTCTACTTCTAGCAGCTGCAGAGACATTTGTAATAATCACCGGAGGTATTGATCTTTCTGTTGGATTTATGATGGGGCTATCTTCAGTTCTGTCTGCAACCATAATGCAGAAAATGCATGCTGTTAATTTTCTTCCTGCATTGAGCATTTCAATTGGCAGCATCATTGCACTTATTGTATGCATTATTGCGGGACTTATCAGTGGAATAATGATAACAAAGTACAGGGTCCCATCTTTTATTGCAACCCTTGGTATGGGTGGAATAGCCAGCGGCATTGCTCTTATAATGAGCGAAGGATTTCCTGTGACATTTTTACCTCCATATCTTACTGATATAGGGAATGGCTATCTGATTTATATATTCCCGGGCAAAGCAATCAGTTTTTTCAACAAGCCTGAAGGAATAACCGGGAAAGAGTTAAAAGAGCTCATCAGGATAATTCCAAACTCTTTTATATTTATTGTTATCGTTCTTTTTATTTTGTGGCACATATTAAAGAATACGAAATTTGGACAACATACATATGCAATTGGCGGAAGTATGGTTGCTGCAGTCAGAGCCGGGATTAATACAAACAGGCATCTCATAATTATATATGTTTTGTCCTCATTTCTGGCAGGGCTTGCGGGTGTTTTTAATGTGTTCCAGACGGGTATCGGGAATTATACACAATTCTCTTCAATGTATGAACTATTAGCAATTGCAAGTGTTGTAATAGGAGGGGCAAGCCTTTTTGGCGGCAAGGGCAGAATAATTGGTTCTGTAATTGGCGTGATTCTCATAAGCGTTATTGAAAATGGGCTTCAATTATCAGGAGTAGATCCATTTTACAGATTTATTGCAGTTGGGCTGATCCTGATAGCTGCTATAATCATCGACCAATCATTTCCAGATTTGTTTTAGAGAGGATATATTTGATGGACAATATAACAATTAAAAAAAATGGCTTACATGAACTCTTTTTACAATTGGGAAATAAATGGATATTTTTTTTCCTTCTTTTAGAAGTTATTATATTCAGTATTATTTCACCAGGATTCTTTTCTTTAAATGGCATTCAAACAATCCTTAATAACAGCCCGTCTATTCTTCTTCTCGGCCTGGCAGAGACATTTGTCATAATCACAGGCGGAATTGACCTTTCTGTAGGCTTTGTGATGGGCTTTTCAAGCGTAGTATCAGCAAAACTGATTGTCACATTCGTTGGATTGGGCATGAATGATGCATTGAGTATAATTATTGGAATAGTTATAACTATATGCATAGGGATAATACCGGGATTTTTAAACGGAATACTCATAGGCCGATACAAAGTACCGGCATTGATTGCCACATTTTCCATGCTTGGCATAACCCATGGTATTTCTGAGCTATTAATAGAAGGTTCAGCTGCAAAAAATTTGCCTGCACTTGCGGGTAAAATTGGAAATGGGAGTTTAATTAATATGGTTCCAGGTAAGACTGTATCATTTTTTATCAGCCCCACAATACAGCGGGGAGAACATTTAATTGAGATACTTCCCAATATGTTTGTAATCGCATTTATTTTTGTAATATTTTTTGCATTCATATTAAAAAGCACTAAATTTGGACAGCACACCTATGCAATAGGTGGAAATATTGATGCTGCAATAAGAGCTGGTATCGATGTAAAGAATCATATAATAAAAATTTACATGCTTTCATCTCTTTTTGCTACAATTGCAGGAATTATATATATGCTTAGATTTGTAACCGGAAAGGCAGATTCCGGTGTGATGTTTTTGCTTGATTCTATTGTTGCAGTTGTAATTGGGGGTGCAAGTTTTTATGGTGGTTTTGGTTCGGTATGGAAAACTGTAATAGGATGTTTTATTATATTAGTACTGGAAAATGGACTCCGGATGTTGGGTTTCCCAACATTCTATAAATTAGTACTTGTAGGTGTAATTTTAATTTTTGCAGTACTGGTTGATCAATTTTCCCCTGAATTATTACACAAGGAGGACTAAAGGAATGGAATATCTGCTTGAAGTAAAGAATTTAACTAAAAGATTCGGCGGACTTGTAGCAGTAAATAAGGTGAGTATGGAAATTAAAGAGGGAGAGGTTGTAGGGCTTCTGGGTGATAATGGTGCCGGAAAATCCACTCTTATAAAAATGATTTCCGGAGTTCATCGTCCAGATGAAGGCCAGATATTTTTTAAAGGAAAAGAAGTGAAAATTGACAGCACAAGAAAAGCCCTTTCAATTGGCATTGAAACACTTTATCAGGATCTCTCGCTTGCTGAAAATCTCAATGTATATTCTAATATATTTCTTGGACGTGAGAAATTAAAAAAAATACTCAAATTCATAAATGTCCTGGATCATGATTACATGCATAAGGAATCAAAAAAAGTATTGGATCGGCTGGAAATAGAAATTCCATCATTAAGGAATAGAATTAGAGTGCTGTCAGGCGGTCAGAGGCAGGCAGTGGCAATCTCCCGTTCCATATATTGGGATGCCAAGCTTCTGATTATGGATGAACCCACTGCAGCTTTGGGTGTTGCAGAACAGAAAAAAGTATTGGAACTTGTATTAAAATTAAAATCACAGGGCATTGGCATAATTATAATCAGCCACCAGCTCTATGATGTGTTTTCGGTTGCTGACAGGCTGGTGATAATGCGCAGAGGAGAAAAAGTTGGAGAGAGAAATATTAAGGAGACAAATCCTGATGAGGTAGTTAGTCTGATTGTCGGCGCAGAAAAAGTTAAACAGTGATTAGACCTGGATTTTCGGAAAAATCGGCTTTTAATACATTATGAAAAGAACTCTCGGACTTTTTTATTACATAACGATCCTTTATGGTGTTGCAGCCATTTCAATAGATCCATTAATTCCTATAATTTCCAGAGAGCTTAGCATCGGATATGACAGGATCGGGCTTATATTGCTTACGGGGTATGTTTTTTCATTAATTTCTACTCTTATCACGGGTATCCTTTGCGACAAAGTAAATCTTAAGAAAGTCATTCTGGCAGGCCTTGCAATTCTTTTTCTGGGTTTTCTTATTTTCGGCTTTAAGATATCAGTAATCATATTTATCATTTCCCTTATTTTGCAGAAAAGCGGTTATGGTTCCATTGACTCCTCTATGCATTCGGTCGTCGCAAAAGTTTATCATAATATGCATGCGCCGATTTTTATAAAGATCGATATAATGTTTTACATAGGCGCCATAATCAGCCCGCTTCTTATAAGCTTTCTTCTTTTTTTTAATATATCATACAGATATGCGTTCTTTTTATTTGCAGCAGTAATTACAATCCTGGCTTTTCTTCTCTTTTTAAACCTTAAAAAGATAGACATAAAAAAGATTATCATGGAAAACCAGAACAAGTCAGAAACCGAAGAAAGTTCCGGTACTTATGTCAAAAAAGAAAGGTTAAATGCGATTATAATACTTAGCTGTCTTGTAATGTTTTTTTCCATGGGTTCTCTGTCAGGCACGTCATCTTGGTTTACAACCTATCTTTCCACTTTTAATATAAGCGTTGCATATGGCTCAATCGGGCTTTCTGCAATGTGGGTGGTTTCTGTTTTAAGCCTGAT
>JAPLCN010000149.1 GCA_026392215.1 Actinomycetota bacterium | reverse complement strand
CTGGCGGGTCTGTGCATGATAAGGATGTTATTGACGCCTGCAACAAGCATAAGATAGCAATGGTATTTACAGGTAAAAGACATTTTAAGCATTAAAAATTTAAATATTTTTTAATAAAAAACAGACCCCCGGTGATTTGGGAGCCTGTTTTTACTTTAATTAGCGCATTAAAAAATCTAAAAATTTATGCTGCAAATATTGCAGCTCACTTTTATGCCGTTGTAATCACGCTTACTTGGCTTTCAGCTTTTACTTTGCTTCCAGAAACTTCATTTCTTCCCCAAGGGCTTCTTTCCAGGGTATGTTTTAATAGTTCTTCAATATTATCAACATAAACCAGGTCCAGGCCTCGGGTAATAGCTTCCGGAACTTCTCCCACATCTTTTTTATTCTTTAATGGCAGAACAACCTTCTTAAGACCGGAACGCTTTGCCGCCAGAAGCTTTTCTTTAAGCCCTCCAATCGGCAGTATCCTTCCCCTTAATGTTACTTCACCAGTCATTCCAACTTCACGCAGAACAGGAATGCCCGTTAGAGCAGAAACGATGGAAGTAGTTATCGAGACTCCTGCTGAAGGCCCGTCTTTTGGAATTGCTCCGCTTGGAACATGTATATGCATGTCTGATTTTACAAAAAGGCTTTCATCTATTCCAAGCTCTTTTGCTCTTGAATGGACATAGCTTAATGCAGCTTTTGCTGATTCCTGCATTACATCTCCCAAATTACCGGTTAGGATCAATCCTCCACGCCCCTTATAATATGTAGATTCTATAAGAATTATATCTCCTCCTACAGGTGTATAAGCCAGGCCTGTTGCAACTCCCACTGTGTTCTTTTCTTCAATTTCACTTGGTTGTATCTTTGACACGCCAAGGTAATCATATACTTTCTTCCTTGTTATAATTTTGGAAGACCTTCTGTTTTCGACAATTTCCCTTGCTATTTTTTTACAGATATTGGAAATTTCCCTTTCCAGGTTTCTAACGCCGGCTTCTCTGGTAAACTCTTCAATTATTGTTAAAATAGCATCTTTGCCAAACGTGACGTTATATTTTTCAACTCCCTGCTCCTTAAGCTGTTTTGGAATTAAAAACTTTTCAGCAATATGCAATTTTTCCTCACTGCTATATCCGGGAAGTTCAAGGACTTCCATCCTATCCCTAAGTGCGGGATGAATAGTATCAAGTATATTTGCTGTTGCTATAAACATAACATTTGAAAGATCAAAAGGAACTTCAAGGTAATGGTCCCTGAATGAATTGTTTTGTTCAGGATCCAGAACTTCAAGCAATGCTGAAGACGGATCACCTCTATAATCTGCTCCAACCTTATCAATTTCATCAAGCATAAAGACAGGGTTGTTTACTCCTCCCTGGGATAAACCCTGGATTATTCTTCCAGGCAAAGCTCCAACATAAGTTCTTCTATGTCCTCTAATTTCAGCTTCGTCTCTTATGCCGCCGATAGACATTCTGATAAACTTTCTTCCAAGTGACTTTGCTATAGACTGTCCAAGAGAAGTTTTGCCGACTCCCGGAGGACCGACAAAGCAAAGTATTTGCCCTTTTGTAGTTTTGCCTTTAAGCTTTCTGACAGCAAGATAATCAAGGATATGCTCTTTCACTTTTTCCAGATCATAATGATCTGCATCAAGCATTTCTTTCGCTTTCTTTATTTCCAGAGTATCTTTTGTTTTTTCAGTCCATGGGACTTCCAGCATCCACTCAATATAGGTTCTGATATAGGAATATTCAGGTGACATGCTTGACATACTTTCAAGCCTTTTTATTTCTTTTTCAACTTTTTCTCTCGCTTCTTTTGGCAATTTTTTCTTGCTTAGCTTTTTTTGAAACTCAACAGTTAAAGCAATAGATTCATCAGATTCACCAAGTTCTTCCTTAATAGCCTTAAGCTGCTGCCTTAAATAAAAATCTCTTTGAGTTTTGCCGACTTCTTCTTGAACCTTGTTCCTTATTTGCGACTGAACTTCAAATTTTTTTAATTCTTCTGTAAGAAATTCAGTTAATTTTTTAAGCCTTTTTTTAACGTTGGTTTCTTCAAGAATTCTTTGCTTCTGCTCAATTTCTGAAAGAAGATAAGATGCAAACAAATCTGCCTGAACTTCAGGCTTGGAAATATTGGTTGCCGCTATTACGAAAGCTGTTGGCAATGGTATGCCAAGCTGAATAAATTTCTCAACCTGCATTCTGATAGTAGTATTAAGGTTATTAATTTCCTCATCTTCAGCATAGATTTCGTCTTCAAGGACTTCAATTGCTCCTCTTAAATATCCTTCAGTTTGAGTAAAATATTTTATCTTTACTCTTGAAAGCCCTTCTACTATACACTTAACTTCAGTTGAGGAAATATTTACAACCTGTTTAATTACACAGGCAGTTCCTATTTCATATATATCTTCCTTGCCTATATTTTCTTTATCCTTTTCCTTTTGAGCTATTACAACAATTATCTTATGTTCATTTGAAGCTGCTTTTACAGATTTAATGGACATATCTCTCCCTACTGCAAGGGGAGTTGCAAGATAAGGAAAAACAACACTGTTCTTTAATGCCAGAATAGGCAGTTCAGCCGGAATTTTTACCTTGTCTTTGCTTTCTTCATTTATATTGTTTTTTTCTTCGGCCATAATACTTCAACTCCTGTTTATTTAATTAAGGGTTATCATAAACCACCCTTATATTTTTTTTAAAAACTTTCTATCATACAACAAAATTATTATATCAAAAAAATAAATAAAAAACTAAAATAATTTTCTTAATTTATGATAAACTTTTTTCACTTAAAGTGAAAATTATTTTAGCATTATTACCATTATATCAGTTTTGTCAAATACAGCTTTAATATTGTGTGTTGAAAAAATTGAAGTTTTTAATAACGGGTAATTCTAATAGCCTAATTCCCTTAATTTTTTTTCATCCATTCCGAAATAATGGCCGACTTCATGCAGCAGGACCCTTTTAAGATTTTTTGCGAGTTCCTCATTATTTGCGCTTACTGACTCAAGTGATTTCTTATAAATTGTTATTATATCCGGTATGTTTCTGTAATGGCCGGGTTTTTCTGTATTTGGAAGCCCCTGATATAATCCCAAAGTAATTTCACCGGGTTTAATTTCGGACGAGTCCTTATGAGAATAGTTTTCATAATCAACTATAACATCTATATTTTTTAACCCTTGTCTGAATTTTGCTGGAAGTTCAGAAATATATTTTAAAATCAGTTCTTCAAAAGCTGCATTTTCCATCGTTCATCACTTTATTTGATCTATCTGTAATAATTTTATTTTCAGTGCAGTACACTATCCTGCTGATTATGGATACATTGAAAATACATTAGCAGAAGACGGTGATGAAGTCGATGTCCTGGTGCTTCTTTCTGAGCCAACCTTTCCCGGATGCCTTATTGAAGCAAAGCCAATAGGTGTTTTAAGAATGAGGGATGGAAAAGGAATTGACAATAAGATTCTCGCGGTTCCTTTAAAAGATCCATTGTATCAGCACGTGGGTGACATCCATGATATTGCACCTCATTTATTAACCGAAATTGAGAATTTCTTTCTGACTTATAAAAAACTTGAAGCTAAAGTTGTAGCCACTGACGGGTGGTCAGACTTAAAAAAAGCCTTGGAGTATTTAAATAAAACAAAGATTTAATGGAAGTTTTTTTCCTTCCACTCTTTTTTACCGCCTTTAAAATCTTTAACGTTTGTAAACCCAAGCTTTTCTAACTCTTTGGCGGCTCTGGTGGATGACTGGCATTCAAAACTTACGCAATATACTATAATTTCATCATCTTTTTTAAATAAAACAGGTGCTTTTTCTTCCATTTCATCAATCTGGAGATTTATTGCGCCAGGGATGTGCCATTCATTATAGGAGGAGGGAAGAAGGACATCAACAAGCTTAAAATCTTCATTATTTTTTATTTTTTTATATAATTCTTCTGCTGTTATTTTTTTAATCATTTTTTCCAATTTTAAAATTAGAAAATATTCTTAAAAGGTCTTATGGAAATTATTCATCTTATAATATTACATTTTTTGATTTAAAACAAAAAAGCACCGGTAATTCTTAAATACTTAAAGAATTTACCAGCGCCTGCATGTTTTTTCATTTTACTGCCAGGATATTAATTTATTAATGAACAATTGCATTAATTAATATGATAATCAGCACGAAAAAAACCAGCCAATAATTTAATAAAATATAACTGGATATTTTTTTAACTTTATTCATTTATTTCACCCCCTTAAGAAGCGTTAATTTTTTGTTATTTTTCCTTAACTGAATTTCTGATTTCAAGCTTGCCTTTTATAACGAATTTTTTAAATCCTTCTTCATCAGATTTACCTGCTATTTTTTCAAGCAATATTGAAACAGCTGTTTTCCCTATATTATAAAAAGGCCTTCTTATAGTAGTCAGGGACGGCTTTAGAAATTTGCTAAGATAGATATCCCCAAAACCTATTATGGAAATATCATCCGGGACCAACACGTTTTTTTCTTCAAGAGCGTTTAATGCTCCTAAAGCAATAAGGTCGCTGGAGGCAAAAACAGCATCAATTTCCTTTAGTTCATTTAACGATTTCACCATCATGTCATAACCTGATTCAACTGAAAAATCGCCTCTGAATACCAAATTTTTATTGTATAGCTTGTTTTCCTCCATTGCAGTTTTCCATCCCAGAAGCCTGTCTTCGAAAGGCCTTGAATATTTTGGGCCATCAAGAATAATTATTTTTTTATGATTATTTTTAATTAAAAAATTAGTAGCTTCATAAGCCCCGCCGAAATTATCAAAAATTACAATATCCCGTGTTAATCCCTTGATTTCGCGATTAACTAAAACCATCGGGGTATTGATGCTTTCCATTTCTTTTATATCTCTTTTATTTGAATAAACAGGGATAAGGATTATTCCATCAATCCACATTGCAAGTAAATCGTTTATAATTTTTTTTTCCTTGCCGATATCGCCGCTTGAGCTGCAAAGAAACACATTATATCCATGGGCATCAAGAGTTTCAGTAACACCTTTTATCAGATCAGAATAAAATGGGCTTGATACATCAGGAATTACCAAACCGATGTTCATTGTTTTTTTCTTTGAAAGGCTTGCGGCTATCTTATTGGGCTTATATCTCAAAGTCTTAATGGTATCCATAACTCTGGTTTTGTTTTTATCTGAAACAGTATCAAGCTCATTTAAAACATTAGATACTGTACCTACCGAAACACCTGCAATTTTTGCCACGTCTTTGATTGTTGTCATATTTTTATAATTATTTTTGTCATCATAAAAAGAATTTTCTAAAATGAACCGTTTCATTAAGATTATTTTATTATATTATTATGTTATGTCAAGTGTTTTTTTGATAGTTTTTTAAAAAATACTTTTAAAATTTTTAAATAAATTTATTTCAAATATTTTAAGGCATTAACATGCTATGCATAAAATGTAATATAATAGAATTTAATTACCAACTATATATGCTAAGGCGGAAGATTAATGGAAAAAGAAATAGATGTAACCGGAATAGGCAATGCTATTGTTGATGTCCTTGCAAAAGTTGAAGATGATTTTTTAGAAATTTATGGTTTAAAAAAAGGCTCAATGACTTTAATAGATGAAAAAATGGCAGAGGAGCTTTATTCTAAAATTGAAATTGCCCAGGAAGTTTCTGGCGGTTCTGCAGCAAATACAATTGCAGGGCTGGCATCTTTAGGCAAAAAGGCAGCTTTTATCGGCAAAGTAAAAAATGACTCTCTTGGGAGTTCATTTGATTACGGATTAAGCTGTATGGGAGTTAAGTGCAGCGCTGGCAAAGTGGATGAAGGGCTTTCAACTGCAAGATGCATTATTTTTGTTACTCCTGACGCGCAAAGGACTATGTGCACTTTTCTGGGTGTTGCCGGGGAATTAAATCCGAAAGACATCAAAGAAAACGAATTGATAATTTCAAATTCAAAAATATTATATTTTGAAGGCTATTTATGGGATAAGCCTGAAGCAAAACTTGCCATCAAAAAGGCAATTAAAGTTGCCAGGGAAAATGGGAGCAAAATAGCTTTTTCACTTTCTGACAGTTTTTGCGTGCAAAGGCACAGATCTGAATTTCTTGATCTAATAAAAAAAGATTCAGATATTGTTTTTGCAAATGAAAACGAAATCATGTCTTTATTTGAAAAAAATAGCTTTGAGGCTGCGGTAGCAGAATGTAAAAAGATTACTTCAATCTGGGCTTTAACCAGGTCAGACAAAGGATCTACTATAATAAATAAGGAAGAAATTTACAACATTGAAATAGATAAAGTTGAAAACCTGATAGACACTACCGGTGCAGGAGATTTATATGCGTCTGGTTTTTTAAACGGTTTTCTGGAAAATAAAGACTTAAAAACCTGTGGGGAAATGGGCAGCATAGCAGCTTCAGAAATTCTCAGTCATTATGGAGCAAGGCCCAGGCTTTCCCTGGTTGAATTGTTTAAGATTAAAAACTTATAATAATAAATAAAGACACATCATTTGCGGCATAAGATATTATCAATTTTGATTTTTTAAGGCATTGGGCAATGAAGGAATATAAGCTTAAGAGTTACAACGTTAAAAAAGACATTGATTATAAAATAAATTATGACGGGGAATTAAATGCTGCCCAGCTGGAAGCTGTCAAAACAAAAGAAGGGCCTGTTCTGGTCATTGCAGGTGCTGGAACCGGAAAGACAAAAACCCTGGTTTACAGGGCAGCAAGATTAGTTGAGGAGGGTGCCAATCCTGAAAATATTCTGCTTCTTACTTTCACAAGAAAAGCAGCATTAAACATGCTAAAAAGGGCAAGCATGATCCTTGATGAAAGATGCGGTAAAATCTCCGGCGGCACTTTTCATTCATTTGCCAATATAATGCTTAGAAAATATGCAAAACTTGTTGGGTTTAACGAAAATTTTACAATTCTTGATAAAAGTGATGCTGAAAGCGTCATTGGAATTATCAGGGCAAAGTTGGGCTATAATAAAACAGAGAAAAGATTTCCGCTCAAACACACCATTGGTGAAGTAATAAGCAAATCGATAAATAAAAATACCCTGGTTGAATTTGTCTTAAACTCAGAATATCCGCATTTCATTGACAGCCTTGATGGAATAAAAGTAATTCAAATGGAATATCAGAAGTATAAAAAAGAAAAAATGCTGATGGATTACGATGACTTGCTTTTGTATTTTGAGCTATTGCTAAAGGGAAACGAAGAAATCAGGAAAAGGATTTCCGGTTTTTATAAATACATAATGATTGACGAATATCAGGATACAAATAAGATTCAGGCAAATTTAGCTTACCTTCTTGCATCAGAGCATAAGAATATCATGGTTGTAGGAGATGATTCTCAAAGTATCTATTCATTCAGGGGAGCAAATTTTAAAAACATAATGGATTTCCCTAAACAATATCCGGAGTGCAAAATAATAACTCTGGAGCAAAATTACAGAAGCACTCAACCAATACTGGATTTGACAAATGCTTTAATTGAAAATGCCCGCGAAAAATACTCAAAAAAATTGTTTACAAAAAAAGAAGGAGACTTAAAGCCTGTTTATGTTGAAACTGATGATCCCAACATGCAGTCAAAATTTGTTGTCCAGAGAATTCTGGAAATAAGGGAAGAAGGAATCCCTCTTAATAAAATAGCAATTCTCTTCAGAAATGCATGGCACTCAAACGATCTGGAAATAGAGCTTGCAGCCGCGAATATAAATTTTACAAAATATGGAGGCATCAAGTTTACAGAGGCATCACACATAAAAGATATCATGTCTTATTTGAAAGTCTCGCATAATCCTATGGACTCAATAAGCTGGTTTCGAATTCTTCAGTTAATTGATGGAATTGGTGAAAAAACTGCTGAATTCATTACAGGCGAAATAGCTGAAAACAACAAGGGCATTAATTTCTTAAAGGATCTGGTTTATCAGGGAACTGAAATCGGCGGCATTAACATATCTCAATATAAAAAAAGAGATCCGGACAGCAAATTGATTTCGCAGCCAGCTACCGGGAAGATAAATTACCAGAAAAAATATTATAAAGATTTATACAAATTATATGTGATGCTCGGTGATATTTCCGCAAAAAACTTATCTCCTTATGAGTTGATTAACATAGTTTTTAATTATTACAAGCCGATTTTTGAAAATAAATATGATGACTTTAACAGAAGAGCAAAAGATGTTGAATCTTTGCTATTAATTTCACAAAGATATAAGAAATTAAGCGCTTTTCTTTCGGATATGACAATTGAGGGCACGGACTGAACCGGAAGATACTGATGACGAGGAGCTAGTACTTTCAACAATACATTCTGCAAAAGGTCTTGAATGGCATACAGTTTTCATCATTTATCTGGTTGACGGGTTTATTCCAAGCACGATGTCTCTTTCCAGCATTGAAGAAATTGAAGAGGAAAGGAGGCTTCTTTATGTTGCAGCAACAAGAGCAAAGCAAAACCTTTATCTTGTAAAGCCAAACAACAGCAAAAAGGGAGGGAATTATTTTCAAAGCTCCTATGGCTCATTTTCAGAAGTGACCAGATTTTTAAAAGAAAATGATATCCTGGAAAAATATGCGGAAAAGTGGATTTTGTTAAGTTAAGTAATATTTTTATTTGATTTGACTTGAATTTTTAATCAAATATAATATTTTACTTAACTTATTAATTTTAAAAAAATTTTTTAGCAGAGATTTTATTAAATAATTATCAAAGTTTTAAATAATTAAGGACAAACCAGATGAAGAATTTAAAATTTGCCGTTATAGGAGCTGGCCATGGGGGGAAAGCAATGGCTGCGCATCTGGCATTAAAGGGTTTTTCAGTAAGTTTATTTAACAGAACTTATTCAAAAATACTTCCGATAGTCAAAATGAAGGGGATAGAAATTGAAGGTGAAATCAGCGGCTTAGGAAAATTAAAGCTTGCTTCAGATAATATTGAAGAAGTAATAAAGGATGCTAATATCATTATGGTGGTGGTTCCAGCTTTTGCACATGGCGCAATTGCTGAAAGATGCGCGCCTTATCTGAAGGATGGGCAGGTTATAGTTTTAAATCCCGGTAGAACTGCCGGGGCGCTGGAATTTTTAAATGTCCTCCACGAAAGAGGAAACTTTAATGATGTAATTGTCGCAGAAGCCCAGACTTTTATTTATGCAAGCAGAGGTATGGGACCGGCATCAGTAAAAATATTCAGGATTAAGCAGGCAATTCCTGTTGCTGCAATTCCGGCAACCAAAACAGATAAAGTTCTTGATTTACTAAACGAAGCCTATACTGAATTTATTTCAGCTACAAGTGTTATTGAAACGAGTTTTAATAATATAGGTGCAGTATTTCATCCTGCAATATCAATACTGAATGCCAGCAGGATTGAATCAACTTTAGGGAACTTCCAATTCTATATTGAAGGAGTTACACAGGCGGTTGCAAAAATTCTTGAAGCTGTAGACAGAGAAAGAGTTGAAATAGCACACGAACTTAAATGTAAAAATGTTTTATCAGCAATGGACTGGTTAACAATGGCATATAATGTTGTTGAAGATAATTTATTTGATGGCATACACAGCAATCCTGGCTATGCTGGCATAATGGCACCGCAAACTATAAATAACAGATATATTACTGAAGATGTGCCAATGAGTTTAGTTCCAATTTCAGAATTTGGAAGAGTTGTTGACGTTAGTACCAAAGCAATTGACTCTCTTATTAATCTTGCAGATATAATTTTTAAAACAGATTTCAGAAAATGCGGAAGGAACTTAAAAAGGCTTGGCCTTGAAAATTTAAGCCTGGACCAGATTAGAGACATATTCATTGAAGGAAAAGCAAGAAGTTAAAATAAAATGAAAAAAATTTTAGCGGCAACTGTCGGCAGCTGTGTCCACGTTGCCGGTATATTAAATTTTTTAAGCATTGCAGAAAAAGAAGGTTTTGACACCATATTTCTGGGAACTGCTGTCAGCTCCGAAACTTTAAAAAACGAAATAAATCTTCTCAAGCCTGATATAGTCGGCTTAAGTTACAGGCTTTCACCTGAAAGCGCTGTTTCTGTTTTTAAAGAGATAAAAGAATGTTTCACTGATTTAATTTCCGGTGTAAAAAAAGAAAAAATATCTTTTCTGCTTGGGACAACAAAACCTGTTGCTGAAGCGTTAAAAAAATCAGGTATATCAGATGTTTTTGATGCTATTTTTACTGGAGAAGAAAGCATAAAGGAAGTAGAGAAATATCTTGCAGACAAGAAACCCGAAATAATTAAAGATAAAATTCCACCGCAAAATTTACTTAAGAGAATTAATTATAAAAGTCCTTCCCCCATATTAAGGCATCATTTTGGAAGGCCTAATTTTGAAGAAACAATATCAGGAATAAAAAAAATATCTGAAAGCAGGTTAATTGATGTAATATCTCTGGGACCAGATCAGAATGCGCAGGAATTTTTCTTTCATCCGGAAAAGATGGATGAAAAACAAAATGGTGCAGGAGGAGTTCCAATAAGAAGTGAGAATGATTTAAAAAAACTTTATCATGCTTCCAGAACCGGCAATTATCCTTTAATGAGATGTTACAGTGGAACAAACGACATTATTGAATTTGCGGAAGTTTTGCAAAAAAATATCAATAATGCCTGGTGTGCTGTCCCGCTTTTCTGGTATAACGAGCTTGATAACAGGAGTAAGAGGACACTACTTGATTCCATAATTGAAAATCAGGAAGTAATGAAGTGGCATGCAAAGCGGAATATACCGGTTGAAGTTAATGAATCTCATCACTGGAGCTTGCGCTATGCCCCGGATTCCGTTGCTGTTGCGGCAGCATATATAGCCGCATATAATGCAAAAAAAATGGGAGTAAATACTTATATTTCCCAGTATATGTTTAATACCCCTCCTGAAACTTCTTTTAAAATGGATTTGGCAAAAATGCTTGCAAAAATTGAGTTAATTGAATCCTTGCATGATGATAATTTTATAACTTTAAGGCAATCCAGAACAGGATTATACAGCATGTCAGGAGATTTTAATGCAAATAAAGGCCAGCTTGCATCTTCAACAATGCTTCAGATGCAGATAAATCCGGTTATTGTGCATGTTGTAGCATATTGCGAATCAGAATATGCAGCAAAGCCTGAAGATATAATAGAAAGCTCTGAAATAGTTATTAAAGTTATAGAAAATTGTATAAATGGCTGCCCTGATATGAAAAAGGATAAGGAAGTTGTTTTAAGAAAAAATCAATTAATTTATGATGCAAATTTAATTATCAGGTCAATTAAGGAATTGGATAAGGAAGATAAATTTGAAGATCCTTTAATTTCTCCCGGGATTCTTGAAAAATCAATAAGGTTTGGCATACTTGATGCACCTCATCTGAAAAATATAAATGCCGCATGCGGTAAAATTAAAACACATTTTCATAATGGAGCTAATTTATCCGTAGATGAAAGCGGAAATCCTGTTAAGGAAAAAAACAGATTAAAAGATATTAATAAATAAAAATATATATAATGCAAGCAAATAAATCAGTATAGTTCTTAATAGAAAATACAAAATTAATTTTGAAAAATAAATACGGCAAATCAATGAAATAATTTAATATTTTATTTTTGCATAATGCAAAAACAAAGTTTTACATTTTTATCAGCTAAATAGCATTTATTGCTATTAAATATTTTGGAGTTGTTGATATGCATATTCTTTTATGGTCTTTGGCTATTTTCTTTGGACGGATTATGGATGTTTCGCTTGGGACGATAAGGATAAATTTTATAGTCAGGAGAAAAAAACTTTTTGCAGCCGCAATAGGCTTTTTTGAAGTAACAATTTTTGTTGTTGTAATTGCAAGGGTTATTCAGGATTTAAGCAATAATATTTATGGGATATTAGCATATGGTGCAGGATTTGCAGTAGGCACACTGGTGGGAGTTACAATTTCTGACAAGCTTTCAAGAGACCTGATAAGTACAAGTATAATTTCTAAAACTAAAGCAGATGAAATTGAAGAAGTCTTAAGGCGGGAGGGATTCGGAGCCACAGGGTATAACGGATTTGGTAAAGACGGCAACGTAAAAATAATTAATGTAGTTTGCAGGCAAAACTATTTTTTAAAATTAAATAAAATAATCTTTGAAATTGACCCTGAAACCTTCGTTACATCACACACTCTCGAAAATCAGAGGGGTGGGTTTATGTATGGCCTGAAGAAAAAGTAACCGGCTTTTAGGATTAACTTTTAATTAATAGTTTATTAAGATAGCTTAGTTAACTTTTTTAAAAGTTTTTAATAAATCCAAATAAAGTTTAATTATTTTAATAGGTTATGCTAATATTATTATTTATCATTTTTTATAGGAAGTGAATTAAAAAAGCCATGGGAAAAGGAAAACCAGTTGTATTAATATCAAGCTATCCACCAAGATTGTGTGGTATTGGTACATTTACGGAAGAAGCTAGAGAATTTATACAGAAAATGTATCCAGAAAGGGATGTACTTGTTATAAGCCATAACGATGGAGCAGGAGAAGGGGTTTTCCCTTTAATTGATATGAAAAACAAGCTCTGGTGGAAACCTGTTGTAAAGCAAATTAAAAAACTGAATCCTCATGTTATCCATATTGAACATGAATACGGCTTGTACGAATATGTTGATGAAAGAGGAATAGGAGACGGGAATCAGGGATTTCTGGAGTTTCTTGATGCTATAAGCGAATATCCAATCGTAGTTGAACCTCATACTGTTCATGGCAGGCTTAGAGACTTTGAGGAAAACTTTATATATGAACTCTGTGATAAATCAGATGTTGTTATTTTTAAAAGCGAATATCAGAAATGGAGATTAAACTGGACTTTTGCACAAAGAAAATGGAAGATGCCGACAAATATAATGATTATTCCACATGGTGCAAGACCTGATATGCTGCGGGAGCTTGAAGACATCCCAAGACTAAAAGAAGAATTGGGTCTTAACAAATTAGAATATTTAAGTGACCATCTGGTTGGTCTGGTAGGGTGGATCCAATCCAATAAAAGATGGGATATTCTAACTTCTGTTTGGGAAGAGATATCAGGAGAAATAGAAAGCAGGACAGGCGAATCCTGGGACTTGCTTGCCGCAGGTGTCATGAGAGATCCCAACCATTTTAGTGACTACCAGAAATATATTCAGGAAATTGAATTACTGGAACAAAAAGGGCGCGCACATTATTATGAATTCATACCAAGAGGGGAAATTTATTACAAGGTTATGGCTGTGTGTGATTTTATAGTTTTACCCTCTGTAGATGAAACACAATCCGGAACTCTTGCAAGGATAATCGCTTTGAATAAGCCGTTTATAACTACTGCCCCAATGGAAGGGCTGACTGCCCAGACACTTGAAAGTGAAGGTGGATTATTATTTACCTCAAAGAAGATGCTAAAAGAAAAAGTCATTAAACTTGCATGCAATAAAAATATGAGAATTGAGTTTTCAAACAACCTTAAAAAATATCTGAATGAAGTTGTGTCCTGGGAAATAGTTGCAAGGCAATATAAATATGCATACAAACTCGCACGTCTAAAAAAGATTAAATCGGTTGAGGTAAATTTACCTTCTGATTTTTAAATTACTTAACTATACCCATCCTTTTTGCAGACAGGTAAGCCATTAAGAAACATATATTTGATTCTGCACCCTGATTTAAGTTTACACCTTCAGGGTTTAAAGCGTCATAACAAGCAAAGTCTTTATCTATAAGAGGCATATTATATTGCCCCAAAACCACTTATACCATTTTTCAGCCCAATTCAGATAATATTGATTACCTGTTGCATAATAAGCTTTTTCAAGACAGCATACCATATAGCACGAATCGATAGGCTGCTGGTCATATATGGCTTTCCTGCTGCCCTTGTAATACCAGCCATTGCTGCCGATGGGTGCAGGGATACTATTTTCCTGGCAGACAGTTATTAAGAAATCTGTAGTTTTTTTGGCAACTTCAAAGCTGACCCTGCATCCTCTTTTAATATATAGCTCCCACAAAGACCACGGGATAATGGCGTTTGCGTAGGCCAGATAATTTTCAAACCAACTCCAGTCACTAGAAACTGTATTATAATAAAAATCATGAAGTTTTGTTTTAAGTTTATTTTCCAGGCCATCAGGGCAGTCCAGGTTAAGCAAACCCAGTAATGCAGCTGACATTGCTCTTGGTGAAGTACAGCTATATGCGTCTTTTATTAGATTTTCTATTATATTTTTTATTTCACCCTTGACGTCTTTATTATTTTTTGTTGATAAAAGAGACCATAAAGTTATGCCATAAGCTTCTTTTATATTTGATGCTGAATTGTATTCTTCATTTTTAAAAATACCATTACCAGTATTTTCATAATAAAAATGATAAAGCAAACCGTCTTTTCTTTTTGCTCTTATTATGAAATCCAGATAAATTTTTTTTAATTTTTCATCCTTCAACTCACTTGCTACAATAAGCGCGCGTGCCTGATCTTCCAGTGCATATCCAAATGCAGGGGCAGATTTATTTAGCTTTCCGTGCTGATAAATTCCGATACCGGTGGTCATTGATCTTATTTTTTCGAGCATATCCATAAAATTTTTCCTGTTTTGCTTTTTATTTAACTATTAGAGCAAAAAGCAATATTTGATTTAGCGTTGATTTAAAATAATTGTTTTTGATAAAGTTCCAGATTAATTTTGTCAAATTGATTTTTTATTATCGGATTTATCCAGAATCTTATCAAATAATTCAAGATGTTGCAGAGCAACATTGTACCAGGTCATTAATCTTCCGAATTTATATGTTTTCTTTTCAATTGCAAGCTTTTTTTGAGGGTTTTTGCAGATATCAAGTACCGCATCAGCAATAGCCTGGGAATTCCGGAAAGGCACAATTATGCCCCTGCCCTCTGCCAGAATGTCTTTTGCATACAAATATGGAGTTGAGATGCAAATTTTACCTGCTCCAATTGCGTAAGCTAGCGCACCTGACGCGGACTGCTGCGGATCCAGATAA
>JAPLCN010000068.1 GCA_026392215.1 Actinomycetota bacterium | reverse complement strand
TTTTTATTTGTTTGATAATTTCGTGACTCTTAGAATTTCCTGTATCATTTTCTGCTTTCTATCATCATTATCTGTTTTCATAGCATTTCTAAAACAGGTGTTTAAATGATCCTCCATAAGCATCTGATGTGCAGATTTTAAAAGTCCGATAACTGCTAAATTCTGCTGCATAACGTCTATGCAATATTCACCGTCTTCAATCATTTTTATTATTTTATCAGCATGGCTTCTTGCTTTTTTAAAGTTGATGTTAGTTCTTTCATGCTTGATATCCATATTCCCTCCAATATTAATATTGGCACTATACCTATATCTATGGTATGGGTAAAATTTGAATCATATTATATCAATGTAAAATTATTGTCAATATTCAATATTAGTAAGAAATACTACTGATTTTTTACCAGGAAGAAAGATTATAAAAATTAATTTTTTGTAGCTTTTAAGATGAATTTAGCTTAAGATTAAATATGATTTTATTTAATTATTTATATTAACCCTTCAAATGAATAAATTTCAATATGACTGATGTTGTTACAGGTGCAAACGGTTACTTGGGTAATGTTTTAGTTAAAGAATTGTTGAAAAGAAAACGAAAAGTAAGAATTCTCGTTAGAAATACTTCAAATCTTTACTCTCTAAAAAATCTGGATATTGAAAAATATATTGGTGATATTTCCGACTTGGATTCCTTATGCAAAGCATTTGAAGGAGCTGATGCTGTTTATCATCTGGCAGGTAGAGTTTCACTTATGCCAGGAGAAAATCATATATTGCATAATATAAATTATTTATGCACAAAAAATGTAATCCAAGCTTGTAAAATTTGCAAAGTTAACAGATTAATTTATACAAGCTCCATCCACGCATTAGAAGAGCAGCCGGAAGGGGAAATCATAGATGAAAATACTCCCTATTGCACCAACAACCATAAAAGCGCGTATGACAGTTCCAAGGCAAAAGCAAGTATTGATGTACTAAAAGCAGCTGGAGAAGGTTTGGACGCAGTAATAGTCAATCCCACCGGTGTAATAGGGCCTTACGACTATGCAATTTCTGCCTTAACTAAAACTTTTATAGATTTTGCAAAAAAAAGACTTAGATTGACAATCAAAGGTGCATACGATTTCGTAGATGTCAGAGATGTGGCAATAGGCCATATTCTGGCTTATGAAAAGGGCAGGAAAGGGGAAAATTACATCTTATCGGGAGACAGGGTTACCGTTTCAGAGCTGATGAAAATGCTAGAAAAAACTACTGGAATTAAAGCCCCAAATCATTACCTGCCAGTTTCTATTGGAAAATTAATAGGGTCTTTAATGCCGATATATTACTGGAGTACAGGAATTAGGCCATATTTTACAAGATATTCAGTGGAAGTTCTTTGCAGCAACTCTTTTATAAGTCATGAAAAAGCAACAAAAGAGCTGGGATATAATCCCAGACCTATCCAAAATTCTGTCCAGGATGCCATTCTCTGGTTAAAAGAAATGGGCTATATATAAAAGTTTTAAACTAAACAGTTTTTATTTTAAGATTATATTGATTATAATATACAGAAATCTTAAAATAATTTTCATAAAAAAATAAGCCCGGAAAAACAATTGTCCGAATTACTAATTTTCAACATCTTATTAATAACGGTTTTTACTTCAGCAATACTGATATTTATTATTCTTTTTTTTATACCTGCACCTTATGGAAGACACATGCGCAAAGGTTGGGGTATTACACTTAAAGCAAAATTCGGATGGTTTTTAATGGAATTTCCTTCTCTTGCAATTGTTGTCATATTATTTTTTACGGGTAATAAAAAAATGAATCCGGTTGCAATTATTTTTTTAATTTTCTGGACTGTGCATTATTTTCACAGAACCATGGTATATCCCTTCATGATGAAGGGTGGGAATAAAAAGTTTCCAGTTTTGGTTCTGTCTTTTGCATTGATTTTTAATTTTATAAATGGTTATTTAAATGGCCGATACTTATTTTATTTTTCACAACCTTATCCATCAGATTGGCTGTTTGACCCCAGGTTTATTACAGGAGCTATATTATTTATCTCAGGAATGTTTATTAACATCCAATCAGATTATATTCTCCTGAAACTTAGAAAAGAGGGGGAGAAAGATTATAAGATTCCTTATACAGGATTTTTTAGATTTGTTTCAAGCCCCAATTATTTCGGTGAAATAGTTGAATGGATTGGCTGGGCGATTTTAACCTGGTCATTTGCAGGGCTTGCTTTTGCATTATTTACCACTGCAAACCTTATGCCGAGAGCATATTCCAATCACAAGTGGTATAAAAGCAAGTTCAATTCTTATCCGGAAGAAAGAAAAGCTTTAATTCCATTCATATATTAAATTCATACGTCAATATTATTTATAAAAAATGCATATCTTT
>JAPLCN010000144.1 GCA_026392215.1 Actinomycetota bacterium | reverse complement strand
AAAAGTTATTCTTTAAACTTTAAAGTGTTTGGCACGCCTGGAGGGATTCGTTCTTTCGTCTCACTATCGTTCGCTGCAGAGACGCGGACTCATTACGCTTCGCTTCACTCCGTCCTTTCGAATCCCTTTGTTTAAATAAGCCACAGGCATATTTAAACTCTAATCAAAAGTTATTCTTTAAACTTTAAAGTGTTTGGCACGCCTGGAGGGATTCGAACCCCCGGCCTTCGGATTCGAAGTCCGTCGCTCTATCCAGCTGAGCTACAGGCGCAAGTTGTTTTTCTACTACAAAGAGTAAACATTTATTTGTTAAATAAGATTTAATATTTTAAATCCTTATCATTAAAAACAAGATAATAATAAAAAAATGGGGTGAGAAACGGGGCTCGAACCCGCGACATCAGGTGCCACAGACCTGCGCTCTACCAACTGAGCTATTCTCACCAAAATTCCTTTGCCATTAGTATTCTAACGGCTTAGCAAAAAGTTTTGAAACTTAAAACCAAAGTATCTTGGTGCGCTTGGAGGGATTCGGTCTTTCGTCTCGCTATCGCTCGCTGCAGAGCCGCGGACTCACTCGGCTGTCGCCTTCGCTCCGTCCATTCAAAGTTTTAAAACTTAAAACCAAAGTATCATGGTGCGCTTGGAGGGATTCGGTCTTTCGTCTCGCTATCGCTCGCTTACGTAGCCGCGGACTCACTCGGCTGTCGCCTTCGCTCCGTCCATTCGAATCCCTTTGTTTAAATCAGCCACCGGCAGATTTAAACTCTTATCTAAAGTTGCAAATAAATTATCAAAGTTCAATGGTGCGCTTGGAGGGATTCGAACCCCCGACCTACGGATTAGAAGTCCGTAGCTCTATCCAGCTGAGCTACAAGCGCATATTAATTTAATACTATTCAAATTAACTCATTATAACAAAATCAGTGTATAAAAAAATTAACAGCATCCGACAACTATTCTGAATTAATTGCAACGAAATAATACTTTAAAAAATATTAATATGCAAGTCAATAAGAATTTAGAAAAAGAATTTAAAAAAACGATATCATTTAATTTAGTGCAGATTTAAAACTTCTGCATAAGCCTGGGGAGGAATCCCTGAAACAATCTCAACTCTGTTTAATCTGGTTAAATCAATTGACGTCAGACTTTGAACGCCGCCAGATGCATTTAATGCCCCGACATAACCGACTTGTGGCAATAATGAAATTACTTCATCTGAACTTGCCCCGTGAGGCCATGCAATAAATATAACAGGCTTCCCAGTATGCAGTTCTATATCATGCTTTGACTGAATAAGTTCAAATTTTGCCCTGTCTATAGGAATATTGCTCATTATAGTGTGGCCCCATGAATGAGATTGAAATTCCAAGCCATACTTACTCATCTGTCCGATTTCCGGCCATGTCAGCATCGCCCTTTGCGGTATATTTTCCATACCGCTGTCAAAATCATTTAATCTTCTTGTTTTTTCATTATCACCAATAAAGCTTGTAATTAAAAAAACAGTCATTTTGTATTTATATTTTTTAAGGATTGGGAATGCAGTAGTATACATGCTTTGATAACCATCATCAGCTGTAATAATAACCGGTTTAGCAGGCAGTTTTGTGCCTTTTGCAAAATGATTATATAAATCAATGAGTGTGATTGTTTCATATCCCATATTTTTTAAAGTGCCGCACATATAATCAAAAGCTCCGGCACTAATTTCATATCTTCCCATTGGACTATTTTCAATCCCGTGCAATTCTATTATAGGTATTTGAGTTGCGGTTATTTGAGGAATCGATCCCCCGTCAAGGCTTCCTGCCTTTACGCCATAGCTGCCGCAAAGGTTTTTAAATTCATCCGCATTTACAAAACCTGCCAGCACATACTGGCGGGAATAGCCCTTGTTTAATAAATTCAGCCAGTTGCCATAAGAGGCAGAATCAGCTTCCCTGTTAAAGCAAGCCCTGAAAAGAATCTTTAAATAATCTTCATTACTCTTATTTTTTGCAGAAAACTCTGCACTGAACACAAAATTATATGCAAGTTGAGCCCCGGTAATCTGTTTTTTTAATATTTGTTTTACATGGCTATCAAGGCCTGCAGCATCAGGATTTCTTTCCAGAATATGTGTATAAAATCTTGTTACAAAATCAGTCGCCTGGGTTTTTGTAGCTGCATATATATTGTTAGGAATAAAAGTAAAAGACAAACATAAAATAACAGTAAAAATTATTAATAATCTTATTTTTCTACTCATTTTATCTTTCTCCTGAAATTTTAATAATTTTTTTAATAAACCAGAATAATCAGCATAAAAAATGAATCATTTTAAAAAAATGGAGCGGGAAACGGGATTCGAACCCGCGACCTAAAGCTTGGAAGGCTTTCGCTCTAGCCAGCTGAGCTATTCCCGCTTGAATACAAAATGCCTGCAAATAATAGCCCTTTAAAGCTTGCATACAGAGTAGCAAGTTATTTTAACAGTTATCCATCTAATTTGCATAATAAATTTTATATAAAAATTAAAAATAATCAATAGCCAATCAATTCTTTAATAGCTTGGATACAAAAAACCTGGAAACTTCAAGTCCTGCTATTAAAATAATTTGGGAGGTAAAAAAATCATATAAATTACATAAAACAGAAATTCTTATAAATTCAAATGAATCCTTAAAGCTTCATTGACTTCTTCCATGATTTCCATACCATCAATACTTCCGATATTTCTTTTTAGTCTATTTTTTGAAACAGTTCTAAAAACAGTTCTAATCTGGTGAGCCATAATAATGGAATCAATTGAAAGACCGGTATTTTTATTCTCATCTTTTTCAATTAAAACTTCATTGGGATATATTTTTCTTCCAGGTTTTAATGATGTAATCGGCAGTATTGTCACTATTGCTAAATATCAATATTTTTTTATGGTATATTTTATGGTAATTATTATTGATACAAATAATATAAAAAACTTAAAAAGGGGAATTAACTAAAGGGCTTAGTGTTTAAATATGCCACAGGCGTATTTAAACTCCAACCAAAGCTAACTTTTACTTTCAAAGTACTGGTCGGGGTGAGAGGATTTGGTCTTTCGTCTCGCTATCGCTCGCTGCAGAGCCGCGGACTCCTTCGGCTGCCGCCTTCAGTCCGTCCATTCAAATCCTTTTGTTTAAATATGCCACCGGCGTATTTAAACTCCAATCAAAGCTAACTTTTACTTTCAAAGTACTGGTCGGGGTGAGAGGATTTGAACCTCCGACCCCCTGCTCCCAAAGCAGGTGCGCTAAACCAAGGCTGCGCTACACCCCGATATTACAGACAAGAACTGAAATTCTTACACGACTAAAGTCGGCTGGTTCTTAGATACTGACCAGCTTTCGATATAAGCCAAAACTTATAACGACCAATTGGTTTCTCTAAGATTTTCACTATCAAAGATTCCATTTCAATCCATTAACGATAGTATAACGCCCGTTTCAAGACGTTTTTATAAAAAGCCTTCATCCCCATCATTGAAATAAGGGGCTTTCGGCTAATTTATTATTTTAATTCAAACAAGCTAAAAAAGAAACTTATTTTTGTTAATAAAACCAGTAAAATCTTTTAAAGCTTTGCCCCTGTGGCTGATTTCATTCTTTTCATCCTTGCTAAGCTGCGCCATAGTTTTATTAAATCCTTTTGGAATAAAGATGCAGTCATATCCGAATCCGCCGCTTCCGGTTTCTTCAAAACCTATCCACCCTTCACAAAACCCGTCAGTTTCGAATAAAAGTCCCCTTTGCGGATCCCATAAAACAAGGTGGCATACAAACCTTGCCGTTCTTTCATTTAAATCCTTTATCTCTGCAAGTCCTGATAAGAGCTTGTCTCTGTTGGATTTATCTGTTGCATTTTCACCACTGTATCTTGATGAATAAACACCAGGATTGCCATTAAGAAAGTCAACTTCCAGCCCTGAATCATCAGCAAGAGTTAATTTCTGAAAAGTTTCGGCAATTATTTTTGCTTTTTTTATGGAATTTTCTTTAAAATTTTTGCCATCTTCAATGATTTCGGATAAATTTTCAAAATCATTAAGAGACAAAAGATTTATGTTTAAATCCTTTAAAAAATGCCATATTTCCTTAACTTTTCCTTTATTTTTTGTAGCAATTATTATTGAAGTTTCATTTTCCATGTTATTTTAAACAGTACTCTTAAATTATAAAAATTTTATTAATTATTTGTCACAATTGTAAAAACATTCAGTAGAACCTAAAGGTTATCCATGCAAGATAACCGGCAGATATCTTCCAATACTATTGTTCAAGCAATACTTTTTTTTGAATTAAGAAAAGTTTTTCTATGGAAACCATTGAAAGATCAAGCAGCTTGTTAAAATCTTCTCTTGAGAAGGCTTTATTTTCAGCAGTAGACTGAACTTCAATCAGATTGCCTTTTGAATTCATTACAACATTCATGTCAACTTCTGCAGTGCTGTCTTCAGCAAAACATAAATCAGCCATGATCTCTCCATTGACTATGCCTACACTAATTGCTGCCAGAAAATCGCTCACAGGCATTTCTGTAATTATTTTTTGTTCAACCAGATATCTGCAGCAGTCAAATAAAGCAATATAGCCGCCGGTAATAGAAGCGCATCTTGTGCCTCCGTCTGCCTCAATAACATCACAGTCTATCCAGATAGTCCGCTCGCCAAGTTTTTGGAAATCAACAACACCACGCAGCGACCTCCCTATCAACCTCTGAATCTCATGAGTCCTTCCTTTGATTTTGCCCGTTGTTTGAGGCCTGATTATTCTCACCTGCGCTGATCTTGGAATCATGTCATATTCTGCAGTAACCCATCCGATACCCTTGCCTCTTTGGAACGGTGGGACTTTTTCTTCTACAGTAGCCGTGCATATAACTCTGGTCTTTCCAACTTCTATGAAGGCGGAACCTTCAGCATGGGATATGTAGTTTCTTGTTACTTTGACCTGCCTTAATTCATCATTTGATCTGCCATCAATTCTTGTGCTCATATTTAAACTGCCTTTCGCTAAAACTATAAAAACAAAAATTAGAATTAATAAATATTATTTATCTGCATTCTGCCAATTGAAGCTGTTGTGTAAATATTTAAAAAACGATTGATAAAATCAGTATTTTTAAAAAATTTGCTTTCTAAAATAATAATTTACATTTTTAAATCAACTTTTATTACTTCTTTAATTTTTTCCCCTAGAAACATCTTGCTTACACTGAAAAATTTGCTTGTATTTCCAGTTTCATAAAATATTTTTGCTTGTATTCCCAGTTTCATAAAATATTCTTTGGGGCTTTATTTCCCCGTCATTTTCAATATTAAATTTTTCAAGGGTATTTTTTACATCCCTTGAAGTCTCAATTGCCGAGCTTATAACCTTAACACTGCCATCGCAGCAGTTCTTTATGCTGCCCTCAATTAAAGGAAAGTGCGTGCAACCTAAAATCAGGACGTCAATATCTTCCTTAAATAAAGGCTTTAGATAACCGCATATTGCCTTGTCAAGCATGCTGCCTTCCAAAATCCCTTCCTCAACATATTCAACCAGCAAAGTCGCGGCATTGGAAAATAGTTTTATTTCACTGTCTATTTTGTTAATTGCATTATCATATGCCTTGCTTCCAACAGTGCCTCTGGTAGCAATAACGCCAACTCTTTTTGAAACAGTAGCTGCTGCTGCTGTTCTTGCCCCGGGTTCGATTACTCCTATCACAGGTATGTTAAATTTTGCCTTGATATCAGAAAGTGCGGAAGCGGTTGCTGTATTGCATGCAATAACAAGAAGCTTAACGTTTTGCTCATACAAAAAATCTGCAATTCTAAGTGCAAATATCTTAACTTCACCCAGTTCCCTGGGACCGTAAGGAAATCTTGCTGTATCTCCAAAAAAAATAATATTTTCATTTGGAACTTCTTTGATTATTTCTCTTAATACAGTAAGCCCGCCAAGCCCTGAATCAAAAATGCCGATAGGTCTGTTGTCCAATTTATACTTTCTTAAAAATTTATTATTAAAATAACGACTTTAGTTAATAATTATAATTTAATAGCGATATTTATCAATTAAAAGGCATTTAATATCGGTTGTGGCAGAATACAAAATAAAATTTATTTTTCGATCTGGCATAAATAATAAATCCATCCGCCCTGGTTAAGTTCATTTTCATCTCGAGTTTTTATGCCGTTTATTGAATAAGCAGAAATATTTTTAAATCCGGATTTTGTTAATTGCAGAATTTGAGATTTGTAAGATGTATAAAATATTTTTGCTTTTCCATTTAATGAATTATCTGTTAAATTTCCCTGTCCTTCTTTTCTTAAGCGGTCAATATGAAATTTAATATTGAAGCTTTTATTTTGGAAATTAAGCCATATGTTTATAAAAACTGCTTCTAAAAATATAATGAATTTTGATAATAAATTCTTTCCATTATCTGCTTTATTAACTAATTTTGTATAAATATTTCTGAATGTAAAAAGATTATACAAGCCTTTCCAGTTTATGTTATGGGATGAAAAAGAGTAATAGCCGCCATTTTTTAAAACTCTCTTTATTTCCTTTAGCGCTGTTTCTCTGTCTTTTAATCCAAAACTGTCAATTCCGTTATAGCTAAACAGTATGAAATCAAACATGTTGTCGCTGAATTTTGACATGTTGCGAACGTCCAGCACTTCAAAGACTTTCTTGTTTTTAAACTTTTTTTTGCACTCTGCTATCATATTGGGAGCATAATCAGCGCCTATATAACTGTTAACAAGAGCCAGAAAATATCCTGTAGTCCTGCCGCCGCCCACGCCCATATCAAGCATATTAAATTTTGGCAGCACGTTCTTTAATTCTTCAATTATCTGTTGCTCTGCTTTATCAAGATAATCACGCCGGGCGTAATCTTTTGAAATCTTTGCATGATTATAAATTTTTTTCTGATCCATTATGAAATAAATTTGTAAGTAATTATTAAAAAAATAAATTCTAAAACTATAACAGATATTTTTGATTTTTTTAAGTGGGAAGCTAGTTTTTTATTGTACCAGAGCAAAAATAGCAAATTCAAAATTACAGGCTTTATTTATTACTTCAGGAGTTGCCTTTCTGTATATTTTAAAAATTCGTATAATTCTATAATTATTATATTGCGAATGAATTTAATGACAAGAAATAATCTGACAAAGTTACTTAATAAATTTATATATTTATTATTCTAAAGCTTGCAGTAAATCCTCAAGTAAATCTTTTTTATTTTCAATTCCAATTGAAAGCCTGATTAAATTATCTTTAATCCCTAACCTTTCTCTTTCTTTTAAAGGAATTGAGGAATGGGTCATTTTTGAAGGGCAGCTCACAAGTGATTCAACGCCTCCCAGACTTTCTCCCAAAGTAAATATTTTAAGTTTTGAAATAAATTTTTGGGTATCTTCAAATCCACCTTTTATTTCAAAACTAACCATACCGCCGAAACCTTTCATTTGTCCTTTAGCAATTCCATAACCATCATTGTTTTCCAAACCCGGGTAGTATACTCTTTCAACTTCAGGATGCTTTTCCAGATGTTTCGCTAAATACAGCGCATTTTTCCCATGTTCTTTCATTCTTATTGCCAATGTTTTTATACCGCGCAATATTAGCCAGCAATCCCATGGACCAGGAACAGCTCCGGCAGCATTTTGGTAAAATTTTATATTTTCATAGATTTGTTTGCTGGAAGTTACTACAGCTCCGCCAATTATATCACTGTGTCCGGAGATATATTTGGTTGTACTGTGAACAACAATATCTGCTCCAAAATTTAATGGCCTTTGGAAATAAGGACTTGCAAACGTATTATCAACAGCAAAAATTATTTTATTGTTTTTTGATATTTCTGATAACTTTTTAATGCTTATTATTTTTAAAAGAGGATTGGTTGGAGTTTCAATCCAGATAAGTCTGGTATTTTTTTTAATAGCCTGTTTAAAATTATTAATATCATCAACATCTACAAAGCTTACCTCTAACCCCCATGGTTTAAATACTTTTTCCAGCAACCTGTAAGTTCCGCCGTATATATCTGCTCCTGCTATTACATGATCGCCATTCTTCAGAAGTTGAAACACTGCAGTTTCAGCAGCCAGACCTGATGCAAAAGCAACGCCATATTCCCCGTTTTCCAACACAGCAACAACGGTTTCCAGGACTTTCCTTGTTGGATTATCTGTTCTTGAATATTCATAACCTTTATGCTTTCCAATAGCTTCCTGTTCATAAGTTGAAGTTTGATAAACCGGAACTGTTACAGCTCCAGTCGCAAAATCTGGTTTTTGACCAAAGTGAATAGCTTTTGTTTCAAATTTCATTTTTCACCTTCTATGAGCCAAAAATTAATTAGATCTGTTCTGGTTATTACGCTAACCGGTATATTTTCTCTTGTAACTACTATGCCTGAAGCATCTGTTAAAAGAATTCTATATGCTTCTAAGACATCCAGGTCTTCATCCAGCTTTGGCAATGGTTTACCCATTACTGACGCAATTTTTTGACCTGGATAATTTGAATTATCTTTAACTATCTTCATGATTGAAGCTTCATTTAAACTTCCGACAAGTTTTTTATCATCAATAACAGGTAGTTGCGAAATGCTATACTTCTTTATTATATTGATTGCATTTACTAATGGTTCTGTGGAGCTGATTGAAATAATTTTTGGAAAATCTATTTTACTTTCAAGTATATTTTTGATTTTCTTTGTTTTTGATACATTTTTTTCGAAAAAACCATTTTCCAGCATCCATTTATCTGAAAATATTTTATTCATATAATTTCTGCCTGTATCAGGTAAAAGAGCTACTATATATTTTGAAACATCAAGTCTGCGGGCAAATTTTATAGCAGCAGCTACTGCTGTGCCAGATGAACCACCCACAAGTAAACCTTCCAGCCTTGCCAGTTCTCTGGCCGTATTAAATGATTCCTTATCGCTTATTCTGATCATTTCATCAACTATCTGGTTATTAAATGTTTTTGGAATAAAATCTTCACCAATACCTTCAACTTTAAAAGGTTTTGGAGAATCTCCGGATAATATTGAACCTTCCGGATCAGCCCCTATAATTATTATATTTGGATTTTTTTCTTTTAAATATTTACCGATTCCTGAAATAGTGCCGCCAGTTCCAATCCCTGCTACAAAAACATCTATTTTACCTTCAGTATCTTCCCATATTTCAGGTCCAGTTGTTAAATAGTGAGCAATAGGATTATATTTATTCATGAATTGATTTGGCCTGAATGCTCCTTTGATTTCTTTAGAAAGCCTTTCTGCTACTCCATTATAACTTTCAGGTGAATCCGGCGGAACAGATGTGGGAGTTATTATAACTTCTGCTCCGTAAGCTTTTAATAATGCAATCTTATCTTCACTCATTTTGTCAGGAAGTATAAAAATTGTCCTGTATTTCTTTATAGAAGCAGCTATTGCAATACCAACACCGGTATTTCCTGCCGTGGCTTCAATTATAGTGCCCCCGAGTTTTAAAAGACCTTCTTTTTCTGCCGCTTCAATCATTGATATGCCAACTCTGTCTTTAACACTTCCACCTGGATTAAAATATTCTACCTTGACATATATTTTTGATTTTATATTTTTTGTAATATTATTTAATTTTACTAAAGGAGTTCTTCCGATAGTTTCAAGTATGTTATTATATGCGATACCCATAATCCGGTCTTTCCTTTCTGAAAAATAAATATCCCTAGCCTAATTATTTTTGCAGTTTACGCTTCAATATTATTTACTTATATTTTATATATAATAATACCTATCATTTTAGTTGTATTTTATTTTATTATTATAGATAGGGGATGTCAACATTATTTTAAAAAAAATTATTTTTCCTATAGGTATAGTTGTATATATAATTAAAAAAATTAAATATGATACATGAAGTCTTTATCAGATTCTTGTTTATTATATTCTTCGACAAGATCTGCTAAGGTTATGGAGTCAACCACATCATAAATTTTGTCTCTTATTTCTGCCCAAACATACTTTGTAATGCAATTTTCGGATCTATTACAGGCTGCCGGTTTATTTTCTTCCACACAATGGACAGGTGCCAGCGAACCTTCTAAAATTCTTAATATCAAACCAGCAGTTATTTTTCCAGGATTTTTTGCCAGGATATATCCTCCTTGAGCACCTCTAATGCTTTGGAGTAACCCTGATTTTCTAAGTATTGCAAATAGTTGTTCTAGATAATTTTCAGAGATATTCTGCCTTTCAGCGATACTTTTAATTGCAACAGGATTTCCATCAGAATGTAATGCAAGATCAAGAATCGCTTTCATTCCATAAGTTCCTTTTGTAGATAATTTCATTATTATTCACCTGCCAATTACAGGTATATTAATTTTTATTTTTAATAATTTAAAAAAACAGGTTAACTGTCTAAATCCTATACTTTAATTAGATTGAAAAATGTTATTAGAATAGACTTATATTATTCCAAAATCTCTTGAGTAAATTAAATATAAAACATAGGTGAGTTATCATGATTTATAATTTTATATTTATTGACAAGATCCTCCAAAGTCATTGATTCAATAAGCCTATTGACATTTTTGTTAATTTTATCCCATACATTTATTTTAAGGCAATAATCTACAGCATTGTCATATTTTTTTTCATCAATTGTATTATTTACAACTGATAAATCACCTTCCAGCGTCCGTAGAATAGAACCAATTGTCATTTTTGAAGGATCATTAGTTAGGGTATATCCACCTTGAGAACCTTTAATACTTTTTACAAGATTGGCCTTTCTAAGTATTGAAAATACCTGCTCAAGATAATCTTCCGAAACTTCCAGTCTTTTTGCGATGGTTTTTAATGCTATATATTGACCATTATAATTTGTTGCAAGGTCTAATAAAGCTCTTAATCCATATCTTCCCTTTGTGGAAATTTTCATCTGTTATTACCTCACAAGAACATCAGTTATCCTATATGTTTAGTATAAATAATATATAACACTTTAAATTAAGTCAATTTTCCTCTGGTTTTAATAATTTAGGATATTGAAAATTAATACAAATACTACGCCAAACAAACCCATCATAAATTTACCATTTATTTATGTGAACTCTTAATTTATCATACCTATTAGAAGGATCTTTTTTTTCCGCTGGATATCCTAATGAGACAATTGATAATGGCACTACTCTTTCAGGAAGGTTAAACAATTCTTTTAATCCTTTAACTCTATCTTCTCTTGGATAAACACCAAGCCATACTGAACCAAGCCCTAAATGCTGTGCTTCAATTAGAATATTCTCTGTCGCAGCCGAACAGTCTTGTACCCAACAACCACCGTGTTTTTCTTTGTCTAAATCAGCACAAATCACTATCGCCAATGCAGCCTCTTTTAACATTTGAGAGTAAGGATGCACCTTTGTTATATCAGTTAGAATGTTTTTATCTTTGATGAGTATAAATTCCCAGGGTTGCTGATTTCCTGCTGAAGGAGCAGCCATTGCAGCTCTAAGTAGTTTTTCAATGTAATCATCAGGTATAGGTAATTTTGAATATTTTCTTATGCTTCGCCTTTCAAATATTTCTTTCACTATAAATCCTTTAATCTCTAATTTATTATTAAATATGTAAAAAAATTTCAATATTGAAATTATATATATTTAGTAAAGCATAATAGGGATTAGTTAAAAACTCAATTCAGGGATAAAAAGATCTTCATTTAATCTAAATATTCTGGTTCTAACATTGCGTACTGTGGCCAGCCATATAACCTTGATTATTTTATATCTTTAAACTTCAAATCCTGATGAACAGATTTTTCCAATATCGGTCCAATCACTTCTGCTTCAAAAAAATCTTTAATCTCATCTTCTATGCCTTTACCGATCTTAACAGGGTGATCATTAATATAGTATTTTTCATTATCTTTATAAACAGGATATTTGGCTCTATTACCATTCTTTTCTTTTACTTCAATAAAATATAAAAATTCTTTTTTTTCATTCATATTTTTTTCCAAAAACAAATAATAATAGGTATAAATTATAACATAATAAATATTTGATAGATCTGCACCCATGCGGAGCGGAATACTCCATTTAACCTCATCATACGTTTGCTACTATAGACTACTTAATTTTTTAAAGGTCCATCTTCATCAACCCCTGGAGTGAACCCACTCCCTTGGACACATTGTATACTAAAATAACTTAAGTTAAAATAAGCTGATGAGGACCTAAAAAAGAGAAAGGAAGGTCTCATCAGTTATGAGAGCAAGAATAATTTTAAGTGAAAGGTAAATTAAAAAAATGATTGCAATCCAAGTAAGCCTTTATCCTATTGGTGAAAAAGATATTGAAAGTAAATTAAAAGTTTTCTGGGATATTCTGAAAAATGAAAATATTGATTTTAAAATAACGCCCCTCAGTACCATAGCCTGGTCTGACAATGAAGATAAGCTATACAGCATAATATTTAAGGCATATAAGAAAGTAAGGGAAACAAGTCGTGCTGTAATGGTTACAACAATTACGACAGGAAATGACCTGGAAATAAAACAGCTTTTAAATTTTCTTGAATGAAATTTGATATGAATCTCATCATTTGGAAAAAGTTTAGTTTAATAGTTAAAAACTCAATTCTGGTATAAAAATATCCTCATTTAAGCTCAATATTGCAGTTCTAACATTGTCCACTATCCCCAGCCAGTAAGACACATTTGTCAAGGATATCTAACCCAAAAAAGGAATAGTTTGCTTGTCAATTTACTAGAACAATCTCATAGAAAATATTTTTTGCTTTTGATGATTTAACAGAAAACCTACCCAAGTTATCCTGAATGGTATTCTTAGATAACAACCGTCTGCGGCCACGGGACACGTCGTGCTTGGGTCCACAATGTGTTGATGTAACTTAGCGCGAAGTGATTTTGCACAAGGTGAAGCCAAAACGCACCCGGCTCTGTGAGTTCAAGATATCCCTCGTTATGTACCGCGAATCCGATCAGCTCCATGACTCTAAATAAGCGGTGAGCTTTGCGGGTTTCTTTACCGAAGTACGCTTTGAAGCAGTCCATTGGTATTCGTGTATCATAAAAGCGCCAGTACAACCACCACCAATTAGACATCTCAACAGTAAACGGCATTCGCAGAGCGATTGCTGTACGTCCTTCACACATTACGTGTATCCAGCTATTGAGATCGAATGTGTTTATCACAAATTCATCTGGCAGGTGCGAACCAGCACCAGGACCAATACCGATATAGCTATCCCTTGTAACTGAAGAGTAACGAGGAACGGCACCACGTTTGAACCCCCACACAGACACTCGTTTGAAATCATGTTCCACACACCACTCGGTAATTGCCCGGTAGTGCGACCTACGAACTCGCAGGTCCGGCATACGCACTGATGTCAGGTTTAGGTATCTACCTATCGATGTATAAGGAAATGTGAAGAGCGGGTATGTAGTGATCTGACTTGCTCCAAGCTTGGTAGCTTTGGCAAGATCTTTAATCACATCGCCAACTGTCTGGCCAGGCAAAGCGAACATAAGATCCACGTTAACCGAGGCAAAGCCGCCATTGACGAGCAGGGTAAGTGCGTGCTCTGCAACGGTTGATTCATAATTGCGTCCTATAACCTTAAGGTTCTCGGAACGAAATGATTGCACACCAAGTGAAACAAGTGAGACATTTGAATCATGTAATTTCTGTATCGTAATATCATCCACGTCAGAGGGATTTGTCTCAATACATATATCACCCGTCAGGCGGAATTTTTTACGTATTAGTGTTAGTATTCTTGCTACACTGTCCAACGCAAGCGTTGGAGTGCCACCGCCGATATAAATACTCGTTATTTCAGCATGCCCAATTTTATCAGCCCACCAGTTGACCTCTGCAAGAGCAGCCTGCGTATAGGGGCCTACCAACATTTCATCATAAGTTACTTTGGTATAAGGGCAGTATGGACAGCAGTTACGGCAGAAGGGTACATGCAGATACAGCGAGGTTTGTTTTACAGGCGGAGGTGTCCAGTCCTGCGGGGGCGGATCAAAGCGCCATTGTTGATTAGGGCCAACGAGGCAGCGGCGTATGGCGCGCGTTACAATTTGCGATAATATGTTGCCGCACTTACTCACAAATATCTCCTCATGCCTAGTATAGCACTTGGTCGTAGACGTCGAAACTCCGTAATCTCGGTGCAGGCGGCGTAACCGCAGTTCACACATATGTCATCTGACGCACGACAGCAGACATACTCACCATCGATATCCGCTACATAGGTAACAGATAAACGCCTCGGCCAGTTGCCGGACTTTAGTGCTAGAAGTCCAGCTCTCGAGTTGATTATTGGCAGCCCCGCTCGTTTATAACCAAGAAGACGGTCGATTATCGGTGCACGCTCTTCAGCTGTAAGGAACAGCTCATCGAGTCCATAATATGGTGTATGAAAATAGAACATTACACCAATAATAGGAAACTTTGTTTCACTCACCCATTGTAAAAATGGTTCAACACCATTGTTGGTGTTGCTATCAATGACATATATGACTGCAATCTTCCGGTTCTGATTCTTGCGGACTGCATGTTCGACTTGATTGAAATGATTACCTCGTCTCATCTCGAAAGTACCAGGAAGCCCGTCCATACTAACCCAAACAAGGTCAGCCGGGATATCGAGTCCGAGTGTACCGTTTGTATAAACGTGTACATGGAAAAAACCTATCCGCCTTGCCTCAACAACTGCATCCTCCAGAGTACGTACTCCATCACACCACAGCATCGGTTCTCCGCCGCTAAAGTACAACTCACGGAATCCACGTCTCCATGCGTTCTGCATCGTATTGATAAGCTGGTCCCACGTCATGTCAGGACGACCGGTATTTGAAACTTTACAACCACGGCATCCAAGGTTGCAACGATCCGTCACCGCAATACCGTAGAAGAGCGGTTCCAGACGTCGCAGTACAATAAAGCGCCAAGCAAATAGGGTGTAAAATCGAACCCTTTCCCATTTGGCTTCTCTAAACCCGATATGAATATTTTTGCTGCTCAAGGGTCGATTTCCAGCTTCCCGAACATCACTACTGAAGGTTGATTTCTGTCCTATTGGCACTTGCTACCTCACTTTATACCAGGTTCTTACGACTGTTATCATTTAATAAGGATTGTAAATATTTAAAACTATCTCCTTTGTAATTTTTATTAAATTATTACTAACAATTGTTAAAACTTAATTTAAACTACTTTTCATATTTTCTATTTATCAATAAATTTATATATAGCTTTTTTTATGCTATAACTTTTTTCTTTGCTATAAAAACCATACTACCGATTGCACCAACCAGTAATGCTATTGGGCACACTATTGTTGCTAAAATAAAAAATACTGGTTCATCTCCCATACCTGCCCAGAAACTTTCCCCAAATAGTTTTATAAAAAGAGCAAATACAAGATTGTGTAAATAAGCTCCAAAACCAATACCTACTGCAGATGACCCTGTTAGTATAAAGAAAGCCCTTGAAATCTTTGTAATCTTTGCTCTTACCACTAAAACAATAAGTGCTATTCCCAATAAGGATATTGCAGCATTAAAAGGTAGGCCTATAAATCCTATAAATGGAATAAAGGGTAGATACATACTGGATACATTTAAAATAAAGAACGCAAATATAATCCAGAAAATAACAAGAGTGAATATATAGATTTTGTTTTTCTTATCTTCCATTTGCTATCTCATTCAATTTATTTTTACTAATTATCGCAATCTATTAGACGTTTTTTATATAAATAAGATTTTAATGTAAATATTTTTGGGAAGTTTTAGTTTTAGATTATTTTTTTAAATGATAAAAGAATATTTCAAATTCAAACAATGAAGTAAAAACTTTAAAAACTCAATTCGGGTATAAAGATATCTTCACTTAATAACAAAAATTTGTTTCTGACATTGCGTATGGTGACCAGCCAAAGCGGACATTTATATTATTTAATTACTGAACAGATCTTTTAAATCAATTAATTCTCTTAAAATTTGGTTCGAAATTTCACACCTTGGGGCAGCCAAATGAAAGTTAAGGTTTATATATAATAATAGCTGTAACCAAAGCAATTATTAAAAATAAAATTGACCATAATACAGTAGATAAAACAATAAATGCAGCTTCCTTTATATTTTTCCTAAAAGCTAAAGATATAGGATACGCCAAGGCAATTGAGCCTGTGATTAATGCACTTACAAGAAAGATAATCAAAAACATAAAGCCCTGTAATAGATTATTTGTTACACCTGGATTAGAAGTAAATAGTTTAGGCAGATTGCTCATAATAACTACAACAAGAATACAATAAGTTGCAAGGCCAAGTGATTGATATAATCCTCTTAAAATAATGTTTTTAACTTTCATTTATTTTCCTTACCTCTCTCTTATAACCTTAAGTTAATCCGTGACAAATCCGTGACATTAAGGGCAGACAAACCATAGAAGTTGACGCTCAGGCATGATAGATCTTATATCCAAATGCAATCAGTTCATGGTGGAGGCGGCGGGAGTCGAACCCGCGTCCAAAGACAATGGCACTTAAACTTCTACAAACATAGTTCATGTCTAATTTTCGCTTTGAAAAATCACATGAACAGTATCTTTCATTGCTATGCTGTTTTAATTTTCCCTTCTTTTAAGGAAACGGCCGCTCCTTAAAAAGGTATCCTTCTAACGGCGCCCTTTTAAAAGTGAAGGAAACTCTTAAAGGACGTTAGCTGCGTTTAGGCAGCTAAAGCTAATTCGCTTTTGTTTGCGTTTATTTTTGTTCCAGCGTTTTACGAGTCTCTGGTACTCGGTTTGCCATCTAAGCTCAATCTACCCCTGTCGAATCCAAAACGCCCCCAATAAATTATTGGTTTTGAAATCCATAATATATTTTATCACATAAATGCAAGTAAAATGTAAATTAAATTTACCTGGTTTAGATGGGTGAAGAAAAATATTTTTCTTTAGCTTAAAATTTTCAGCAGGTTTAAAGTGTGTAGCCTGTATTGTTTTTAAGGGCAACCCTCTTATTGTTTACTAATTAAATAGATTATGGCTTTTGCCTGATTTAATATTTAATACAGGTATATCAGGCTGATAAATTCTCATATAAAATGCCGAATGCCATAATAAAACATATTACCGGCTGAAATTTTTTAGTGTTCTCTGGATTTCTCTTTCTGTTGCCTTTTTCTCCAGCTCCTGCCGCCTGTCCTGTTTTAATTTTGCTTTTGCCAGCCCAAGCTCAACTTTTGCAAAATTATTAACAAAATAAACACTTAAAGGAACAAGGGTTAAGCTTTTATCATTTAATTTGCCATTTATTTTCTGGATCTGCTGTCTGTGCATTAATAATTTCTTAATTCTTAGCGGATTGGTTTCTTCAATCCTTGCCTTGCTGTAGGGAGAAACATGCATGTTATATAAGAACAGCTCTCCGTTTTTAATCCTGGCATAGCTGTCTGTAAGATTAACCTTATGCTCCCTTATAGATTTAACCTCATTCCCGCGCAGGATAATCCCCGCTTCAAACTTATCAATTATAAGAAAATCGTGAAACGCTTTTTTGTTTTGAGCAGCAATTACCTTGCTTTCCTCTTTTTGCTTCCCCATGACTTTAATTCCTGTATATATACTTTAAAAATAAAAACCAACAAAAAAATTATTAAAAAACATTTAACTAAATTTGAATTATTATCCACTATATTACTTGATTAATTTTTTAATTTCTTCAATTGCTCTTTCTTTTTGAACATCAGACTTTGACTGCGCATCTAATTTTACGGTAATATCCGGAATTATTCCCGTTCCATCTATTGACTCTCCGGAAGGAAGAAAATATTTTGCAGTTGTAAATTTGATTCCGGAACCGTCTGATAATATATGAAGAGCCTGAACAGTTCCCTTCCCATAGCTTTTTTCACCAATAAGAAGCGCCCTCTTGCTGTCTCTTAAGGCGCCTGCAGTTAATTCGGATGCGCTTGCTGAATATCCATTTATTAATACTACAAGAGGAATATCCAGATATTTTCCTTCTTTTGCCTTGAATTCCTCAAAACTGTCCTTGCCGTTGTTTCTGCCTTTTACGGTAACTATGGTCCCATTATCTAAAAACAAGTCACATAAATAAACAGCATCATCGAGTACTCCTCCAAGGTTATCTCTTAAATCCAGGATAATACCTTTGGCACCCTGGGCTATCAAACCATCAAGCTCTTTCTCCAGCTGCTGCGCTCCGCCTTCCTGAAAGTCATAATACTGGACATATGCTATGTTTCCTTCAATTATTTCTGCATCAAAATTCGGGACAGCAAAAGTTCCTCTTTTTATTTTAAGGTCAAAAGTTTTTTTGCCTTCCGGTCTGAAAAATGTAAGATTTACTTCTGTATCCACCGGACCCTTGATTTTTGATACTACTTCTTCCAGTGAAAGGCCTGAAATATCAGCTCCATCCACCTTTTTAATCAAATCTCCCTGTTTGATATCAAGTTTTGAAGAAGGGCTGCCCTTTATTACCTTTACCACTTCCGCTTCTTTATTGTCGTTCATTGTTACAACAACGCCTATACCGCCGCTCATTATTCCCTGATAAGACTCCATTATTTTAGTATATTGATTTCTTGTAAAATATTCTGAATGCTTATCCCCCAGACTATCAAGTATTCCATTAATAGCTGCAACTACCAGTTCTTCTTTTGTCTTTGGCGTAAGAGCTTCCTTTGATACAGAATCTATTGTCTGCTCCAAAGCTTTAACACTTAACTCGCTTTCATTTTTACTGTTGCCTGTTGACGATGAATCACCGCTGCCGGCTTTTGAAAATATCTGATCAAATTTTGGAAGATTTATATTAAATTTATACGTAAAATCCAGCCCAAGCCAAAATCCTGCTGTAAATATCAAAATTACGCCTATAATCACACCTGTAATTTTTAATGCCTTAAACTTTTTCATATTTTTAAGTCAGCTCTCTTTTATTTTCTGTTTTAATAATTTTAATTATAATAATTTATTTCAGTAATAATGTTTACCACAAATTCAAATTTTATAAAAATTTAATTATACATATTATGGCAAGATATTTATATCTTATGTTTTAAACAAATTTTATTTTGAAATTTAAGAAAAAAGTAAAGAATATTTTTTCGTAGAAAAATATATTTTCTGTTATTTGCGCTGGAGTTAAAAGGATAACTTTGCAAACCGGATTAATAATATCACCGGATACTGTGCTTATACTAAAAATATTTGAAAATAAATTTGCAGTTAAATAAATATTATAAAAATTTTAAGCTTTTATAGCTGAAAAAATTACAAAAAACTAAATTAATCACCAATAACTAATTATCCTGATCGTAAGCAAGGAAACAAGAGAACCGTCCCTATGTTTCTTCATAGATATCCGAGAGGATTTTGAGCCGCGCCGTTTATCCTGACTTCAAAATGACAGTGTGGTCCGGTAGCCAAGCCGGTGGACCCGACATAACCTATAATCTGACCTCTTTTGACCATCTGACCCTGACTTACGGCAAAACCTGACATATGAGCATAAAATGTAGCAAAACCGCCGCCATGGTATATTAAAATTGAATTTCCGTAACCGCCGTCATAACTTGCCTCAATTACCTGACCGCCATCTGCAGCAACAATGGGAGTTCCTCTTGGTGCTGCCAGATCTATGCCCGAGTGAAATCTTACATATCCAAGTATGGGGTGCATTCTGCTGCCAAATCCTGACATCAGTCTTCCAACAACAGGCCACATTAATCTACCATTAGGTGCGCTTCCATATTTTAAAGATTCAAGTACTCTCTGGATTTCATTTTCCTTTGCAGTTTGCTGTGCTGCCATTTTAATCAAGGCATTTTTGTCTGCCTTTGCACTTGAGAGCAGGACTTTCTTGTCGTCAAGAATTCCGGAAATTTCCGTATTTTTTTGTTCTGACTGAGTTACAAGTTTTTCAAGATTACTGCGTTGATCATCCTGCTTTTTTTTCAACTCCAAAATGCTTTGTTTAACACTTAAAGTAGCGCTTTTTTTACTTTTAATGTCTTCAATGATGCTGGTATCCTGCGCAGCAAGCAGGTTCATGAGTTTTAACTTGGAAAGTAATTCAATGAAGCTTTTAGATTTAAACAAAACTTCAAAAAAACTTGAACTTCTGTTTTTATAAAGCGAGGCAATTCTGTTGCTTAAAATCCCTTCTTTCTCATCCAGATCCTTGTTAATTACAGCTAAATCATTTTCTTTTACTGCCAGTTCAATATTTGTCTTGTCAATTTCACTTTTTACGTCAGCAAAATTTTTATTTAATGTATTTAACTGGTCCAGACTCGAAAGAAGCTGGGTCTCTACCTGATTAACCTGATTCAGATAGTCCTTCTCTTTTTTCTTTGCATCCTCAATCTTCTTTTCTGTTTGCGCCTTCTCCTTTTTTATCTGATCAAGCTGTTCCTCAAGAGATGAAGCAAAAATAGAAGCATTGGGAATAAAGAACAGAATAAAAATAATAAATATTGATATTGCTACGAATAAATTGCTTCTTTTTTTCATAATTAATGTGATTATACCTTTAAATATCGCCTTAAAGCAAATCCGCTGCTTAGAATTCCGATAAGGCCGCCAATTATTATGATTCCAAAGTATGCAATTAAAATAATATTGCTTGAACCAAGTATCGCCAGATTCTTGATATGCATGGTCTCAACAATAACAGTTTCACCCTTGATGAGCAAAAATTTATTAAGTAAATAAAGCAGCACTACTGCAATGCCTCCACCTAGAAAGCCTTCAAAAAAACCTTCAAACAAAAATGGAGCTCTGACATACCCGTTGGTTGCACCAACCAGCTTCATTACTTCAATTTCCTTCCTTCTTGCGTAAATTGAAAGCCTGATTGTGTTATAAATTAATACCATTGTAGCAAGAATTAAAATAATTATTATAAGCAGGGCTATTGTTCCTGCTATAGCAGTTATTGAAAAAAGCTTTCTGATATAACTTTTGCCGTATATTACTTCATCAACGCCGTCAATGCTCTTGCCGTCCTTATCTACAAAGCGCAGCGCAACCTGTTCAACTTTCTGGGCATCTTTTAATTTTATCTCAAAAGATGCCGGAAGCGGATTGCCCTGGATCTCCTTTAATATGTCGCTGCCCTCATTTTGGACTTTAAACTTTTCCAGCGCCTGTTCTTTGGACACATAAGCTATGCTGTCTACTTCAGGCCATTTTTTTATTTCATTTTCAAGATATACTTTAAGATCATTTGAAACATTGTCTTTAAGGTAAACAGCAATTTCAACCTGCCCCTCAATGGAATTTAGTACGCCTTGCACATCAAAAAGAATGACAGAAAAAACTCCGACAATAAATAATGTTATGGCTACAGTAGTGATTGCAGTAAACCCCATTAAAAAGTTTCTCCTAAAGCTTAAAAAAGTTTCCCCAAAAATATGTTTTGGTCTTAATATCAAACTCAAGATCCGTATACTCCTCTCTTCTGATCCCGGATTATCAATCCTTCTTCCATCTCTACAACTCTTCTTCTCATGGCATTAACTATGGATTTTTCGTGTGTTGCCATGACAACAGTTGTTCCAATCAGGTTAATCCTTGAAAGCAGCTTCATGATGCTTTCCGAAGTTGCTGGGTCCAGATTTCCCGTAGGTTCATCAGCAAGCAAAATAGGCGGCCTGTTTACAAATGCCCTTGCTATGCATATTCTCTGCTGTTCTCCTCCTGATAGCTGATGAGGGTATGAATCCATTTTGCTATATAAGCCTACGAGTTTTAAGACCTGCGGAACTTGAGCTTTGATTATGTAATTAGGCTTGCCGATAACTTCAAGCGCAAAAGCGATATTTTCAAAAATAGTTCTGTCTGAAAGAAGCTTGTAATCCTGAAAAATACAGCCGATATTTCTTCTAAGCTGCGGTATTTTGCTGGATTTAAGGATGCAGATATTTCTTCCTGCAACAAAAATAGTTCCGCTCGTTACAGGAGTTTCTTTGATCATCAATTTGACGAATGTGGATTTCCCGGAGCCGCTGGGGCCGACAAGAAAAACAAATTCCCCTTTTTTTATGACAAGGTTTATATCTTTTAATGCAGCTGTACCATTTTCATAAATTTTGCTGACATCTCTGAATTCAATTATGTTCATCTTATTAAAACCTTGTTCTTGTATATCTTAAACTTACTTTAAATTTCTGATTAATTTTTATATTTTTATAATATTTTTATTTTTTTGATTTTTTACTTTCGGTCTTTAAAAAATACTAAATGGATATTAGCATAACGAATTTATATAGTCCATATAATTATGCTTCGTTAAAGCCATTTGCCCAAAAATATCATCTGCCTTCAAATTATAATATATTAGCATTTTAAAATTTTGCGTAAAACAAAAAACAAACCTTAAGTCCCTTATTTTAATTATTTTTTTACGGTGCTTTTCAGATAAGCCTTTATAAAAACATCAATTCCACCGTTAAGGACAGAATTGACATCTCCTACCTCTGCATCAGTCCTGTGGTCTTTAATCATCTGATAAGGCTGCAGAACATAGCTTCTGATTTGACTTCCCCACCCGATATCCTTTTTTTCGCCTCTGATGTTGTCCAGCTTCTCCATTTTCTTTTTAAGCTCCATTTCATAAAGCCTTGATTTCAGAATTTTCATTGCTGTCTCCCGGTTCATTATTTGCGAACGTTCATCCTGACATGCAACTACAATTCCTGTAGGAATATGGGTAATCCTTACAGCAGAATCGGTTACATTGACATGCTGCCCTCCAGCTCCTGATGACCTGTAAGTATCTATCCTTAAATCTTCCTTATTTATTTCCAGTTCAACATCTTCTTCAAACAAGGGGATTACGTCTACTGCAGCAAAGGAGGTGTGCCTTCTTTTTGAAGAATCAAAGGGGCTTATCCTGACAAGCCTGTGAATACCTTTTTCGGACTTAAGCAACCCGTAAGCATTCAGCCCATGCACTGTTAATGTGACATTCTTAATTCCGGCTTCTTCTCCCGGAAGGTAGTCTGTAATTCTGTACTTGAACTTTTTATTATCAATCCACCTTATATACATTCGGAGAAGCATGTCAACCCAATCGTGCGATTCCGTTCCGCCGGCGCCAGGATGGATATTTAATATTGCAGGGTTAGAATCATATGGCCCACTTAAAAGTGTTTTTTCCTCAACATCATCAAGGAGCTTTCGGATATCTTTAACATTATTATCCAGTTCGGAAACGATGCTTTTATCAGATTCCTGCATCAGGATTTCAAGTGCAACTTTTGCATTTTCTATCTTGCTATTGATATCATCAAACAGCTCAATAACGTTTCTGGTTTTTTCAATTTTTTGCATTACCTTCTGAGCTTCCTGGTAATTATCCCAGAAGTTTTCTTTATAGGTCAATTCAGCCAGAGATTTAAGCTCTTCTTTTTTGCTGTCTATTTCAAAGACAGCTCCTTAGATAATTGAATTTTTCTGTAAGCTCATGTATAAAATCATTATATTCTTCAAACATTTTATCACTGCCTTTTTGCTTATTTTTTTTAAATTACTTTTTAAAATTAATATTATGATGCAAAACTATTTTTAATATTTGCCGCTTTCCTATTTAAAAAACAAAAATCTTCGTTAAAGATTTCAGAGATCTTTGCCGCAGCATTTTTTATATTTTTTTCCGCTGCCGCATGGACACGGATCGTTTCTTCCAACCCTGTCCTTGTTTACAACAGGTGCCTTTTTGGGCGTAGTCTCATCACCCGGACCGCTGGTTGAAACATTTTTATATTGTTTTTCATGCTGTCTTGCCTGTTCTTCTCCTGTATAAATCCTTGCATTATAAAGAAGCCTCACAGTGTCATTTTTAACTTCTTCAATCATATCCTTAAACAAATGAAAAGATTCGTGTTTGTATTCAACAAGGGGATCATGCTGCCCGTATGAACGCAGCCCTATACCTTCCTTCAAATAATCCATCTCAAGCAGGTGATCCCGCCATCTGTTGTCAATTACATTTAATGCTACAATTTTTTCAAGCTGACGCATTATCTCTTCTCCAAAATCAGCTTCTCTTTCTTCGTATGCTTTTAATACCTGCTCCAGAATTTTTTCTTTCAATTCTATCCTGTCTGCTCTTGCAGATGAAAGACTGTCTTTTTCAATAATACCCTTTGAAATGTCCTTTCCAAACATGGAAATCAGGTAATTCTTATACTCTTCAATATCCCACTCTTCAGGGTAAGTATTGGCATTAAGGTGCGTATCAAAACTTAAATCTATCAGATTTTCTATCATCTCAAAAGAAACATCTTTTAAGTTTTCTTCAAACAATGCTTTCTTTCTTCTTGCATAAATTACTTCCCTTTGCTTATTCATGACATCATCATAATCAAGGACATGTTTTCTGATTTCAAAGTTTCTTGACTCAACCTGCCTTTGCGCATTTTCAATTGAACGGTTTATGATAGGATGGGCTATGGGAAGATCGTCAGGAAAATTCATCCTTTCCATTATGCCCCCTATCCTGTCTGAACCAAATAGTCTAAGCAGGTCATCCTGCAAACTTAAATAAAACTGGCTTGAACCCGGATCTCCCTGCCTTCCGCTTCTTCCTCTAAGCTGGTTGTCAATTCTTCTTGCTTCGTGCCTTTCAGTTCCTAAAACATGAAGGCCTCCAAGCCCTATAACACCTTCACCAAGAACAATGTCTGTTCCTCTGCCGGCCATGTTGGTAGAAATTGTTACAGTTTTTTTCTGACCTGCATTTGCAATTATCTCTGCTTCTTTTTCGTGGTATCTTGCATTTAAAACCTGATGCGGAATACCTTCCATTTGCAGCATCCTGCTTAAAGTTTCGGATTTCTCAATTGAAATCGTTCCAACCAGAACTGGCTGTTCTTTCTCATATCTCTCTTTAATATCCTTTACTACTGCTTCAAATTTTGTTTTTTCTGATTTATAAATCAGATCAGGCATGTCGTTCCTGATCATCGGCTTGTTTGTGGGGATGACAACAGTTTCAAGCTTGTAAATATGCCGGAATTCTTCAGATTCAGTTAGCGCGGTTCCTGTCATGCCGGAAAGTTTTTCATACATCCTGAAATAATTTTGAATGGTAATAGTTGCAAGAGTCTGGTTTTCTTCCATTATCTTAACATTTTCTTTTGCTTCAATTGCCTGATGCAAGCCTTCACTGTATCTTCTGCCCTGCAGAATTCTCCCTGTGAATTCGTCAACAATTAACACTTCCCCGTCTTTTACAATATAATCAACATCTTTCTTAAACAAATGATGTGCTTTAAGCGCCTGGTTTAAAGCATGAATATAAAGATAGTTGCTGGGATCATATAAGTTACCCATCCCTATTATTTTTTCAACCTTTTCCACGCCTTCTTCAGTAATTGCTGCAGTTTTTTGCTTTTCATCAATTTCAAAATCAACTTCTGCTGTTAATTTTGGAACAACTTTTGACATTTTTTTGTAAAGCTCCGTTGACTGGTAAGGAACCCCTGAAATAATAAGGGGAGTTCTGGCTTCATCAATTAAGATGCTGTCAACTTCATCAACAATTGCATAATAATGCCCGTCCTGAGCCATTGCTTCCTTTGAGGCAACCATGTTATCTCTCAAGTAGTCAAATCCGAATTCATTATTTGTTCCGTAAATTATGCTGTTTGAGTAAGCTTCCTTTTTTTCAGAGTATTCCTGGTTATTTTGAAGAAGCCCGACTTTTACTCCAAGAAAATTATATATATTGCCCATCCAGATGCTGTCTCTTTTAGCAAGATAGTCGTTTACTGTAACTATATGTGTACTCTTGCCTGAAATTGAATACAGATAAGCCGGCAGGGTAGCAGCAAGCGTTTTTCCTTCACCGGTTTTCATTTCTGCAATTTTACCTTCAAATAATACTATCCCTCCATAAAGCTGGACATCAAAATGCCTCATGTTAAGCGTTCTTTTTGCAGCTTCCCTTACAACAGCAAAAGCTTCAGCCATCAGATCTTCCAGGCTTTCGCCCTTTTCAAATCTTGACTTGAACTCGGGCGTTTTTAACCTTAGCTCTTCATCGCTCATCTCACTGACGGTTTGCTCAATTGCGTTTATTTGAGTAATAATAGTGTCATATTTTTTTTGAATCTTGCCTTGTCCTGCTTTTAAGATATTTCCAAATTTAAACATATGTATCACCAGAATTTTTATTTAGGGGTTTAAAACAAAAAATATTTAAACCAGAATATTAAAATTTATTGTTAATAATAATTTAAGTATTCTAATAGAGTATATTGATTTAATCAAAACTAAATTAATTTTGAGGTTCTATCAGGCCATAATCTTCATCTCTTCTTTTATACAAAACAGCAGTCTTGCCGGTTTCTGCATTGACAAACAGAAAAAAATCATGCCCGATAAGCTCCATCTGAAGAGAAGCCTCGTCAGGTGTCATCGGCTTTATTTCAAATTTTTTAGTTTTTACTATCTTTTTTAAATCCTCAAAACTTTCCTGGGGCTCTTGGGCTTCAACCTTTGCTTCCGGTCCTTTTCTCCCTTTCTGAATCATCTTATTCTTGTATTTTTTTACTTGCTCTTCAATCTTATGATTTACCCTGTCTATTGCTTCAAAAAAGTCTACGCCAAATTCGGTAGCTCTTACGACTGCCCTTGGAGTAAATATTGTCACCACAATTTTGTTATTTAAATTAATACTCGGATTTTTTTCAAGAGAAAATTCTATTTCAACCTTAATGATTTTACCATCAAACTTTTCAATTTTGGACTTGATTTTCCTTTCAACATATTCCTTTATCTCATCATTTAATTCAACATTTCTGCTTTTTAAGATGTAATCCATTTTTAGCCCTCCTTTTTCCTGAAAATATTAAATTATTTTCTTCTGTCCTGCTTTTTTTTAAATAGCTGCTATTAAAAAATTAACGCCTTAAGTCTTAAATTAATTCCTGGCTTATAAAACATTAAATGATAAATAAATTTTTATAATTATACTCTATATTATAATTTAAACTTTATCATATTGCCCTGGCAATAGTCAGCAAATAAATTTTGTCTGCTCCGCATCTTTTTAATGTTTTTGAAATTTCATTAAGCGTATTGCCTGTGGTCCAGACATCATCAAGAAGCAATATGTTTTTGTGGAGCACGTTAAATAAGTTGCCTGCTTTGAACGCGCCTTCAAGATTAACTTTTCTTTCATACATTCCAAGATTCTGCTGCCTTAAAGTTTTTCTTATTTTAATTATATTGTCAGTGTAAGGCAATTTGACTTCCTTTGAAAACAGCCTTGCAAGTAGTTGCATGTGATTTTCCGTGTTATATAAAGAGTTCCCTGAAACCGTTTTGCCGGAAGTAAAATCCGGAACAGTTTCAATAAAATCAATTTTTTCTTCCCTGTAATAGGCAAGATAAGCTTCTTTTAAAAAACTGCATAAAACAGGAGCAAGCAAGTAGATTTTGTTATATTTAAACTTGATAATTAATTTTTTTAAAACTTTGCTGTAAATACCAAAACTTCTTAGCCTGTAAAAACTAAATTCAGAGTTCCTGCATATTGAGCATCCCCAGCCATTATTTGTTTTTAAGTGCATTTCCAAGGTAGTGATATTTTTTTCTTCTACCTGCTCTTCAAAAAACCTTTTCCCTGGCTGATAAGCTGAGCTTATTAAACTGGCTGCGTATGGCAGTTTTTCTATAAAGAGGGGCGCGCCGCAAAAATTGCAAATCAAACCTTTTATTTCAGCTATATCCTGCCTGCATTTTTCACATAGAAATCCATTATTTATCTCTCCGCAGGAAGAACAGATATCGGGGATAAAAATATTTTTAAATAGTTCTTTTAAAATATTATTTGAAGCTGGCCTGACTTGCTTTTTTATTATATCTTTGTTTCTCCTCCCGACTGGTCATCACTGGACATTCTGTCATTTTCTATTATAACATTTGACATTATTTTTACACTGGGATGAATTATAATTCCATCTTCAATAACACTTTTTGATCCTATAACTGCTTTTTCAAGTATTGAAGCCCCCCTTTTAATTTTTGTATCATAGCCTATAATTGCACCAATCAGTGAAGCATCCTTACCTATATAACCACTGCCCCATTTTATTCCCCTATACATTATGGCCCTTTCGTCAATTATTGTATTGTCACCTATAATGATTGGCCCATATAATTTTGCGCCCTTTTTTATTGTACAATTGTTTCCGATCACAAGAGGCGGTATCATTACCACATCTTCTTCAATCCTGCAATTCTTTCCAAGCCATATCCCCTCATTAATCTGCATTCCGGGGATATTTAATTTTACCTTTCCTTCAAGCGCATCAAAATTCCCCTGCTGGTATTGGTCAAGACTTCCCACATCATTCCAGTACCGGTCATGCTTGTAGCCGTAATAGGCAATTCCGGCCTTCAGCAATTTCGGATACAGATCTCTTCCGAAATCATAAAAAGAGCCGTAAGGTATGTGACTAAAAATATCAGGTTCAAATACATAGATGCCGCTGTTAGCCAGGCTGCTTTTTGCTTCACCCATAAGCGGTTTTTCCTGAAAGCCTGTAATCCTGCTCTCATCATCGGTGATTACAACTCCATATTGCGAGGGGTCATCAACTTCTGTCAGGACAAGCGTGCAGATTCCCCCTTTTTTTCTGTGAAAGTCCATAAGCTCCGTCAGATCTATATCAGTTAATGCATCACCGCTTAAAATCAGGAAAGTCTGCCCTTCAAAAAAAGCTTCAACTTTTTTTACCCCACCGGCTGTCCCGAGTAGTTCCGGTTCATAAGAATATGTAATTTTTATATTGTATTTTGAGCCGTCTCCAAAATAATCTTTAATTGCTTCAGGATACCAGTGAAGGTTGCACACAACCTCATCAAAACCATGTTCCACCAGAAGTTCAATGATATGCTCCATTACCGGTTTGTTTACAATTGGGGTCATTGGTTTTGAAATTAAGTCCGTAAGAGGCCTTAACCTTGTTCCAAGGCCTGCTGCCAAAACCATTGCTTTATTTTTTGAAGTCATATTTGTCTCCTGAAAATCTTTTTAAGAACAGAAATTTATAAAATTTTCATCTGTCAAATAAAAATAATTTTAAACAATATTATATCTTAAAATAATTTCCTGATATTTTCCTTAAACGGCGGAAGAATAACTTTTTTTTCTGTAATAATTGCTGTAATATTTTCCGCGGGAGATACATCAAAAGAAGGATTTCTTACAGGCATTTCATCACTTATTATCTTTTTACCCATCACTTCTCTTACTTCCCTGCCATCCCTTTCTTCAATTGGAATTTCTGTGCCGCTTTCTATATTCATATCAATTGTAGATATGGGAGCTGCTATAAAAAAAGGAATCCTGTAGTAAGAAGCTAAAATCGAAAGTCCAAGTGTGCCTATCTTGTTTGCACTGTCGCCATTTGAAGCTATCCTGTCTGCCCCAACAACAACACCGTCAACTTCTCCCTTTGACATCATATAAGCTGCCATATTATCCGTAATAATAAAAAACGGAATCTTCTCCTGATAGAGCTCCCAGGCTGTAAGCCTTGCGCCCTGAAGATAAGGTCTCGTTTCATCAACCACAACATGCTTGATTTTATCAATTAAGGCAAGGCTTCTGATTACTCCGAGTGCTGTGCCGTAGCCGGCCGTTGCAAGCGCTCCTGCATTGCAATGGGTTAAAATCTTAACTTTTCCTTTAAAATTCTTAAAAGCATGAGTTCCGTTTTCCCCGATTTTTTTATTAATGCTGATATCTTCAGATTCCATCAGTTTAGCTTCATCAATTAATTTCTTTTTGATGGCTTCAATTCCCAGATGTTCATACTTAATAAAGACTTCCTTCATTTTTTTTAATGCCCAGGACAGGTTTACTGCAGTAGGCCTTGAAGCAGCTAAAAACGAGACTGCCTTCTCAAAAAATCGGGTAAAATCTTTTTTTGATACGCCTTCATATTGCATGCCTGCAATTGCAGCGCCGTAAGCTGCACTGACTCCGATTGCCGGAGCTCCTCTTACAACCATATCCTTTATTGCAACAGCGACTTTTTCATAAGTATCGCATATTACGTATTCCTTTATAAAAGGAAGTTTGCGCTGGTCAATAAGCATTAAGCTTCTGCCATCCCATATTAAAGTCTGAACTTTACTGTCAGTTTCCACTTAAAAACAGCTTCCTTTAAGAAAAATATTGTGTTGATAAAATTATTTTAAAATCACAAGTAAATTTTAAAAAATAAATATTTAAATTTAAAAATAATTTGAGTTCAAACTTACTTTAGGTTCCTGACGTCCATGAAGAAAGATATTCTTCCTGCTCTTTTGTCAGCTTATCTATTTCAATTCCCATGCTGGCAAGTTTAAGCTTTGCAATATTCTTATCGATATCTTCAGGAACAGTATAAACTTTTTTCTCCAGGCTCCTGCCTTCTTTTTTAAGTTTTGCAATATATTCAACACTGAAAGCCTGATTTGCAAAACTCATATCCATTACGCTTGCCGGATGCCCTTCTGCCGCTCCAAGATTTACCAGTCTGCCTTCTGCAAGCACGTAAATCCTTCTTCCGTCATTCATTAAATATTCTTCAACCATCGGCTTTACTTTTCTGACGGATCTGGAATTTTTCTTTAAATAATTTAAATCAATTTCAGCATCAAAATGGCCGGAGTTTGCAACTATGGTCCTGTCCTTGCATTTTGAAAGTATGGGCTCGCCGATTACATTCTTATTGCCTGTAACTGACAGGAATATGTCTCCTATTAAAGCAGCCTCTGTATTTTTCATTACCTGGAATCCGTCCATCCTTGCTTCAAGAGCTTTAAGCGGGTTTATTTCAAGTATAATTACGTCGGCGCCCATTCCCTTTGCCCTCATTGCAACTCCTCTTCCGCACCATCCGTAGCCGACCACAACAAATCTTCTCCCTGCAAGCAGCACGTTTGTAGCTCTCATGATACCGTCAAGAGTGCTTTGGCCTGTTCCATATCTGTTGTCAAAAAAGTGCTTTGTTTTTGCTTCATTTACGGCAATGATCGGATAAAGAAGCACGCCATTCTCCTCCATGCTTTTAAGCCTTATAACACCTGTTGTGGTTTCTTCAGTTCCTGCAACAATGTTCTTAATAAGATCAAGTCTTTTGCTGTGCAAAATAGAAACAAGGTCGGCTCCATCATCCATTGTTATATTCGGTTTAAAGTCAAGCACGCTGTTTATATGCTTGTAATAAGTGTCATTATCTTCGCCTTTTATAGCAAACGTGGATATGCCGTATTCAGATACAAGAGCGGCAGCAGCATCATCCTGGGTGCTTAATGGATTTGATGCACATAAATATACATCAGCTCCACCTTCCTTTAAAGTAATCATAAGATTTGCAGTTTCTGTTGTCACATGAAGGCAAGCAGCAATTCTTATGCCTTTCAAAGGTTTGGTTTTGCTGAATTCTTTTTTTATGCTTCTTAAAACAGGCATATCTGCTTCAGCCCATTCAATCCTGTCTTTGCCAAGGCCGGATAAATTTTTATCTTTTACATCAAATTCCATTGTAAACCCCTTCTTTTATTTTAAACTTTTTAACATTTATTATAGTGTAAACCTGAAAGTTTTTTTACTGCCTTAAAGTTATAAATTATTTTTTGGTTCTATTTAATATTTATTTAATATCAGTAAATACCAGACGAAAGTTACAGTTAATTAGTTCATAGGTAATAAATTTAATTTTTTATAAATTCTTTTAGTTTTTAAAGTCTTAAAAATTTCAATAAATTTAGATTCCATCAGGCCATGTATCAGGTATTAATTAATTTTTGCAAGTTCAGACTTTAAGACACCTATCTTCTCAACCGGTGTCGGGTTTATATTGTTCAAAAGCGCAAGATAAACGCTGGATATCCCTCCAAGATACATTGTGTTCATTGCTTTCTCAAAGTCAGAGCCGCCTTCAACTTCAATTTCAATAATTTTGTTAAAATTATCTTTTACTAATCCTACAGTGGTTTCAATTCTTGTTTTTATCCTTTGGGACTGGCTTTTATCGTTAAAAATTATCAGCACAAAATTTTTTGTTATTTCCTTAAGCCTTTCCCACCCTACAGTCTCATTATGGTTTAGTTCGGGAAATTCATTCCAGAAAGCTGGGCATTTTGAATTTTCATTAATCTCACATTTCCATCTGAATGCCACTGGTGACATAATGCCTTCAACCCCGTAAACAACCGGCAGGTTCGTGCCGATTTCAATGGCTAATTTTTTTGCAAAATTATTTTCAGAAGAGACATTTCTATTATACAGTTCTGATTTTCCCTTAATATTTAAGATAGCTTTATCAATAATTTTCATATCCACATCAATAAGCTCGATTCTTGCTAGCAATATATATAAAGGTAGAAATAAATATCCGGAAGCAGCCCTTGGCTGGTAACCCTGCGGAACTTTTACAAGGCATTTATCATTTTCACGCGCAAGTTTTTCCATTTTGCCGCCTGACGTTGAAAATATAACTTCACAGCCTCTCTTTATTGCTTCACTGGCAGCAGCAACAGTTTCTTCAGTTCCTCCCGAATAGCTTACAGCTATTACCAGCCAGTTTTTGTTTATAAAGGCAGGAAGCTTATATCCCTTAACTGTTTCTACCGGAATTGAAATATCATATTTAACCAGGCTTTTTAATATATCTCCGGTAAATCCGGAACCACCCATGCCCAGGAATGCCAGCCCTGCAAAATCCCTGCTTCTGATTTTTGATATGTCTGTCTTTTCACCTATTATTTTTGCCTGGCTTAACTGATTGTAAAAATTTTCTTCTATCCCAAGCATATCTTCAGGATCTAAAGCTTTGATCTTCTCAAGATCGTCTAAAATATTCATTTAATTTTTCCCTTCTATAACTTTTTTTCCAATTCTCAGTAAATCTTTAAGCCTGTCTTCATTTGAGCTTTCGCCGTAAACTCTGACTACTGCTTCTGTTCCGCTTGGCCTTATCATAAGCCAGCTGCCGTCTTCAAGAATATATTTAAAGCCATCAATTGCAATGACTTCTTTTACCTTCTCTTTCTCAATAAGCAGCGGCACTTTTAATTTAAGCATCAATTTAAGCTCGTCTCTTTCACTTATTTCAATTTCATAATCGTTGCGCTCGTAAACAAAATAGCCATATTCCCTGTAAAGCTCTTCCAGTATGCTATTTAACGTTTTATTTTCCTTTGACATTATTTCCAAAAGCTTTAGCCCCATCAGCATTCCGTCTCTTTCAGGGATATTGCCGTTTATCCAGAGCCCTCCGCTTTCTTCTCCGCCCATAATTACATCGCCTTTCATTATTTCCTCTGCGATATATTTAAAACCTACAGGAGTCTGAAATAATTCAAGGTTGTTTTTCTTTGCCATCCTGTCAATAATTGAAGAAGTTGTAACAGTTTTAATAACTCTGCCTTTCGTTTTTTTATTCTTAATCAAGTCAGCAAGAACTATTGCAAATATATGATGAGAGCTGATAAAATTGCCATCCTCGCCTATGGCGCCAATCCTGTCGGCATCACCGTCAACACAAATTCCTACCCTCATTTTGTTTTGTTTAACATAGTTAACAGCTTCGGCAATATTGTCTCCTATCGGTTCCGGATTGATTCCTCCGAACGACGGATTAAAGACATTGTGGATCTCGTGTATATTTTTAAGGCCTAATTCTTTTAAAATTGAGAAGTAAATGCCCTGACCTGCACCATACATAGGATCAATTAAAACATCAAAATCAATTTCTCTTAAAAGCTTTGTATCAATCAGTCCTAAGATCTGCTTTTTATAGTCAGCCATAAAATTGTCTGTTTTAAAACAAGCAGCAAAGTTATTATTGTTACTTATTATTCTTACCTTTTCAAGGTAAGACCCGTTATTTATACCGCTGTTAACAAAATCCTCAATATCATTAATTATATCCATTGTGGCAGACCCGCCGTAAGGGCCCTTGATTTTATAGCCATTATACATGTAAGGATTGTGGCTGGCAGTTATCATTATTCCAAGATCGGCACTCCTTGAAACAACAGCATTTGAAAGAACAGGAGTTGGGATAAATGTTTCTGAAAATACAGTTTCAATTTCATTGGCAGCAAATATTTCACCTGCGCTTTTTGCAAACAAGTCTGACAAAAACCTTGTATCATACCCAATGACTACTTTGGGATTTTTGCCCTTGGGGCTTTTTTTATTTTTTAAATAATCGCTTATCCCCTGTGAAATAAGCTGGACTTTTTCAAATGTAAAATCCCTGGCGATAATGCTGCGCCAGCCGTCTGTTCCAAATTTTATTGTTTTATTTTTTATTTTTTCCAAATTATTTTCCCTCTCCCTTAAAAGAAGCAAAGGGACGGTTCTCTTGTTTCCTTTTGCTTTCGTCACTTGCCTGTAAGTAATTTATAATCAGCGTCTACCATCATTTTTACCAGGCCTTCAAAGCTTACCTTTGGATTCCAGCCAAGTTTAGCTCTTGCCTTGCTTGAGTCACCAATCAGAAGTTCAACTTCAGCCGGCCTTATAAATTTAGGATCGATTTTTATATGATTTTTCCAGTCCAGGTTTAAATATTCAAAAGCAACCTCTATTAATTCCTGGACAGTATGGGTTTCGCCTGTTGCAACAACATAATTATCCGGATTATCCTGCTGAAGCATTAGCCACATTGATTCAACGTAGTCTCCTGCAAAACCCCAGTCTCTTTTTGCATCAAGGGTTCCAAGAGAAATAAAGTCCTGAAGGCCAAGTTTAATTCTGACAGCATTATATGTCACTTTTCTTGTTACAAATTCAAGCCCTCTTCTTGGAGACTCATGATTAAATAAAATTCCGGAGCAGCCGAAAATATTGTAGCTTTCTCTGTAATTTACAGTTATATAATGCCCGTAAACTTTTGCAACCCCGTAAGGGCTTCTCGGATAAAAAGGTGTAGTTTCTTTTTGCGGAACTTCCAGTACCTTGCCGAACATTTCAGAGCTTGATGCCTGGTAAAATTTGATTCCCCTGTTTACGTGCCTTATTGCTTCAAGAATGCGCGTAACGCCAAGTGCGGTAAATTCTCCTGTCAGCACCGGCTGGTCCCATGAAGTCGGAACAAAGGATTGTGCTGCAAGATTATATATTTCATCAGGGTTTGCTTCCTTAACCGCACTTACTATAGAAAACTGGTCAAGCAAGTCTGCCTGCAGGAATTTTATCTTTTCCCTTATATGTTCGATCCTGCCGAAATTTTCTGTAGATGAGCGTCTTACCATGCCGTAAACTTCATAGCCTTTACCAAGTAAAAGCTCTGCAAGATATGAGCCGTCCTGGCCTGTAATTCCTGTAATAAGCGCTTTTTTCAAAAAAGCCTCCTTAAATATTTAAATTAATATTAATTTTTATGTGCCCTTAATTTAATTTTACAAAACCTAAAAGCTATTTAAAAAATTAAAAACTGATTTCGCCCGGATTAATATTTGAATTTATATTGATCTTGATGCCGTTTTTAAAAATATTGCCGTCACTTATTATTGTGTTGTCTCCGATAACGGAATTGCCCTCTATGATTACCTTATCTCCCGCCTGAACATTATAAGATAATATTGAATCCTTTATTATGCAGCCTCTTCCAACCTTGCAGCCGTCAAAGATAATGCTTCCGCTTATATGTGCATCGCTTAAGATGTGGCAGTTATTTCCAATTACTGTCAAGGGATTTATGACTGCTCCGCTTTCAATAACACAGTTTTCACCTATTACTATAGGTCCCGACAACAGGCTTTCCTTATGGAATTTGGAAAATTTTCCCAGGTAAATATTTTTAAAAAGTTCTTCTCCCTGAAAATTAAAGCTTATCTTCCCGTTTAATATATCCTGATGGGCCTGAAGGTATTTTGCCGGGGTTCCAAGATCAAGCCAGTATGCATTTGAAACATGCCCGTAAATCCTGTAGCCTATCTCAAGCGCATTGGGGAAAAGCCCTCTTTCAAAAGAGTAGTTTTCTTTAGACGGCACCAGATCAAGCAGGTTCCGCTCAATGATATATGCCCCTGCATTAATTAAATTGGTTGTCATTTCATCCCAGCTTGGCTTTTCAAGAAACTTTTCAACTCTGCCGTCCTTGTCAATAGGAACCAGCCCGTAAGAAGTGGGGTCTTCAACCGGAGTAAGCGCTATTGTTATATCAGACTTCTTATCCTTATGGTATTTCATCATTTCGCTCAGATTGATTCCCGATAATACATCCCCGTTAAAAACCATAAAGCTTTCGTTATCCAGATAGCCTTCAACATTTTTGACTGCCCCGCATGTCCCCAGCGGAACTTCTTCAGTAACATAAGTTAATTTAACTCCAAAATTTTTACCATCCCCGAAATAATCTTCAAAAACTCCCGGAAGATAGCCTGTTGACAAAATGATGTCCTTGATTCCATGTGATTTAACCCATGAAATAAAATTATGCATGAATGGTTTATTTACTAACGGCAGCATCGGTTTGGGATTTAAACAAGTAAGCGGCCTGATTCTGGTTCCAAAACCCCCTGCAAGTATAACTGCTTTCATACTTTTTGCCTCCAATATTCTAACGTGTCTTTTAAAGCTTGTTTAATTGTATAATCCTGATTCCATCCTGTGTGCTTTTTTAATTTTGAATTATCTCCATATATTACTTCGTTATCAATAGGCCTTAACTTTGAATTATCTATTTTTATTTCTATATTTTTTTTACTGCTGAAAGACAGCAGTATGTCAAGCAAATCAGAAATCCTTTGTTTTTCACCCGAGCATATATTGTATACTTCTCCGGCTTTGCCCTTGTTCATAATGCAATAATAAGCCTTTATGACATCCCTTACATCCAGAAAATCCCTGTATGCAGCAAGATTGCCGACATAGATCTTTGGCTCTCTTACTCCTTTTTCTATCTCTGCTATCTGCCTTGCAAAATCCGAACACACAAATCTTTCAGATTGCCCTGGACCTATATGATTAAAGGAACGGCTTACAAAAACAGGAATTTTGTATGCGGTAAAATAAGTGGTGGAAAAAAAGTCCAGTGCTGACTTGCTTATCGCATAAGGGTTTGATGGAGAAATTTTTGCGTCCTCGGCAATTGCACACCCGTTATTTTTCATTATTTCATATTCTTCAGCAGTGCAGACAGAAAGAAACTTGCAGATGGCATAAAATTTTCTGATACTTTCAAGAATATTGACCCCGCCAAAAACATTGACCTTAAAAGTCTCAATCGGGTTTTTCCATGATTCGCTCACAGAAGCCTGCGCAGCAAGATGATAAACCTGCTCCGGCTTGAACTCTTTTATAAGCTCCTCAATTTTTACGGCATCAGTCAAGTCAATATTTACAAGCCTTATTTTTCCCATCCTGCCCTGAAACCGTGTAAAAAAATCAGAGGTATTTAAATCAAGCCCTACTATTTCATAGCTTTCATTCTTATTATATAGAAAATTGGCAAGATGACCACCTACAAAACCATTGATGCCGGTAATTAAAATTCTCAAAAAATTATTCCCTTTCTAGTCGTTATGCCAAGTATCATATTTTTCCTGAAATTAATAACATAATTTATACCAGAATTTGCGCTATTTATCCTTATTTTATTAAGCTTTGCCTTAATTTTTAATTTAATAAACAGACCGTCTTTGTTGTGAATAATATTCTATATTTATTTTTGTTATAAATCAAAAAACAATAGCAGCTTTAAACTAAAAAATCTTTATTTTTTTTTATTAATGTTTTTTAAATAAGTTATTAGAATTCTAAAACCCAGAACAGGATACACCAGAGGGATAAGGATTATTTTCCAGCTTTTTTTATACGTTTTAATATAGAAATACATTACACTTTTTTGCATTCTTACCTGCGGGAGAACTAAGTTATTTTCTCCGCTGCCCCCGATGTGATGAAGCACCTTTACAAAAGGATAGTAATAAACCATAAGTTTTTTCTGCCACATTCTGTAGCATAAATCAACATCTTCAACATACATAAAATATTTCTCATCAAACATGCCCGCTTTACCAATGGCATTTCCTGAAACCATCATTGCAGAACCTGATACCCAGTCAACTTCAAACGGCTGGCTTCTGTCAGCATCCGCCAGTTTATACCTTCTTGAAAATTTATTATCCGGCTTTATGCCTGCAAGAATGGTATAAAAAGCAGCATTGATAAAAGAAGGGAACCGCCTGCATGAAAGCTGGATTGAACCGTCAGAATTGATTATTTTAGGACCTGCAACCCCGATATTTATTCCTTTCACGGCGGATTCTTCAAAAAATTCAATTAATCCGCTTATGGAATTTTCATATACTTCAGTGTCGCTGTTAATAAAAAGAAAATACCTGGAATTTGTACTTTTTATTGCCTGGTTGTTTGCATAGGAAAAACCCATATTTGCATTATTTTTTATTAACTTTACAAAACTGTATTTGAAGTAATTCTTTTCAATAAGCTCTGCTGAACCATCACTGGAGTTATTGTCAATAATAATGATCTCATACTGGTCTTCGGTAAGCCTGGGCGGGAATTTTATTATTGAATCAATGCATTTTTTTAAAAATTTTAGGCTGTTAAAACTTACAATAATAATTGAAACAACCTTTTGCCTGTCAGGTTTTTGAGTACTAAAATCTTTTATATTTTCTTTTAAATCCTGCAAATAATCACTCCTGAAAGCAGTTTTGCTTTAAGCAATTTAATTATCCAAATTATTAATTGTGCATATTTTATCATATTAAAAAATTTATGTAAGAAGGAAGCAAGGGGACGGTTCTCTTGCTTCCTTACACTCTTTCTTGCCAGAAAGCTCCCGATTTCAATCATGGAGATGAATGGCAGTTTTTTTTGACAATATTCTTCATTTTTGATAAACTTTTTATAGTTGAGCAATCAACCGAGCCTGTGGCTTAATGCCGCACGCTATAAATAGTTCTTTGATAAGATATGAGGTTGTATTTCCAAATCTTGAAATACATAAAATCTTATAAGTAAAACTATCTGGCGATGTGGTAACAGCATCGCTGCCCGAGATTGTATATCCTTCTCGGGATGGGCTATCTGACACAGCCCCAAACTTAAGGGTTGCCCGAAACGGAAACGGACAGAGGGCGCTAACCACTTAAGAATCTCCTGGCTTTAGCCGTAGAGAGTGTCAATTCCGATTAGGATAATTAGTTATTGTTGATTAATTTAGTTTTTTGTAAGTCATTTATCTTTCGTGCCAGTAATCTCTAAAAGATATCCATGTTTTTTTAATCAGGCCTTCAAAATCATTTGTTGTCCAGTTTGCTTCAAGCATTTTCCTTTTACTCCGGCCGTGAGAAAGACTTACATTAAAAAAGTTATTAATCTCCTTGTCAGCCTCTTTTAAAACATTAAGACTGCTTGAGCTTAAAGCTTTTTTTATATATTCTGAAGCAATTTTTGCAGAAACTGCAGCATTAAAATTGCCTGCACCTGTTATCGGGTTGCAAAGCCCTGCAGCATCACCAATAAGCATAACATTATCTTTAACAACTTCAGGGCTGATACCACTGACTGGAACCAGGCCGGAAATAACACCATTTTGTTTTTCATTTCCACTGATAGCATTATTTTTTATTAATTCATTTTTAAATCTTTGGTAAGTATTTTTTAAACCATCTCTTTTCACAGCTTCCATGCTTATTGCCACCCCTATATTAATACTGCTTTTTTTTGGAAACAGCCATCCGTAGCCGCAGGTAAGATGCGGATAAAAAAATATTTTTGTATTGTTTTCATAATTTGTTTCTTTTGTAAGGTTTTCCTGAAAACCTGCAATATAACAACTGCCTGATGGAATTTTCTTTTGAACTTTATTATCAGTATCAGAAAAAGAGTTCATGATTTTAGCAACCGCAGAATTCGGACCATCTGCTCCAACTAAAATTTTTGTTTTTAAGTTTATAATTTTATCTTTTTGCTTAACTTTTATTGAAATCCCGTTCAGTATATTTGCAGATAAAAATTTTCTGCTGCTATTTTCAGCAAGTTTTACGCTTAAATCACTTTTATGCTTTTGTCTGCTATTATCCAGATGCAAGGCATTTAAAAAAGTTGATGAGTTTAAATATGTTCCGCCTTTTTTTAAAAAACTTTTTATCAGAAAATCAACAAATATGTTCCTGTCCAGAATAAAGCCTGGGGATTTTATTATATTTGCCAGGCTGCCTTCAATATATGTTTCCATTTGGCTGACTTCATTATTAATTCCGTCAATTTTATCACCGTATAACTGTGTTATTGCTTTCGGAACAAGTTCAGCGCATCTTACCGGAGTATCAGCATATTTTTTCTTTTCAATAAGGGCGACTTTTAAATTAAACCCGGATAAAAAATAAGCAAGGCTTGCCCCGGCAGGGCCGGCCCCGATTATTGCCACGTCATAAATGTTACCTTCCATTATTTTAATTTTAGTTATTTTCCCAAACAGCCTGGTTAATTATTATTAATAATAAATAAAACTATTTAGTTATTGGTGAAAATTTCAATTCTTATCAAATGATTCACTTAAATTGTGCTTATAATTTTCTTAAGTTTGGCTTTTTTGATCAATTATTCACCAAAAACTATTTATATATTTTAAGTTTCTGCAAAAATACTATAGCAAATTAATCTGCCGCATTAAGTATAAAAGTTATGTTTAGTAATTTGCTATAAACGTTTGCTAGCTATATCTTTATATGTATATTAATTTCAGGTTAATATTTTAAATACTCTTTCAAGCAAATCAAGCTTAAGGTCAGTGAAGCCTTCAAATTTGCCTTCATGGGCAACGGCTTCCCTTCCCAGATCATAGCAGGTTTTGTTTTCAATATTTAACAATATGCCGCCCAGTCCTATCCTGTCAAAATCATCCTTGTGCTTGATATAAAATGCTTCACAGCAGCTTCCGCCAAAATATTTTACACCGCTTTTTTTTAGCTCACGCAATGTATCTTTTAAATTTCCATAACTTAATATGGTTTTGGTTTTTATATTATACTTTTTAGCAATGTCTATTGCATTTCCGGTTGAGCACTTTCCGCAAATGCTGCAGCCATTTTTCTTTCTGAACCTGCATTCAGGCAATTTTGAACAATATGGCAGCAGAAATACTTCAATCCTGTCCTTATCAGAAAATTCACTTTTTATCAGGTAAATATCATTAAAATATTTAAGGGGTATCCTGTATTTTTTAAAACCGATCTTATCAATGCAGATATTTACGACTTCAGAAATATCTCTTTCACTGATTCCTTCAATTTTAACAGGATAGCTTTTAAAAAAATTGTGTATTTCTTTTTTAAAAATATCCTTGTCTGCCGGGATATTTTTCAGCCTTGCCTCCATATCATTTAAAACCCTTCCCGGATAAAGAAAGTAGTCACCGCTGAAATAAAGGCTTCTTATTACTTTCCTCTTTATATCCATATTGGCGCTGCACTTTATTACTTTCTTATGGGATCTGGAAAATGAAGTTAAAAAATAATAACTTTTTTTATCCTTAATCTTATTTACATAAAGCTTGCTCTTGAAATATGGCAGTTTTTTTGCAAGCTTTTTCTTTTCAATATCTGAAAGCTCTCCCCAATAAAAATCAAATCCCAATGAGCCTGCAAATCCTTCCAGCATTTTTTCAATTATTTCTTTCCTTGAAGGGCAGTATCCAAGTTCTCTTGAAAGCCAGGTGATTCTGTCCCTTAAAGAATTGACTTCCTTGTATTTTAATTTTTCAACCGGTATCCTTAAAGCTCTAAGCATCATTTCAATATTTAAATCAACCAGTAAAGTACCCTGGAACATGAATGCTTCACTTATTGAAGTTCCACCTGAACCGGAAATTTTTCTTCCCCCAACTTCTATATCATTTCTGGGTCTGAAGCTTGAATTTATTCCAAGCCTGTTTATTCCGTCTGAAGCTGCATTACAGAACATCTTATAAAAATTTTCTATATTTTTAACTTTAAAAATTCCTTCCCTTGCTGCAAAAATTTCCCAGCCTACATCTTTTGTATCCCAGTATAATGCGCCTCCGCCGGTTATTCTTCTATTAACATCAATTCCGTTTTCCCTGCAAAAATCAGTCCGTATCTCCTTTGCAACAGTTTGAAACTGCCCGATAAGTGCACTATGAGGATTAAAGCTTAAAAACCTTATAGTATTAGGCACAATCTTTTCTTCCCGTAGTTCAAGAATTATGCTGTCAAGAGCCATGTTCTCTGCAGCACTAAGCTCTCCGGTATCTATCACTCTAAAAATTCTGTCTTTTTCCAAATTTACCCATTCCCTTTTATTTAATGCTGTTATTATCATAAGCAGCATGATTTTTGACAAGCAAAAATAAACTGGCAAAGGATAAGTAATCCTGGATTTTCGGTACTGGAATTTTGTTAAGAATAATTATTTCGCTAAACTAAGCTATTGTAAAAAATAATTATAAAAAATTTTTTTCTATTTCTAACAAAACCTTAAAATGGATTCTTTTAATTCTTTCCTTATATTCTTTTTTGGAACAACATCAGCTTTAACGCCGAGGATGTCAGTAAGATAATTCTCAAGCGAAACAATCTGAAGAAGGCTAACCGGTTTTTCAAAGTCCACTAAAATATCGACATCGCTAGTCCTTTTTTGTTTTTTTTTCACGTAAGAACCGAATATACTAATCTCTTTAATATTATATTTTATTTTGATATCTGCCTTGTGCTCAGACAATATTTCTTTAATTTCTGAAAGATTTTTCATTTTTTATCATTTTTAAGTATTTTAATTCCTGACTTGTTATAATTATTGCCGATTTTAAATATATGTATTATTTCTATTACTAATATTATTGAATGAAATTGATTAAATCAAGAACAATAAAAATATGAACAGCCCGAAATATATTCAGACAAGCCTTGCAGCAGCAATAACTTTAGGGCTTGAATCCGGAAGTTTTAAGGAAAAAGTAAAACTTACAGGCCTGAACCTTCTCCTTGTTTATGATAAAAAATGCATTGGAAGATGTGCTTATTGCGGTTTGTCAAGCCAGCAGGATCAGTCAAATGGCTCCGTAAAGAAAAAAGTGAGAACTTTTATCAGGGTTAAATGGCCCATATATCTTCTTGATGAAATTATTAAAAGAACCGTAGTAAATGCCGGATGTTTTGAGCGCATTTGCGTTTCAATGGTAACCAATTCAAATGCCGTTAATGACTGCCTTACAATTATAAAAAAAATAAGAGAAAATTTGCCGCACCCTGTAAGCGTTCTTCTTACCCCCACATTAATATACAGTAAAGATCAGCTGTCAGAATTAAAAAATGCAGGGGCGGACATGGCAGGAATAGCAATTGATGCTGCAACTGAAGAACTTTTTAAAAAATTCAGGGGAGAGGGAGTCAGAGGCCCGCATAAATGGGAAAAATACTGGCAGGTGCTTGACTTAGCTGTCGAGGTTTTCGGAAGATACAACGTTGGAATCCATCTGATAACAGGGCTTGGTGAAACCGAAAAAGAAATGGTTGAAACAATTTATAAAGCCCATCATAGTGGAGCAAAAACACATTTGTTTTCCTTTTATCCTGAAGCTTTCAGCGCACTTGAAAAGTTAAATCCCCCGGAGCTTTTAAAGTACCGGAAAATTCAGATTGCCCGGTATCTGATTAATGAAAAGAATTTAAGTATGGATAAAATAAGGTTTGATGAAAATGACGTCGTTTCTGGTTTTGATTATGATATTGAGGAAATAATAAAGGAAGGTTTTGCCTTTATGACATCGGGGTGTATGGGCAAAGATAAGAATATTGCTGCGTGCAACAGGCCTCTTGCTAATGAAAGGCCTTCGGAAACATTCAGAAATTATCCGTATATGCCAGGTGAAGATGAAAAAGAGCTTATAAGGCAGCAAATAAAATTGTTGTTTGAAATAAAGAATTAAAAATGCCGGATATTAAAAGACGAGTAACTCCGTGTATAATAAAAAAATACAAAATGTAGTGCCGTAAAAATTGGGATTTAATCTAAAGTTTTGCTAAAAAGTGCGAAAGAAATAAAAAAAAGCGGCTTTATTTTTTAATAATATTAAACTGAAATCTTCCAGCATAAAAAAGAGTGGAAAAGCATTTAAAAAAGGAAATAATTTTTGCAGTCCCTGGCTCCAAGACTTTTATAAGCGATTATTATAAAAATACATTGGGCAGCTTCCTTAATATAAGCATTACAGGGGAAAAGTGCGAGTTAAACTGTCCTCATTGCAAAACCCATCTGCTCAAGGGCATGGATTTCTTAACAAGCTCCGCCATGCTGGAAAATTTTATATATGGTAAGTTAAAGACCGGAAAACTTAAAGGTTTCTTAATCAGCGGGGGCTTTGATAAAAATGGCAAACTTCCTCTAAGAGATTACCTGGGCACTCTTAAAAAAATAAAAAGCAATTACCCTTACCTTAAAATTTACGCACATGCCGGTTTTGTTGACTTTACCGAAGCTGCAGAAATAAAAGATAGCGGCATTGACGGAGTGCTTGCTAATGTTATTTCCAGCAGCAACGCAATTAAAACGGTTTACAATCTTCCCCATGCTTCTCCCCAGGATTACTTCGTGACTCTTGAAAACCTGAAAAAAGCAGGAAACAAAATCGCTCCTCATATAATAATAGGGCTTGATCATGGAAAAATTGAAAGTGAATATGATGCAGTTCGCCTGGTTTCAAAAATTGGAGTGGACAGTCTTGTATTTGTTGTATTAAAAAAACTCACAAAAGAAATAAACCTTGCAGATATGAAAACTGATTTTTTAAAAAGCAAAGGTACTTATGAAAAAGAAATAGTAACCCTCATATCATTTGCAAGAAATCTGATGCCGGGCGTTCCTATTACATTCGGATGTGCAAAACCCATGACAAACAAAAGAGGCCAATTGGAAATTGACCTCTTAAATGTTGGAATCAATGTTATTGCTTTTCCTGCAAGCGAGTCTATAAATTATGTGATTTCAAATAAGATACCATTTAGATTTGAAGAAACCTGCTGTGCAAATATTTAAAAATAAATAATAAATCACCGATAAAAAGCTGATAAATGTCTTATTTTTTTTCTCTTTCAGCATCTTCAACCATTTTCTTAGCAAGCCTTAGTTCAGTTTTTCTCTTTATTTCTTCATTATAAACTCTTAGCTCTGCAACAAGTTTGTTATATCTGGTAATATAAATAGTATCACCCAGATTTTCGGTTAAATATTTTGTTAAATTAATCCTCAAATCATTAGTGTCTATCCTAAGAACAATATCAGATATTTTTTCGTTATTTTCCATTTTATCCCCCTTTAAAAATAAATATTAATTACAAATGGTTAACTAAATATTAATAAAAATTTAATAATATTTTTTATATTGAAATAAAACAATACAACAAAAAATCTTAAAAATATATTATTATTATAACAAAATTTTTATTAACTAAAATATTAATACTAATTTATAATAAATGCAACAAATAATATAAGTAAATATTAAAATTTATTTGCAGCAAATAATTTAAACAATTATTATATTACTTTATTTTATTCTTAACACAATATTTATCTTTTTACAAGACCAAATATATAGCCTGCCATTTTGGCAATATCTATATAAATAAGCATTGCCGGGGCAAAAAAGAGAGCAGCAATTTTTACAAAAAATCTGTCAATGCTGTTTTTTTGATGCTTAAAGGTGATATTTACCCTTGAAAATGGCTTAAAAACATACGCTGCAAAAAAAGGAACGTAAAGTAATAGAAACCATGGGCTGAAAATTATTGAAATTACCAGAACAACAGCAAAATCAAAAACTGATAAAAACCTGATAAGATGCCTGCAAGGATACATTCCCCCTTTTGCATCTCCTTTTGCATATCTGAAAAACTGTTTAAAAACCAGAATAATATTTTCGCGCATTCTCCAGAATACAACTGCATCCGGATTAAACCTGATATTATATCCTTCATTTTTCAAATTAAAATTAAACTTCATATCTTCGCCGTAATCCAGGTTTTCAGGATAACATCCGGCTTTCTCCCATGCTGATTTCCTGAAGCTTATATTTCTTGAAGAAGGCATAAACTTTTTAGGTTTTATTTCTTTTAACTGTGGCATTATGCACATTGACAGAATTTTTTCCATAAAGGAGATAGCAATCGGCCGGCTGTAGCCGCCGGCAACATCATAAACCATGGCAGTGTTTTCATTATTTTCTGCTTTTATATTTGAGAGTATGAATTTTGTAATTTCATAAACCCAGTTTTTATCAAAAACACAGCCGGCATCACTTGCGCATATTATTTCACAATTGGCATTTCTTATTGCAATGTTTCTTCCCTCTGAAATGCCTGTATTATTTTTCTGAAGCAATTTAACTGATAATTTAAAGCTGTTTTCGTTGTTTTCCCCGCAAAACTTTACCTCAAAACTGTTGATGAGTTTTACGCTGCTTTCAGTATTTAACTTAAAGTTATCGTTACTATTTTCTGAAGACTTAAGACCGAAATCACTTTTTATTTTATTTAAGAAAAAATCTCTTAAAATATCCGCAGTCCTGTCCTTTGATCCTCCGTCAACAAAAATCATTTCTTCCGGAAGATAACCCTGCTCAAAAAAACTTTTTAAAAACCCCGCTATTGTTTTTTCTTCATTAAAAACAGTAGAAATGAAGCTGACATTTTTTATAAACCCGTATCGTTTTTCTTTTGGACTTTGCAGCAGCAATTTAAAATTCCTTTTACTATCTTTCTATGTTTTAAGTATAATTGTTTAATGTATTAAAGTATAACCTTATTTTCTCTCTTGAACTTTTATTAAGAGTAAATATATATAAAAGAATAAATAAGAACAATCTGTTTAAAATCCCAAAAAAATAAATAGTACTTACGATCCTTGCAAAAAGTTCGCTGTAGTTTTTCTTAAAATAAAGCCTCCTGCTTCTCCAGATTCCAACCTCGCGTGTTGACGTACTTCTTGAAGCTATGGCACTGTCAAGGTGCATTATATTATAGTCTGTAAAAAAATAATTTTTAAATCCTTTTCTTTTTAACCTCAAGCATAAATCAGTATCCTCACTGTACATGAAATATTCTTCATCAAATCCTCCGGTTAAATCAAAAATTTCTTTTTTCATAAACATAAATGAGCCTGAAACCCAGTCAACTTCCATGGTATTTCCATGGTCCCACCATGTCATGAAATATGAGCCGAAAAGTCTGGATTTTTTAAATATTTTAAAAAGAAAATAGCTCTCAAAAAACTGCCTGGCAATTGTAGGAAATGATCTGCAGCTGTATTGCAAAGTCCCATCAATATTTATGGTTTTTGCTCCCAACACTCCAACCTTTTCACCATTTTTTTCTTTTTCTTTAAAAAAATTAATCAGACTTTCCAGGTTACTGCTTAATATTTTTGTATCCGGATTTAAAAAAATTAAATACTTCCCGCCAGCATTTTTTGCGCCTTCATTTGATCCCCTGCAAAACCCTACATTTGATTTGGATTTTATTAATGTAATATTTTTATTTATTTCAGCTTCTTTCTCAATAAACTGCGTGCTGCCGTCAATAGAGCCATTGTCAAAAATAATTATTTCAAATTTTAATGTATCAGATTTTAAAGAATCAGGTTTTGAATAAATATCTGGAGCTTGACGGCTGGTGTTGAAAATTTCAAAGCTTTTTAACAGGTCTTTGATATAAGCCAGACTGTTGTAATTAACAATTATAAAACTGACATCAGCCATTTATTTGTAATTTATTTTTTATAATTTTTACTTTTTTATATCAGACGTTTTTATTTAATGCCATACTCACAATTTTTATTATTTCAAGAAGGTTTTTTTCAAAAACTTCATTTGAAAACAATCTTGAATCTTTTTTAGCATTTTCCCTTATCTCATTTAACTTTTGGGGATTTTTAATAACCATCAGTGTCTTTTCTTTAAGTTCGTTAAAATTTTCAAATTTATATCCGTTTTTTGCTTCGCTTATAATTTCCTTCTGTCCGCCCTTGTTTATTACAATCGGAATGCAGCCTGCCGCCATTGCTTCAACAGTAGTTATGCCAAAATGCTCAAATTTTTCAGGATGTTTCTGTTCGTCTTCGCCTATGCCTGATCCATGCCAGAAAATTTCTGCCTTTGCAAACATTTCCACCAGATCACTCCATGGTATATTTGCCATTATCCTTATTGGGAAGCCTTTTGAAATTTCATTAATTTTATCAACATAATCCAGATGCGTTTTTCTGTTTTCAAGACCTCCTGCAAGCACAAGTTCGTAACCCTTCATTTCTTCAGGATGCTGCCTGCAAAGCTCAATAAATACCCGTGCCAGTTCAAGTTGTTTTTTGTTGTGATGCTCCGGGAAAAACCTCCCGACGCTTAATATTATTTTTTCCTTTTTTTTACTGTAAAAGCTTCCAATGTCAACGGGTGGAAATAAAATCGTGCTTTCCCTCCTCCAAAACTTTTTAACCCAGTACTGTGAGTAATTTGAAATGGAAAGAACTTTCTGATAACTACTTAGAAACTTAAGTTTTGAAGGATATGTAACCAGAAATAATGGAATAAAACCCAACACTTTAAGAATTATTTTTTTTAAAACACTTGATCTGTTATTATCATATACGACTACTCCAAGCTCTCTTGAATCCACCACAACTTTACTTAGCTGTGATGGGATAAATGTATCAGAAGTTATTAAAATCATGTTGCCGTTTTCTGCAGTTAAAGGAATTTCAAAGTTTATTTTTTCCTCACTTTTCAGCAGGAATTTTTTTTCAAAAAATAAATTGCCTTCGTTTTCCATTTCAAAATCAGCACTTTCATCACGAGTGTCAAAACCATCCCTGCCTGTTGAAAAGACTTTTACTGTTACGTTCATTTCCTTAATTTGAGAACTGGGGGGATTCTTAAAGCCTAAATTTAATTTGCCGAAATAAATGTTTTTTAAACTGAAGTTTTTTACTTTAAATATAACCCTGCCCGAACTCCAGCTTCCTCTCTTTAACATAAATCTTTTTACGTCATATAGGCCTTCTTTTACTTCCATAAAGCTGGAGCTTTCAATCATTTTGTCTGCAATTTTAAAAAGCCATATTGCAGGCAGCCTGAAGAACAGTAGGAGAAACCTGTGTATGAATTTAAAATCCGAGCTGAAAGATGTAGGGAAATAACACAGATAAATATTATATCCGGCGCTTGCAGGAAGCGAGCTCAAATAAGTGGCATTTATAAAAATATCATAGCTGCCTGTTATCTTTGATGCATAATCTTCAGAAATAAAGGGAAAGATCTTCAGGTTGACTTTGCTTAAATCAAGATTGAGCCTTTTTGAAACATCTTCCAGGTTGCTGTAAATATCTGTGATCAGATCAACCGTTGCCGGTATTTTTTTTGAAAGGATTTCTGCCATCTTGCAGCTGTACCTTTCCCCGCCGCCAAGTGTATTTAAATACCTGTCATAAATGCCTATCTTAAGCATCAACTTGTTCCTTTAATAAGTATTTACGCTTTATTAAATTATCAGCTAGATCGGCTGACAAACAATGAAATTTTTTAAAACTAAATAATTCTAAAATATGCTTTATACTTCAAATAATGCTGGTATATCGTCAAAAAAGCGTCATTAAAAATTTTCCTGCCATGTTTTAATTTCTTTATCTGAAATACGGGTACCTGTTCTTATTTTAATTCTTTTTCCAAGACATGAAACCATTAAAACAAAAAATTCAAAAAATATCTTCAGTCTGATTGGAATGTCTGTTCTATCCGAATTTCTTCCCCTGATTTTAGCTGCAGCCAAATAAACAAGATTAATAAATGCAGAAGCGCAAAAACTTAAATAATTTTTTAAAAAGCCTAAGAACCAGCTGCATTTATATATCATTAAAAGCCTGTTTCTTAAAACATGGTAAGTGAAACTATATGACCACTCCTCGCCTGATCCGCAATGGAAATGTCTTGCAACCGATTTGGGCTCTGTAAAAAATCTCCATCCCTTAAGCCTTACTCTCCAGAAAAAATCAATATCCTCGTAATAAGTAAAAAACTTTTCATCAAAAAGCCCTTCTTCTTCTATAAGCTCTTTTTTTATTATAAAGCTTGAGCCCGGCAAAGCAAAAACTTCGGCAGGTTTGTCAGAAGTATTTTTATCAAAACTCTCATAACCAATTTCCCTCGCATAAAAAGACTTGTTTATCATGCTGCCGCAGCTGTTTACTATATCCTGGCAGTAGTTGAATTTTTCTTTTGGAATCCTTATGTTAATTGTCTTAAATGTTAAATCATTTGCTGATTTATTATCATTATTTTTATCACTTATTTTACTGTCAATATCGCCGGCATCTTTTTCTATAGCTTCAATATTGCTGCTGATATTTTCCCCCGTAGAATTTACGCTATTAAACTTTAAATCATTACCTGCAAGGCTTATAATCTCTTCATCTTCCAGTGAAATTTTAAGGATTGCAGAAGGTTTAATAAATAAAACCATGATTTCCAGATTGATATCATCATTTTTATCTGCAACAGGAACACCGGCAAGAGCTTCATTTTTTATTTTTCTTGTTATGTTCCTGTCTGCATCCTTTTGTGCGTCATAAAACCCGCTTAAATATTTAAAGCTTTTGTTTGCGAACTTAAACAAATTCTGCCTGTCTGGGCTGCCTTCATATGTATCAGGATCTTCACTTGTAATTTTGTTTTCCCTGATGTTAAGTCCCTTTATTACCCCAGGGTATTCATCTTTTTCATTTATGTCTGTACCCGGGACGGGAGAGTTCTTAAAAGATATTTTTAACGGCAGGTACTTAAAGTAAAACAATACTTTAGATCCAACGCCTCCGATTTTAACTTTTTCTTTTTCTTTTTCGTTTA
>JAPLCN010000077.1 GCA_026392215.1 Actinomycetota bacterium | reverse complement strand
AGAAAGTGGGAGGATAAAGTCTGTATACACCTATTAAGGATAATATATTGGTTATTTTTTTATAAATGATCCTTACTCCAAGTTCCTGTGCAAACTTTTTTGCATCTTTGATATTTCTTGGGCTAGAGTCCCTTTCAGGCAGCATAACAGCAATAACTTTACTTGCACTTAATGCTTCAACGCATAAAAAACTAGCGCAGAATCGATACCGCCGCTTAATCTCACTACAGCGCCCTGCTTATTAAGGTCTGTTGCGTGTTTTCTTATAAAATCAATTATATTTTTTCTTGATTCTTCTAAGTCTAATTCTAGCAAATTGGTGTTTTCCATTATCATTATCTTAAATAATCCTTCTTATTATCTTAAAAAATAAAACCCTCTGCCTGCAATTAGGTAGAGGGTTTTAACTATTATTTCTTGTTAGCTCTTTCTGCCATTACCTTGGTAAGTACTTTCCCACCGAGGCCCCAGTTATCTGTATCATTTTCTTTAATTAATACAATAAAAGCTTCTTCTGGAATGTCTAGCGTTTCACTAGCTATTCACTAGCTACTCTAGTAAATTCACTAATCAGTTTTTCTTTTTTATCTTTGTCAATCTTACCTGCTTCAAGTTTAATAAATGGCATCGTTTTACACTCCTCTGTAATTATTTATTTACCTGTATAATAATGACCTTAGAATCATTTTATAACATTTACCTTAAGATAATATTAACGTTTTCTGGTTCATAGATTGGGTTGTGATTCCTCCATAGTATAGCAATACTTCTCCACCTTTGTCAAAGATAGGAAGTAAGATTAGCTTAACTAAAAAATAATTAAAAATTTAATATATTTAAGATGAAATTCAAAAATAATGGTAAAATTTAATAAATATTTACTATTTATTTATATATAAATTTATATATGAAAGAAAAAGAAGATAAAATTCAAATAGATCCGAAATATAAAGAAAATGGAGTGAACCCACTCCTCTGAACACATTGTATACTAAAATAGTTACGATAGAATAAATGATGAGACTAAAGGAGCAATGCTTGTATAAATTATTTTCATATTATTTTTCTTAAAAAAATTAATCAACTTTACTAGATTAGGCATTACTATTTTTTCACATCTATTGTAATTGTATTCCAATTTGAGTACATTTGTACTCAAAACAGATTGCAATTTAAAGCTAAATATAAGTCATCAACATTATATATTTCAAAATCTAAAATTCAGGAAAATTTACTGGTTCTCTATTTTACTAACCTAAAAAATAATCTTTATAATTTATATTCTTAAATTTCTAATTTTTATTTAAAGTTTATTAGAAGACAATTGTATAATGTGATAATTTTTTGGAATTTTTATATTTTTATGGCTGAATCACAGAATTTATATATCTTAAATTGACAAGTTGTAGGATAATAAGTATATCAATTGTAGCAAAATTATAAAGAAAGGAATTTTAATGAAGTTTGTAAGTGTAAGGGATTTCAGGATAAGGCCTGGTGATATATGGAAACAATTAAAAATTGACAAGGATATTGTTATTACTTCAAATGGAAAGCCTATAGCTATTTTAAATCCGATAGACGGTGAAAATCTGGAAAGCACCATTGCGATTCTTAGAAGAGCCAGATCACTGTTGGCCCTGGAGGAAATACAGAAGGAATCTGCTTTAAAAGGGATTGATAAGCTGACTGAAGAAGAAATTGGAGAAGAAATAAAATCTGCAAGATCGGAGAGAAGCAGGTGATTATAGTAGTAGATACTAATGTAATCATTTCCGGTTTAATTAAATCTTTTAGTGAATCCTCCAAAATTATCAATCTTATTTTATCCGGAAAAATAAAATTAGCTTATGACACTTGGATATTAAAAGAATATGAAGAAGTATTAAAAAGAAAAAAATTTAATATTAACTCTAAATATATAGAATCAATTATTGCTCAGATAAAAGAAGAAGGCATATATATTACCACAATACCTTTAAAAGAATCACTTTCTGATAAGGACGACGAACCATTTCTGGAAGTTGCATTTGCTGGGAAAATAGATGTTATTATTACAGGAAATAAAAAGCATTTTCCACATGAAATATGTAAAAATATCAATGTTTTGTCTCCCTCTGAATTTTTAAATAATTATCCCCTCAGCATTTAATAGGAACTTTTTACCAGGAATTTAATTTCTAATTTTAATTGCGGATTTTTTTCCTGGATATATTGTTCTATAATTTCTAATAATTTTTCAGCATGCTTTACAATAAAATAGATAGTTATAGATTATTTTTGATAGCAGTTTAACTTATCTATCAAATTGCATGTATCTGTGATCCAGGCGTAATACTTTCCTAAAATCCTTATTTCAGCATCATGGTCATCTTTACAGGAAGCTATGCAGGCATCTTCTGCAACAGTACAGAGGTATCCTCTGTCCCAGGCTTGTCTTACTGTAGATGCAACGCAAGCATCCGTAAGTCCTCCGGAAAAAATAATCCTTGAAATATTATTAGCTCTTAAAATTAGATCCATTTCCGACGAACAAAAAGCCCCGCTTCCTGTTTTTAAAACTACGATATCATTTTCTGATGGTTTTATCCTGTCATCAATCAAACTTGCCTCATCACTAAAGTGCAGGGTCCATCTTCTACCTTCAATATCGACATTATCATCATCAACAAGATTTTTTTTGGCAGTAGAAGGAGCATCTGAAAAATTTTCATCCAAAGAAGCAATTCTTGTATAAATTATTTTTATATTATTTTTCTTAAAAAAATTAATCAACTTTACTAGATTACCCATCACTATTTTTTCACATCTGTTGTAATAATCCTCCGAACCTCTCGAACTCCACTTACCCGTATATTTATGCCTTGTCATGTAATTTTGCATATCAATAATCATGAGTGCAAGTTTTTCCTTTTCAATATAACTTTCTATTGAAACTTTATGAGGACCATTTTTGTCAAGCTTAAAATCATAATAATAAGAATTCATTGCTCTCATTTTTTTCTCCAAAAGAATTGATAAATAGTAAAAATAAACAAACATATTAATCTTGAGTAAGCATAGGCGTTTCCGCCCATGCTCCTCAACGGAACCGTACGTGCCCTATTAAGGCATACGGCTCTTCACATCATATTCTATCATCTATAGAATAAGCTTATAGCCTTTTCTATATTGAATTGTATTCCAAGTAACTCGTTAATACTGTTCTTCAGCTCTCCTGTCTGCAAAATCCCACGTTTACTTGAAGCTATGTTGTGCTAACCCCTTCCCTCCATCTGTTTTCACAAACTTCTTTGGTACTATGAGTTAGTCGGACTTCCTATAATGCATTTGCTTATCTTGCTCGTTCCCTTGCTTGACTTCGCATACTGATTTCTCAGGCATTATAGGACCTCATCTGTTCTAATAACATACTTATCATCAAACTCGCCAAGCCCTC
>JAPLCN010000136.1 GCA_026392215.1 Actinomycetota bacterium | reverse complement strand
TTTGCGTTCTGCTGGTACTTGTAAAATCAGATCTTAAATTCCTGTTTCTTATATTGATTCCAATTATTACAGCAGCAACAACAATTATGAGTAACGGTATGATTAAAAAATATTTTAAATAGCTTTTAAATCTCATTCATCTCCCTTCCATCTTAAAAAGCTAAAATTTATCTTATTTTACTTGAATTTGGATATTAATAAAACTGCAAAGCAATAAATATTTTAATGAACTTTTCCGCATTTTTTATATATTGTATGCAGGCATCCTTCAACCATTGGCCGGGGGCAGCTTACCCTCGAGTTTTGATCTTCTGAGTGAGAGATCACAGATAATTTTTTTTATATCATCAGGTCTAAGATCTTCATTATTTATAATTATCTGGATTGCTTATATATATTATTTATCTGATAAAAAAATATTTCTAATCCAGCTTAAAGTTGCCGGTGTCAATCCATTCATTTTCAAGAATTGTCCACCAGTCAACCGCAAGCCCGTTTAAAACATATTCATAAGGCAGCCAGCCATAACCATTATCGCCCCAATCTGCACTCCATGAATTTCTAATTAATACTGCACCTTTGGTTTCAATGTTATCTGCAGTGTTTATTATGGAAATTTCATCATCATAGCCAACAGCAACGACTGCATGGCCGCCTTCAACCTTATCCCCCTCTGAAGGAAATGGAATCTTTCCCGAATTCTTATCTGCATCGATAATTGAACTGTAAACTGTAAAACCGAACATTGAAGGTACTGCAGCTGCAAGGTTTATTTTTATCTGCTTTAATAATTCTTCCTTTTTTATTCCGCTAGGGTCAAGCCTGAAATACTGTGCTGTCTGATAATTTTGAGCATAAGAATAACAAAACGGATCCGGCTCTTCATCAAACTTTTCAATATCGTATTTCCAGTATTTTTCAGGAACAATTCCAAATAAAACCATAGCCATCATTGTTGTCCTTATATATGCTCCGTAATCACCTTTTTTCTGCAGCAAATTTCTTGTTGTCTTATATAAAAACAACCTTGAACTGTTTATAAAACTGCCGAAAGCCTTTTTTTCAAAGTACTCAATCAAGCCTGCTGCTGCATTTGCCGTGCAGGAATTAAGCTGGTCCTGATTTTCTACTGGAGAACACCATTTTCTTAAATCAACTGCCGCTGGTAATTCTGCTTCTTCTTTGTTAACTAAACCCATTTTCAATGCCATCTGATTTATGGAATCTTTTACTCCTGATCTTGAACTTTTAAGCGAGATATCAGTATTTTTAACTGTATAATCTCTGAAATCGGGATAATCGGGAAGCCATCCGAAATATTTTACCTGATTGGCGCTCATGTCATCTCCTTTAACTATTATTAAATAAAAGAATGGATAGTAAAATATATTAATATAATAATACTACATATTTATATTAATATAAAATTTTATTAATATATAAAATAAATTACTGGTACCATAATTACTTTAAAATAATTTATAATTTTTCCCATAATTTTTTTATATAATTCATCCATCTCATAATGAGTTATACCGGAGTGAATAACAGGGTCAATATTATTAAGTCAAAAATCATTATTAAATTATTAATGCCTGTAACCCATAATAGCATTATTTTTTAAGCAGAAAATAAGCAAATTCAGAAAAAAGATTAGGAAAAAATAATTTGGAGACATATTTTTTATTAAAGCCTGTAAAGTTTTGGTCAACTATTTGAATATCTTCTTTCTTGCAGAAATCTTTAAAATCTTTAATTGTAAACAAGTGTATATTCGGACTGCGATACCATTCATATGGAAGTATTTTTGTTTTTGGCATCCTGCCCGAAAATAAAATTCCAAGTCTGATTTTTATGTATGCAAAATTAGGGAAGCTTATTATTATCTTGTCTGAAAGCTCCAGAATCTGCCTTATGGTAACATCGGGTTTTGTCATAACCTGGATAATATCATGCGCAATAACGTAATCAAAAGATTTCTTTGGATAATCCGTTAAATCACTGTTTATATCCCCCTGTATTACTGACAGCCCGTTTGAAATTGCTTCATAAACTTTATTTTCATCAATATCAATTCCAAAACCTTTAATTTTATTGCTGGACTTAAAAGATTTTATTATTTCACCATTACCGCAGCCTAAAAATAATATTTTACTGCCTTCTTTTACCCAATTTTTAATTATTCCAAGTTTTTTCATTAAATCCGCTCCTTAATCGACTTTAAAAATCCCGCAAATAATCTTTTCAGCCTAGCGTCATCAATCAAAAAAGCATCGTGTCCATATGGAGATTCAAAATTTGTATATGTTGTCTCTATTCCGTTAATTTTAAGTGCCTTAACAATCTTCATTGACTGTTCTTTAGGGTATAGCCAGTCCGATGTAAAAGACATAACAAAACACTTTGCTTTTATTTCTTTAAGAGCATCACACAAATTTTCAAAACCTTCAGTAATATCAAAATCATCAATGGCTTTTGTAATATATAAATAAGAATTTGCATCAAACCTTTTAATGAAGCTTTCCCCCTGATACTGGAGATAGTTTTCTACTTCAAATTCCTTTGTAAAATCTGCAATATCAGTTAAAGACAGTTTTCCATCAATAACTTTTCTACCAAATTTGCGGCGCATGGACTCTTCACTTAGGTAAGTAATATGGCCAATCATTCTGGCGATTGATAATCCTTTATCAGGTTTTTCACCTTCATAATAATCACCATTATTCCAGTTTGGATCCTTAATGATTGCATATCTTCCAACACTGTTAAATGCAATTGCCTGCGCAGTATGATTGGGTGAAGTTGCTATAATCATCGCACCTTCGGATAAATCAGGATATGAAACAAGCCATTGCAGAACCAGCATCCCTCCCACTGAACCACCGGTAATGCAAAAAAGTGTTTTAATACCAAGATAATCCAAAAGCTTTTTTTGAGGAATAATCATATCCTTAATAGAAATTATCGGAAATGATAAACCATAAGGTTTACCTGTTGCCGGGTTGATTGATGACGGCCCGGTGGAACCCTTACAGCCTCCAATAATATTGGAACAGATAACAAAATATTTATCAGTATCAAAAGGTTTGCCGGGACCTATCATGATATCCCACCATCCAGGTTTTTTATCTTCAGGACTGTTATATCCCGCAGCATGTGCATCTCCTGAAAGTGCATGAAAAACCAATATTGCATTGCTTTTATCATGGTTTAAAGCACCATAAGTCTCATAAGCAATAGTTACCGGCCCTAACTTTGATCCGTTTGATAAAACAAGCTCTTCCGGCGGTTCGGCAAAGGTGAAGTAAAGAGTTTCTACAATTCCAGCACTTCCTTCATCATTTAACTTTTTAGGTATAGTTTCTTCCATAATTTTTTTTACTCCTGGAAAAGCCATGTTGACAGATATCTTTCACCGCTGTCCGGCAGTATAACAACTATTGTTTTGCCCTCATTTTCTTTTCTTTTTCCGATTTTAATTGCGGCCCATAATGCAGCACCGCTTGAAATCCCGGCTAAAATACCCTCTTCTTTTGCAAGCCTTCTTGCAATTTCCCCGGCATCTTCATTTGAAACTTTAATTATTTCATCAATAACATTAATATTTAGAATCTCAGGTATAAAGCCGGCACCTATACCCTGAATTTTATGCGGCCCCGGCATCTCTCCAGACAAAATTGCAGATGCTTCCGGCTCCACAGCAACAACTTTTACATCTGGATGCTGCTTCTTTAAAACCTCACCTACCCCTGTTATCGTTCCTCCAGTGCCAACACCTGCGACAAAAATATCAACCTTTCCATCCGTATCATTTAAAATTTCAGCAGCCGTTGTTTTTCTATGGATTTCCGGGTTTGCAGGATTATTAAACTGTTGAGGCACAAAGCTGTTTTTAGTTGCTGCTGCAAGTTCATTTGCTTTTTCAACCGCTCCTTTCATACCTTTTGCGCCTTCAGTTAAAACTAATTCTGCACCAAAAATTTTAAGCAGCT
>JAPLCN010000101.1 GCA_026392215.1 Actinomycetota bacterium | reverse complement strand
TTTTCTCACTTCTTTTATAATTTCTGCAGCAGTTGTTTTCGGCACAAAAACTCCTATTACTCTCTTTTCCAATTTTTTAAAAGTCCATTTCAATATGGGCGGCATATTTCTTTTTGTTTCCCCAGACTTTGGATTTATAATTAGAATTGCTTTCATGTTGTTTCAGTGGTTGTCTTTGATAAAGTTGTTTCAACAACTGTTATTTCAGGTCAGTGGTTGTCTTTGATAAAATTGTTTCAATAACTGTTATTTCAGGTGCTTGTGTCGTCTATGTTTCTGCCAATGTTTCCTTTGTTTCAATTGGCAGACTGCAAGCATTGGCAGTAATTAATAAAATGGATGATAGAAATAAAAGAGTTATAAAAATTACATGTATTTTTCTATTCATAAATTTTTATTTGGAAATTAAAGTTTTAAAAAATTATAGCTAATACAGAAGTATATAACAATTAATGGATTTAATTACTTGTGTCAGTTGCCGAGTTATAAACTAAAAATGCTTAAAAGATGTATTTAAAGTTGTATTTATGCAGATATAAGATATTTTCATGTTTAAAAATAATATTTTTAAGATTTAAATTTTTATATTACTACTGATTTTTATTATTTATTTCTTTATTATTATTTTTTATAAACATATTTTTTATAGAATTTTGTAAAGTACTCTCAATAATATTTTGATTTTGCCGCATCCTTAAAATCAAATATTTTCTTCCTCGAAAGCAAATAATCACAGGTTTTTCTTTGAAATCACCGATACAAAATTCCAGCCGGATCCCGTTATTATTTTCACTATTAGTCTTTTCATCCCTGGAACATTAAAGCGGTACTGGTAAACTTTCCCGGAGCTTAAAGGATCTGGAACCCCTGCCCGCCATGATACGCTATAGCTCTCTTCCAGCACCCTTACAGTCCGTTCGTTTTCGTCCAGTGAAAGACTGATTTTAAGGACTTTCTCCCTGTTTATCTTGGCGTTGATCTTATACAAGGAAGTTTCGACGATTTTCCACTGTGCAAGCAAGTCGACATCGTCGCCTTTTTCTATCTTAAAGGGGAGATCTTCCCTGTTCAAGTCAAGTAGCTTTGCAAGAAGTTCTTCTTTGGATAGTGGAGAAACACCGGGTTTGGCCCTGGTGATTCCCTTTAATGAATCCATGAAACCCATTTTAACCCCCAGTCTATTTTACCTAAAGTATTGGAACCCTGTGGTTTGGATGGATACAACAAAGTTTTCTAACCTGAAGTAAGTAACCTATATCTGCCAAGTGCCACCATTTTAATACTTAAATATTTATTAAATTATACTCTCCGTAGTGATACAACTCAATGTAAGAATTGGGATTTTACTATCAATTCAGACATTGCAGATAAAAAACAATATTCTACAAGAATAATTATTACCTTCTGGCAAAAATAAACAAGATTTTAAAAACTATTTATGATTTATGCTTGTGAGTTTAAAAATTAATTCGGCATAGATGAAGAAAAAAATTTTTGGACAAGGGTAT
>JAPLCN010000091.1 GCA_026392215.1 Actinomycetota bacterium | reverse complement strand
TATATTAATATTTTTTATTCGGATATTTTTGCATACTGTTATTCCGTCCTTTTTTGGAAGCAGTATGTCCAGAACAATAAGGTCATATTCTCCATATATTATCTGTTTTTCGGCAGCTTCTCCGTCAAATGCGCAATCAACACAATAACTGTTGTTTTCCAGCCCCCTTTTCATATATGAAGATAGTTTCTGATTATCTTCAACTAATAGTAATCTCATTTTGAGAAAAATTTGTATATTTATAAAAATTGTTCCGGCATTGGCATATTTTATTTAACTAATGTTTATAAGAACATTTAAATTAAACTCAAAATACCAGTTGTTATATAAATAATAATAATCTTAATAGATGAAATTTACATGAATAAAACTAAAATATTTTTTAAATTTTTCTTAGTTTTTCATTCAATATTCATCTTGCCCTTATACACTAACCGCACAATTAATAGTAATTTTAACAGGTAAAAGCATGAATAAAAATATTAACAGTATTACAAATCTTAAAGAAAGAAGTCAGATATTAAATTTGCAGGATAAAAAAAAGCTTGAAGAAGCAGTAATAGACGTAAATGGACTTACTAAAAGATATAAGGATTTCGTTGCTTTGGATAATCTTAACTTGCAGGTAAATAAAGGTGAAATATTTGGTTTTCTAGGACACAATGGAGCGGGTAAAACAACTACTGTTAATATACTCACTACTTTGCTATCTCCTACTGAAGGCAGTGCTAGAATCTGTGGATTTGATATTGGGGGAAATAGCATAGATGTCAGAAAAAGGATAGGTTACCTGCCAGAGAATGTTAAATTTTATGAAAATCTTACTGCATATGAAAATTTATCTTTTTTTGCAAAATTGTCAGGGATACAAAATCCAAAAGTAAAAATTTTTGAAGTTTTAGATTACCTGGAATTTAGAGGTTTTGAAAATAAAAAAATGGGTGAATTTTCAAAAGGCATGAAACAAAGGATTGGGATTGCCCAGGCAATAATGCATGAACCTGAAATATTGTTTCTTGATGAGCCTACTTCTGGACTTGACCCTTCCGGTGTTAAAAAATTAAGGGAAGTAATTTTAAATCTTAACAGGGAAAAGCATATTACCATTTTTATGAATACCCATCTTTTATCTGAAGTTGCCAGGACTTGTTCAACAATAGGAATTCTGAGCCATGGAAGTTTGATTTACAAGGATTCACTTGAAAATACTCTAAACAAGTTTAAGGATGAGACAACTCTTGAAGATATTTTTTTAAACATAGGCAATCGGAGTAAGAAATGACTGGGAAAATAAATACAATAGCGGGGCATGAATTTAAAACTTTATTTAAAGAAAAGACATTTGTTCTAATTCTGATTATTTTTATTTTAATGACATTGTTTTCCACTTATATCGGTTGGTCATCGCGAACTACTGTTGAAAATGTTTATCAGGAAACTGTAAAGAAGTTGATTGCAGATGGTGCAGCAAAGCAGCCGGCAGATCCATTTATCGGGATACCCGTATTATCAATAATTAAAAATATGATTGTGTATGTATTTCTAATAGGTTCGCTTCTCGCAATTATAATCGGATACAATTCGTTTTTAAGAGAAAGACAGTCAGGTGTTTCAAAAATAATTTTTTCAAAGCCTCTGGAAAGAAAAGATTTTGTTTTAGGTAAAATTGCAGGAATTTTATATCCTTTACTTATTATAACTGCGATATCTTTTTTGATAAGTCTGGCATCAGTATCTTTGATTACAGGAAAGATGCTGCCCAGCCCTTCGATCTTTAAACTTGTAGCTTTTTATCTTGTTTCCCTTATTTACATGTTAATGTTTGCAATGACCGGGTTATTCTTTTCAATTTATTTAAAATCTGAATCAATGGCGTTGCTTATTCCTGTTATCATATGGATATTTATAAGTTTTGTTTTACCAGAGCTTACGTCAGCTTTAAATCCGAATGCTTTACTTAACCCTACTAATATTCAATCAGCAACGCCGCATGGTCAGTTTCTTTTAGCCATACAGGGAGCGCTTAAACCATTTTCAGTTTCTGAAACATATAAGTTGATAAGCGGCAATTTGCTTGAGTTGGATTCTGCTTCCAGCTCGCTAAGTATCATGAAAATATTTATGAATAATTTAGGCAGTTTTGTATTTATTATCTTTCTTTTAGGTTTTTCAGTTTTTGGATGTTTTTATGCGATGATAAAATTTAATGCTTGCGAAGAAGAAATATATGAATGAAATAGCTAATGCAGTTAATAGAAATATTAAAAATAATTCACCTAATCCGGTTTTAACAATTGCTAAAAAAGAATATACAGATGCAGTTAAAAATAAGCTATTTATAACTTTACTTATATTTTTATTGGTTTTGACCCTGGTTTCAATAGTTGTTTCATCTTTTGGTTTTCAGGGGAAAATTGCTGATTACCAGAATTCATTAAAAATATTAAAAGACCTTGGTAAAATCACGGATGTAAAAACACCGCCGCAATTCTATCCGCTCCAGATGCTAAAAGGTGTTGTAAATTATCTTGAAATAATAGGAGCAATTCTCGGGATTGTTTTAGGATATTTAAGCATTGCAAAAGAAAAAGGTAAGAGAACATTGCAGCTTATATTAAGCAGACCAGTAAAAAGATCGGACATAATCTCAGGTAAAATTTTAGGAAATACTCTTTTAATATTTTCCGTTCTGGGAATAACCATGCTTTTCATCTATCTGATTATTACCGGAATAGGGGGAGCTTTATTAACTTCAACTGAGATAATCAAATTGTTGCTTACAATCATTTTTTCATATATATACATAATGTTCTTTTTCTGCCTCTCGTCGATTTTGACTTTAAAAATAAGTTCTTTAACTCAGGCACTTGTAATATGTTTTACCATATGGCTTGTTTTTGTACTCATTATTCCGCAAATAGGGGACACGATGGATCCGGACAATCAGATTCCCGGAGGTTTTTTTCAAAGCATGAATATCAGTAAGCCGCAGGAAAAGGAAATTATGGCAAAATTTCATACATATGAAACTACCCGAAATGCTGTTGAGGAAAGTTCAATAACAAAACACTATGAAAGAATGAGTTTTGCCCTATTAGGCATAAAAGATAATTATAATGGTAAAAATCTTGGGTACATTTTTAAGGACAGGTGGCGGGATTCTGTCTGGTTATTATCATTTTTAATAATCACGATAATAATTGAATATTCTGTTTTATCAAATAAAAATAAAAATTTTAAGGAGTTCTAAAATGAAAAAAAGAAATGTATTAATAATTTCAATAATAAGCGTAGTTGTAATAATTACTGTAGTTTTAGTACTTGCCAATGTCAGTAAAAAACAATCGACTTTAACAGGCAGCACAGTTAAAACAGTCGCCGCCAATTCGGGCACAAATGCGACAAACAATGCATCTGACAGTAATAACAATAATACAACCGGGGATAATACAGCAAATAACAATGCTTCGAGCACTTCATCAACTTCTGCTGGCAGTTCATCTGCCAAAGGCCAGGATAGTGATGGGGATGGAATACCGGATATCGCAGAAAAAACAATCGGTACAGATCCAAATCTTAAAGATACCGATGGAGATGGAGTTAATGATTTACAGGACAAAGACCCGGTTTTTGCAGAAAATCCTATAAACAATAATTCTGCAAACGAAGGTTTTCAAATTGTAAACGGTCTGGTGGAAAATAATGTTGATCCTGTGACAAAAAAAGCAGTAAGTGACCATCTTGAACTTACTTTAAAAAATACTTCCGGAAAGGAACTAAAGGGATTTGAAGTATATTATACAATTTTAGACAATGTTACTAATCAAAAAGAAGGATATTATAAAAATATACCTGATTTGATTCTAAAGGCTGGAGAAACAAAAACAATTCACTTTGATAATCAAAGTGGGGATGGTCATTATAGTGAAAATATAAACGGCATTTATTTTACCTCAAAGAATGCCAAGATATTTAATATTATTATAAGCACTTCAGGGTATAAAATCGTATCAATTCAGATAAATAAAGACGCTGGAGGGGATGAAAAAGCAGATTAGGAAATAAAATCATAAAAACAATATTCTTCAGAATAATAAAAAATTTAAACTATTGATTATGAAGCAGTGCAAAGTTTTTTAAAAATTTTGCACTGCTTCATTTTTTACATATAATTTCAAAAAATTCCAAAATCAGATAAAAAATATTGACAAGTCTAAGGGACATATAAAATGACATAAGAAAAACTATGATAATAATTATTGAAGATGATAAAAATGCCAGGGGTAGCAAGACATGTTCATTAAGCAGTGATATTATCATATTAATGTTCAAAATACGTACATAGTGCAAATATTTGTTTAAAAGATAAATAATAAAATTTAAGGAAGGATGATGTTTATATGAAGACAGTAAAATATATGTTTTTATTTTGGGTGATAACAATGTTTCTTGTAACTTTTACATGTTTACTTACATATGTAATTACCCAACAGGCGCTCAGACTTGGTGCAAATGAGCAGCCTGTTCGACTGGCAGTTGAAACGTCCATAAAGCTTGAAAATGGACAAAAAGCCGGGGATGCTGTATCTGCTGGAATCATAGATATTTCAAAAAGCCTGAATGCTTTTATCATGATATTTGACAAAGATAAAAACTTGGTTGCTTCATCCGGCAAAATGGGCAATAATGATCCGGCTTATCCAAAAGGTGTTTTAAGTAATATCGATAAAGTGGGAGAAGAAAGAGTCACATGGCAGCCTCAGGCAGGTCTCCGGTTTGCTACCATAGCAGTAAAAGCCGGCGATTATTACGTTGTCGCCGGACAATCACTGCAGGAAACAGAAATACTGATTGGAACAGTAGGAAGGCTGGTTTTTCTGGCCTGGCTTGCTTGTTTAATTTTCTCAGTTATTTCATGTGGTATTATTTTTATTTTTATAAAAAAAGTATTTAAAATGAATAATTTTTAATATAAGAGAAACAAGAGAACCGTCCCCTTGCTTTTTTTACTGAGTGATTTTTAATGACAAGCTGAACAAAGCCATCGGCTTTATTAAGCGTCTGATCATCTAATTTTAGACAAAGTATTATGCCAGGATCACTAACAACTGCCCAATTCAATATCTGCTATGGAACAATCTGAAGCTTCTACTTTTACACCATATTAGTCATTTGCACCATAGAAATCCAGGATAGCAGTTGGTGGAAATAAGAGACTAAAAGCACATTTTTCATCTATTGTTCATGCAAATATGAAAAAATAAAAAATAGTAGTGTTTTTAATTATTTACTATTTTTATTTAAGTTGTGGGCACCATTTTTGAGTG
>JAPLCN010000193.1 GCA_026392215.1 Actinomycetota bacterium | reverse complement strand
GAAAAATTTACATATAAGAATCTTAAAACCTCAACTTTAATGATTGATGACAGCAGTGAAGTTTTGGGCATAAATGACAGAATCCAGCTTTCGGTTGTAGAAAAATTAATGCGCAAAAGAATTAATGAGAAGTTTATGTCTGCAGGAGTAACAATTACTGATCCTGATTCTACTTTTATAGGAATTGACGTCGAAATTGAAAATGATGCAGCCATAGAGCCTTTTTCCTTTATCTGGGGAAAGACAATCATAAGAAAAGGATGTGTTATTGGTCCGTTTGCTCAAATATCTGACTGTGAAATTGGCAGCGGTACAATGATTAATTCAGCAGTCATAAAAAATGCAAAAATAGGGAAAAATAATAATATAGGACCTTATAGCTACATTAGGCCCGGCACAGTTACTAATGAAAATGTAAAGGTTGGCGGGTTTTGCGAGGTTAAGAAATCAATTGTAGGAAGCAACAGTAAAATTCCACACCTAAGTTATATAGGTGACAGCGAAATTGGAGAAAATGTAAATATTGGCGCATCTTCTGTAACATGCAATTATGACGGGTTCAGAAAAAACAAGACAGTTATAGGGGATAATGTATTTATCGGTTCGGACACCATGCTTGTTCCACCTGTTCGGATTGGCAAGGGAGCAATTGTTGCAGCAGGTTCCGTAATAACTGAAGATGTTCCGGACAATGCCATGGCAGTTGCAAGAGGCAAGCAGATTAATATGCCCGATGGGGCAACCAAATATAGAAAAAAGAAAGAAAGTTTAAAATAAAAGGGAGTTTAAAACTATGAGGGATTATCCTACCAATAAAAGAATGATGCTTTTTTCAGGCTCTTCAAATCCTTCTCTGGCCTTAAAAGTTGCTGAATATTTAAATATTGAACTGGGCCAGGTCGAGAGGAAAAGATTTAAAAATGGTGAAATATACATAAGGTTTAATGAAAGCGTCAGAGGAGCAGATGTTTTTATTATGCAAACATGTTCAGATCCCGTAAATGACAATATAATGGAGCTATTAATAATGCTTGATGCTATTAAAAGAGCATCTGCCGGAATGATAAATGTTGTTATGCCCCATTACGGGTATGCAAGACAGGATAAAAAATCAGAAGGAAGGGAGCCGATAACAGCAAAGCTTCTGGCAGATCTTCTTCAGGTTGCCGGAATGGACAGGCTGATTGTAGCTGATTTGCATATATCAACAATTCAGGGGTTTTTTGATGTTCCCGTAGACCATATCACTGCAATACCAATCATCGCAAAATATTTTAAGGAAAAAGATTTAAGTAACTGTGTAGTTGTGAGTCCTGACGTAGGTGGTGTTAAAAGGGCAAGCATTTTTTCAAAACAGCTCGAGCTGCCTCTTGCGATACTTGATAAAAGAAGGCCTGCTCATAATGTGGCAGAAGTTGAACATATAGTCGGTGATGTTGAAGATAAGGATGCAATAATTTTTGATGACCTTATTGATACTGGAGGCACTCTGGTTGAGGCTATAAACATCCTGCTTAATCATGGTGCTAAAAAAGTTTATGCAGCAGCAACCCATCCGATATTTTCAGGCCAGGCACTGGAACTTTTGGGGAATTCCAAAGCAGAAGAAATTGTTGTTGCTGATACTATTCCCATAAAGAGAGATTATAATAAGAATAAGATTAAACAGCTCTCAATAGGCAATCTTCTTGCAAAAACAATAAAAAAAGTTTATGATTGCAAGTCCGTAAGTGATTTATTCAAAGGTGAAGATTTAGTTTAAGCGTAAATATATTTTTAGTATTAGAAAGAGGAAATTTTAAAATGGAAAATTTGGTGCTTGAAATTGCTGAAAGAAACCCTGAAGAGCATAAAAATAATGCTTCAAGAAGGCTCAGAAAAACTGGTTTTATTCCGGGAGTTTTATATGGCTTAAAATCTGACCCGTTAAGTATAAAAGTTGAATTGAAATATTTTAAGAATTTAATAAAAGGCAAAGGCGTATCAGGCCATATTTTTGATCTGAAATTAACTGATGGCGGAAAATCAAAAAAAATTGCTGCCCTTATTAAGGAATTTCAGATTAACCCGCTTTCAAGAGAATATTCTCATATAGACTTTGTGAGAATTGAAATGAAGAATGAAGTAACTATCCATGTTCCAATAGTTATCTTAAATGAAGAAAAAGCTTACGGAATTAAAGAAGAAGGCGGAGTTTTGCAGCATGGCGTAAGAGAAATAGAAATCGCATGCCTTCCCAAAGATATTCCGGAGCATATTTCTATAGATATGACTGAACTCAAAATTGGCGCAATAATAAAAATTTCAGATATTGAAGTTGCGGAAAATGTAAAAATTTTAAGTGACCCTAATGAAATGGTTTTAACAATTATCCATGCTTCTCATCTTAAAGAAGAAGAAGAAGAAGTTGCTGTTGCTGAAACTACAGAAGCTGAACCTGTGGTAATAAAGAAAGAGAAAACTGAAGCAAAAGAAGAAGAAAAGTAAATATGATTTTAATTGCTGGACTTGGAAATCCTGGCAAAGAATATTATTTAACGAGACATAATG
>JAPLCN010000142.1 GCA_026392215.1 Actinomycetota bacterium | reverse complement strand
TTTATACTGATGACATTAATCATTGGTGTTGTTCTGCCATTGTTTTTTGTGTTTCCTCAAATAATATATGCTGATGTAAAATATCCTGATTACATTGGATATGTTAATGATTTTGCAGGCATGCTTGACTCTCCAACCTTTGACAACGTTACTGGTATAATTTCTGATGTAAACAGTAAAACTTCAGCAGAAATTGCAGTTGTAACTGTTGATAATCTTCAGGGTATTACCATAGAAGAATATGCTGTTAAGTTATTTGAAAAGTGGGGAATAGGAAAGAAAGCAAAAGATAATGGTGTGCTGCTTCTTATTTCAAAGGAAGACAGAAAGCTAAGGATTGAGGTTGGTTACGGCCTTGAAGGAGTACTTACTGATTTAAAGTCAGGAAGGATAATAAATGATATTATTGTGCCTCAATTTAAGGCCGGAGATTATAATAAAGGAGTTTATAACGGAGTAGTTGCAATAGCCAATGAAATTTATGCCGATGCAGGTTTGCCGCCAGCAGGCGATGTTGCTACTACAGAGTATGTTGCCCCGAAAGAACCACCGTTTTTCTGGATTTGCTGTGCACCCTTTTTTGGAATTATTGCACTGATAATAATACTGGTAAATATTTTCAGCCGAAGATGTCCAAAGTGCAGGAAACTAAAACTTAAAACAACAACAAAGGTTCTAACTGAAGCAACTTATACTTCTTCCGGAAGAGAACTTGTTATCAGAGATTGCAGATTCTGTGGTTTTCACGATGAGAAGGTAAGGACAATTCCAAGAAAGACAAGATCAACAGGCGGAGGTTTTTTCATAGGCGGCAGCTCCGGAGGCAGCTCCGGCGGCGGTTTTGGAGGGTTTAGCGGCGGCAGCTCCGGCGGCGGAGGCAGTTCCGGCGGGTGGTAAAAATAGCTATTATCATTAAATCTAAAAGGTTGTTTTAAAAATATTTTTAAAAAATTTATGGCAAATAAGATTATAAAAAAAGAGAAGCTTGCAGAAAATATTTTCAGGTTTGTTCTGGATGCACCCCAAATCGCTAAAAATTCAAAGCCAGGACAATTTGTTATTATAAGGATCAATGAAACAGGGGAAAGAATTCCCTTAACTATCGCCGGCGCAGACAAGAAAAGAGGCAATATATCCATAATTTCAATGACTGTCGGTAAAACCACAATGGTCCTGGAAGGACTGAGTAAGGGGGATTTTATTGAAGACCTGCTCGGTCCTCTTGGAAAAAAAAGTGACATAGAAAAATTCGGGAATGTCATCTGTGTTGGAGGCGGTGTCGGAATTGCACCCTTGCTGCCCATAACGCAGGCATTAAAGAATGCCGGCAATAATGTTATTTCTGTTATTGGAGCAAAAAGCAGTAAATTACTGATTCTGGAAAAAGAAATGAGCCTTGCAAGCAGTGAAATTTACACTTGTACCGATGATGGTTCAAAAGGATATAAAGGCTTTGTTACTGGAAAGCTGCAGGAAATTATTTTAGAAAAAACCGGAGAAAATCAGGATTTTAAGATTGACAGGGCAATAGCTATCGGCCCTTCAGTCATGATGAAAGCAATCTGCGAAGTGACAGGCAAATTTAATATTAAAACTATTGTATCATTAAATTCTACAATGATAGACGGTACAGGAATGTGCGGAACCTGCAGGGTTGAGGTAGGGAAAGAGACAAAATTTGCATGCGTAGATGGACCGGAATTTGACGGTTCTCTTGTAAATTTTGATTTGCTTATTTCAAGGCAAAACTATTTCCGCGAAGAAGAAATAAGTGCAATAGAACACTTCCGGAAAGAACATCCTGACGTAAGATGTAAATTAGAATCCTAAATATTTAAGATTATAATTTTCTTTTAAAAAATAAAATAATTTACACCGAAATTCAGTTTTTATAGTGTTTAAGTTATAGAAATAATTTAATATAAAAATATTTATTAATTTTATAAAAAAATAAATAATGGAAGTTAATAAAAAAAAATCCGGTGTAAATAACCTGTTAAAAAAATATAAAACAATTATGCCGGAGCAGCAGCCCCTGGAAAGAGTTAAAAATTTTAATGAGGTTGCCTTGGGATACGGGGAAAATGAAGCGCTTGCCGAAGCTGCAAGATGCCTGCAATGCAAAAAGCCAAAATGCATTGAAGGCTGCCCTGTTGAAATAGACATTAAAAGCTTTATAGCTTTGATTTCGCAGAAAGATTACGCCGGAGCTCTAATAAAAATCAGAGAGAAAAATTCTCTGCCGGCAATTTGCGGAAGGGTTTGTCCGCAGGAAGACCAGTGTGAAAAAATGTGCATTATCGGTATAAAAAATGAACCTGTAGCAATTGGAAGGCTTGAAAGGTTTGTTGCAGATTTTGAAAACCTGAAAGATTGGGCAAATAGTAATACTTCACATGATCAAAAAAATATTATTAAGGATAAATCAGGAAATGCTGGGAATGCTGATTTTGGATTTAATCCCGAAAATAAATCAATGCTATATCCAGAAAACCATATTAAAGGCTCTGATGCCAAAAAATCAGAAGTAGCAGTAATAGGTTCAGGCCCGGCGGGACTTGCCTGTGCGGGTGAACTTGTAAAAATGGGCCGTAGCGTTACTATTTTTGAAGCTCTTCATAAAGCCGGAGGTGTTCTTGCTTATGGCATACCGGAGTTCAGGCTTCCAAAATCGATACTTCAAAAAGAAGTTGACTATGTAAGAGATCTGGGAGCTGTAATTTCACTAAATTCTTTAATAGGCAATACTTATGAGATAAACGATTTGTTTGCCGATGGCTTTAAAGCAGTATTCATAGCAACAGGCGCAGGGCTTCCTTATTTCATGGGTATTCCCGGAGAAAATCTTAACGGTGTCTACAGTGCAAATGAATTCCTCACAAGAAATAATCTTATGAAATCTTATTTATTTCCTGTATACGACACGCCCATAAAAAAAGCTGATGGAGTTGCTGTTGTAGGCGGGGGCAATGTTGCAATGGATTCCGCAAGGACAGCGAAACGATTAGGTGCAAAACATGTATATCTTGTTTACAGAAGAAGTGAAATAGAAATGCCGGCAAGAATTGAGGAAGTGCATCACGCAAAGGAAGAAGGCATTGAATTTTTACTGCTTACAAATCCCGTTGAGATAATTGGAAAGCAAAATTTTGTTGAAAAAATCAAATGTGTTAAAATGGAACTGGGAGAGCCTGACATTTCCGGAAGAAGAAGGCCTGTTCCGGTTAATGGTTCTGAATTTGTAATTAACGTTGATGCCATTATCATGGCAATCGGACAAGGGCCAAATCCATTATTGTTAAGCAAAATACCTGGCTTGAAATTAAATAAAAAAGGTAATATTACATCTGATGAAAATTCATGCAAGACAAGCGTTAAAGGTATTTTTGCCGGAGGAGATATAACTACCGGAGCAGCTACTGTTATACTTGCAATGGGTGCAGGTAAAAAAGCGGCTATTGCAATAAATGATTATTTAAAAAGCGGTTTATGGTAAAATAATAAAAAGTTTTTTAAATTTCTCCAAAAAATAAGGAGGGTGCTTAAATGAAGAAAAAACTGTTTTACGTACTTGTAATACTTATTTTAGCTGCATTTTCA
>JAPLCN010000067.1 GCA_026392215.1 Actinomycetota bacterium | reverse complement strand
TCTTTTTCCTTCAGCTTTATGAGAATATTTTTTCTTCGCTCTTCCGGTATCATGTAATGATATATTTTTGATTTAATATTGATATTAATTTGATTGTAATCTTATATTTTTTTTTGTCAAAAAATTTTAAAAAAAATTGGATTTTTTTTATTTGCTGCTAATATTTCATAAATAACAATAAATAAAAAATAATCAGGGGTAAAAAGTTGAAAGAAATAAACAATAGTTCTATGGAAAATAAAGATACTTTCAAGGATTATATTCTTCAGCTTCCAAATTTTCTTGCTTTATTTCTTGTTCCAATAACTTATTTATCTATAACTCCTGCTCTTATAGAAATCGGAAAAAATTTTAATACTGCGCCCGGAAATATAAGTCTTATTTTTACCTTCTTCCCGGCAGGAATTGTTGCAGGACAATTAACATCAGTTTTTTACAACCGAAGATTCAAGCGTGCCAGCATAATCCTGACCTGTTATGTATTATTAATTTTATTAAATATTATATTATTTTTTATAAATCATCTTGCATTTTTTTACATACTTAGCATTTTTGGCGGTTATCTTATTGGAATAAATTATGTTCAGTCTACAGAAAACATCCTTGCTTGTAAGGTAAAAAATAAAGATAGAATAGTTACATTAATGATAACTTTTTATCCAATTGGTGCATTAATTGCTCCTTTAATTTCTTCCTCGCTTGTAAAAAATAATATAAGTTGGCGTTATACTTATCTGATAGTAGCAGCTATAACAATTATGATAATGATTCTATACATCTCAATTTCTCTTAAAGGTCAGAATAAGATAATTGCAAATACAGTTCAAAAAATATCCATAAAGGAAATCTTTGTAAATAGAAAAATAAATTTTATGTATTTTATGACTCTTTTTATTGCCGCAACTTATATTATTGGAGAAATGGTTTACGCAAACTGGTCTCCTACATATTTAAGATTAGCGAAAGGGTTTGATATCCAGTCGGCAGCTCTTGGTGTAACATTCTTTCAGATTTTTATAGTAATTGGCAGATTTACAGCAAGTTCCATAGTCGGAAAAATTAAAGTAAGAACCATACTTTTGTTTATATCATGCCTGGCAATTATTTCAACTGCCCTTTTTGTTGCATCACATTCAAAATTTTTTATTTATGCAACAATAAGCCTTGCAGGCCTTGGTTATTCAGCAATGTACCCTTTGCTGCTTTCATCAGGAAGTACCTTATATAATAAAGGCAGAGGAATCTTATCCTCATTAATATTTGCCTCCGCTTATTCAGGAATAACTGCTGCACCCTTCATAATAAAAAGTTTTGCTGCTTACAATTTAAACCTCTCAGTACTTATTGCAATGATATTTGCCGGAGTAGCCGCATTGATGATTTTGCTTCTTGTAATTTATGAAAAATATTATTTAAATAAGACTGATACTAAAGAAGAGCCGGTTAAAGAAGGTGCAGAAGCATAAAAAATTCGCAAATAAAATATAGAAACTATCTAAATTGTATTTATTATAAATCATACCAGGCACAGAAATTTTTAGAAGAGGTTTCTGATAGTGAAAACAGATTAATGCAAGCACTGGAAATTAAGGATTTACATAACAATCGCCCCTTGATTGGCAGTGTTAGTGTATACAACTGATATTTCCCCAAATCCCTCATAAATTAAGGGTTTTTTTAAGGTTTTTTGTTGTTTTGTGATAAACTCACGCTAGTGGCCTAGGACGTAGCCCTCTCAAGACTAAAACAGGGGTTCGAGTCCCCTATGTGCTACCAGTCTAGAATTGTATTAATAATTTTTTATATTTAATAATAAATAAATTATTTACAAATTTTTATATTTACAATTTATCAATATAATGCTATATTGATTTTAATTAGTCCTTTGTGTGCGAAAGTCGGCTTCATGCCGTGCGTTGATTTAATCAACCTAGCTACAAAGGGCTTATTTTTTTAATTGAAAATTTATTGTTTCTGCTATAATAATTTTTAGGATATTTTTCAAAATCATAAACATCTACAATTAAACTTATCTTTTCAATATTACCTTAGCTGTGTAGGATCCTACGTTCTTTACTTATGATTCTACTTTTAATAAAAAATCGTAAAGCAATTTTGAATTATCCTTTAGGTTCCTTAAAACTAATTTTTGCCATTTGCCTGGTAAAGAATTAAAAATCTCTGTTATCTTTTTTTGCTGAGTTTTATTTTGTAATAAAAATTCCCCGATTTCTTTTGCAGATAATAAATCTCTTTTTTGTTTTTCTTTATTTAATCGTCTTTCCTGAATAATAAATTTATGAAGCACGTATGCTGCTGGTTCAGGAACTATAACATTCACATTTTCATATTCCATTTTTATCGTATACCATTGAAGAAGGTTAAGAAACCTGAGACCTTGTGCATTAATATGTAATTTGGGTATCTCATAAGGTTTATTTCCTTTGCCTCTGCCAAGTTCCGCAATTAAAAACTCTAATTCAAGCTCTGGATGAACATATTTCGTATACCCGGTTAAATAGTCATGAGAAGGAACAAAGTCTAAAGTTTCCAGTATTTCAGGTATATTTACATCTTTATGAATTTTAGGTGGATTTGGAATAAGGAAATCAATATCCAAAGTCCTCAATAATGGTATCTCTTGAGCATTCGAAAAATATACCCTATAAAAATAGTGGCACCAGCTGCCGATTAAAACGATATCCTCAAGAACACCTGCTTTTTCAAGTATATTTAGTGTATTGAGAAATAAATTACTTTTTCTTTTCATGAGACATTTTTTCTATTTTAGTAATATTTTTTTTGGTCTGGATATGCAATCTCTTAAGCTTTCTTCTTTCCTCTATTTTATTTTTAATTTGAGAAATCTCCTCATTGCCTGATTTACCTAAATATTTAAAAATACTTTTTTTACCTTCTCTATAATTAAGATAATAATATATATGTCCCTTTATTTCCTTTTCTATCAAACATCCTTTGGGTAATTTACATAAATTATGCTCGTAGCTTTTTTTTAAACTTTTTAACCTGTTTAATTCTTCTGTTAAAATTCCATTTAGAGTTTCCACATTTCACTCCTATAGATTAAGAATGTCAGTTACCAGATAATTTGACAATTTTATAATGTTGTCTGGTAAGAGTTACCAGACATATTTATCATTATTATTATTTGTCTGGTAATTAATGTCAAGGTCAGTCTATATATTATTGTTTTAAATTCATAAGGATTTTCTTTAAAACAACCAGATCTTTCAGAATGCGGTTCGAAATTTCAGTACTTGGGGCTATCAGAATTTATTACCTGTTCAGGTATGCTAATATAAAAATTATTCTAATAAATCAAAAAGATTTTCTTCTATCCATGTTCCTGGTTTTTAAATTAGCTTCAAACCTTTCAGATAATTAGATGCTTCATGCATATTTTCCGCCCAACTTTTTATCAGAACAATATATTGTTTAAATATACCTAACCCAATTAATTTTTTTATTAATTCATTGGCATGAGCTTGCAATAATCCAATCCATTCTTTTATTCTTTTACACTAATAATTGGTCAATTATATAATTTCCCCAATAAGATAATTGCTTTTTTGCCCGATTATCAAATGTTTGAATTTTTATGTTGCAACGGATCAAATGACGATAATCCTAAAAAAATATAAGTAGTCTTTAAATCTATATTAACCTTTGACATTAATAACGCAATACGTTAATATAATCACATGATAATTTCGTTTCGAGATAAAGAAACTGAAAAAATTTGGAAACAACAATACTCTAAGCAATTGCCTAGAGATATTCAGAGGATTGGGTTAAGAAAACTAATAATAATAAATAGGGCAAAAGATTTGAATGATTTAAAAATACCCCCAGGAAATAAACTCGAACAATTATCCGGGGATAGACAAGGTCAATTTAGTATTAGAATAAACGATCAGCATAGAATCTGTTTTTTTTGGGAAAATGGAATTGCCAGTTTTGTTGAAATAACTGATTATCATTAAGAAGAAAAAAATTATGGAAAAAATTATTGGAGGAAAAAAATTATGGAAAAAATTATTAATATTCAACCAGGTGAAATTCTTTTAGAAGAATTTCTTAAACCTTTAAAAATTAGTGCATACAGATTATCTAAGGATACAGGAATGCCTGCTACACGTGTGTCTCAGATTCTTAAAGGGAATCGAAGAATAACTGCAAATACAGCTTTAAGATTATCTCATTATTTTGGTAATTCAGCAGATTTCTGGTTGGGAATCCAGGATGAATTTGACCTAAGAGAAGAAGTACAAAAAATTAAAGATGAATTAAGTAGAATTCCAAAAGCTGCTATCATGCACTGTTTACAAAATTGATTGAGCTTAGAAGTTTTTATTAAAATAAATTTTATTTACGCTCAGATATTTTTTTAAGTTGCTTAATTCCTTTAAAAAATGGTTCCAAATTTCACTACCTGGGGCAGCCAAGTCGGCAAAATTTAATTTTTTAATATAATAAAATCATAAAATATGGTTAAATATTAAGTTGTTGCCGAACTAATAACTATTCATCCGGTTCTGGGTGAACAGTAATATCAGCTTCAGGCAATTCCATTTTTAAATCCTGCTCAATCTTATCGGTAATACAGTGAACCTCTTTTAAAGATTTTTCACCGTCAACCATTATGTGAATATCTATAAAAAGATGTGCTCCAGATGTTCTTATCCTTATATTGTGGACATTTTTAACTCCAGGAACTGCTTCGGTAATTCTTACTATCTTATCTCTGGAGCCCTTTGGAGCAGAATCTATTAATGCTTTTATTGTGCTAAATCCCAGTCTTATGCTTACCCAGATTACTATCGCTGCAACAACAAGAGCTGAAATAGCGTCAGCATGCTCTAAAAATTTTAGTCTTGGCACTAGCCTTGAAACTAGTAAAGCGATTAATCCTAGTATGACAACACTGGAGCTCCAAACATCAGTGCTGAAATGCAATGCATCAGCTTCAAGAGCCTGGCTGTTATACTTTTTTGCAGTTTTCATTAATACTCTTGAACGCGAAATATCTATAATTATTGAAACAGTCATTACTATAAAAGACCAGTAAG
>JAPLCN010000181.1 GCA_026392215.1 Actinomycetota bacterium | reverse complement strand
TACTGTTATCATAAGCAAACCTATAAATATAGCAATAAGTTTTTTCATTTCTTTATTCCTTCCTTTTATTAATTTTTTAATAATTTGCAACAATTTAATATTATTTTCTAAATATGAATATCTGATGAAAAATAGATAAAAAAATTTATTAAAAGATTCAAGGAATTTGGATATTTACTTCAAATATATATAATATTTTTTTAATAAAACAAATTTAATCTTAAAAATTCAATTCTTGATAAGAATATCTACATTTAATTTTAAGATCCCGATTTCTGTATTTCTTATGGCAGCCAGCCAAAATTAGTATTCTCATTTTCTTCTCATTTTTCTTTTTATATAATAAGAATATGCAGATACTTATTGTAGAAGATGAAGAAAAAATTGCTAATTTCTTAAGGCGCGGCTTAATTGAAGATAGATATGCCGCTGATATAGCCCCTGATGGGGAAGAAGCGTTATATAAATATGATATCAATGAATATGATTTGATTATCCTTGATCTCATGATTCCCAAAGTAGACGGGCTTACCGTCTGCCGGAAAATACGTAGCAATAACTCCAATATACCGATACTCATGCTGACTGCCAGGGATAACATTGAAGATAAAATCAAAGGGCTTGACTCTGGTGCTGATGACTACATGACAAAACCCTTTTCCTTTTCAGAGCTTTCTGCCCGAATCCGAGCTCTTCTCCGGCGTGGAAATAAAGCAGATCCGGCCATTCTAACCATTGACGATCTAGAGCTTAACCCGGCAACAAGAACTGTAAAAAGAAAAGATAAAATAATTGATTTAACAGCACGGGAATATTCGCTCCTGGAATATTTTATGCGAAATCAAAATATTGTTTTAACTAAGACTAAAATACTGGAGCATGTATGGGACTACTCCTACGACGGACTTTCAAATGTCATTGAAACCTACGTGAAATATTTAAGGAAAAAGCTTAAGGCTGGCCCGGAAGATAAAGAGCTGATTTATACTATGAGAGGTTCAGGATACATTTTAAAGGCAGGAAGTAATGCTTAAAGTAGCAAGGATAAAACTTACTATCCTATATTCAATTTTGTTTCTTTTTATGTTTTGGGCTTTCAGTATCGGACTTTATTTCTGGGTAAATAACTCTTTTGGAGAAAGCTATACTGCCCAGGTAAAAGAACAGCAGCAGGTTGGAGAATTTGAAGGTGAGTTTGCAGATAAGGAAAAAATATTTATAGCCATTGCCGGTGATATAGCAATGGTTCAGTTGCGTAACACACTGCTCATTTTAAATGGAGGACTTTTAATTATTATACCTGCACTGGCAATGATTTTAACCCGAAAAACTCTTACACCTGTGCAGCAAATTTATGAACAGCAAAAACAATTTGTATCCGATGTTTCCCATGAGCTTAGGACCCCGCTTTCCATAATGAGCGGTGAAATGGAAATAGCCTTAAAGAAAAATCGTACAACAAGTGAATATATACAAGTTATTACAAGCAGCAGGCAGGAACTTAATAATTTAACAAATCTTGTAGAAAACCTGTTATTTCTTACCAGGATAGATCAGGGGAAAAGTTTTTTGCAATCTGAAAAAGTTGACTTAACAGATGTTATAAATAATGTTATTGCCATCCTGCAGGAAAAATACAAAAAGAAAAAAATTACACTAAAATTTAAACCGGCGGATGAAAGTATTACTATTTCAGGACAAATCTCAATGCTTAGGCAGTTATTCTTTAATATTATTGATAATGCAATTATTTATACCCCGGAAAATGGAAAGATTGACATTGCATTATCTACGAATATGAACAATATAATAGTTAAAGTAACTGATAATGGTATTGGTATTGCGCCTCAGGACCAGAAAAAAATTTTTGAGCGTTTTTATCGTGCTGATCTGTCACGATCGCAAGTAAAAGGTTATGGACTGGGTTTAGCTATCTGCCAGTCAATTGTAAGTTTATATAATGGAAGTATTAACATTTCTTCTCATTTGGGAAAAGGAACAACGGTCACAGTCTGCCTACCGAAAAGTGGAAAAAAATCATAAAATTTTTAACTTTTTCTCACGTTCCTACCATCTTGCAACTAGTATACTTAAATCATCTTTTTAAGAAAGGTGGTGAACAAAATGATGAAAAATAAGATAAAAAGAATAAGTATTATTGGTGCACTTGTTGTTTTACTTGCAGGAGGTTTAGGATTTGGAATATTTAGAATGATTGCACCTCTTCCAGTTTTCGGTGATTTACCAGCAACCGCAGCACCAACAGAAAATGAAACCCAGAAGGTTAACAGTGATACCGATAATATTCAGGATGAAAATCTAAATAGTCAGGATGATTCCCAGGAAGCCAATGGAGCAAAAGAGGATAATGAGGTTAATGAAGTTAAGGGAGCAACAGAGACTAATGAGGCTGCAAGCGTAAAAGAGCAGGGTGAGAATCTGCTTGATGGTGGTCATCAGGATCAAGATAATGTAGATCATCAATTTGAAGGAGTAGAATAGAAGTAAACAGTTAATTCTGATAATTAGCGGGGGAAGGCAATATTACCCTCGCTAATTATGAAGCAAGGGGACAGGGAAGCAAAAGCAAGGGGACGGTTCTCTTGTTTCCTTTTTATAAGCTAAAATTTTATAATTTTTCAATTTTAGTACATTATTCACCAAATACTAATTTAAGAATTTGATTATCTAAATTTATTCAATTACTTTAAACTCACCAAATATTTCGGGATGAATTGCCATTGAAAACATGGACAGGCCTTTTATTACATTCTGGTTTGGTCTTGAAATAGGATTATCAGGAATTGAATAAACTTTCTTATCAGCAACTGCCTTGATTGTTGAAAATTTCTTGTCCTTCAAGATAATATCAGGATTTGCAGCAAAGGAAATAGGAGCAATCATGACATCTGGATTATTTTTGATAAGTTTCTCAAGGCTGTATTCTGGCCAATCGCTAAGTCCGTCTTTGGCAACAATGTTTATACCGCCAGCTTTTTCTATAAGTTCATTTATAAAAGTATTCCTTCCTGCACTCATCATAGGATCATTCCATACCATATAAAAAACTTTTGGTTTTTTATCTTCTGCCAAATCTTTTACTTTGCTGTAAATATCTCCCACCCCTGTTTTTAGAGTTGTGCTTAAAGTTTTTCCCTCTTCAGTTTTTCCAATAATTTTACCGATGTTTTCAATCTCCGTGTAGGTACCTTCAAGGCTGAAGGAATTGGACATGTAAATTTTAAAGCCAAGTTCAGCAAGTTTCTTGTAATCATCTTTTGGCCCAAAACCTACAACAATAACCAAATCTGGATTTAATTTAGTTATGGTTTCAAAATTCAGGCCATTTACATCTCCAGCACCTTTAAACCCTTTTGCCAGAGGCTCGTTATTTTTTACACTCCAGCTATCTACTTCAATTACCTTATCCATTGCATTTAATCCTGAAAAAATTTCCAGGACACTTGGGGAAAGTACAATTATTTTTTGTGCAGGTTTGTCCAACATAATTTTATTTCCCATGCCATCAGTTACTTCTATGGGAGCTTGTGCTTTTGTAGTGGTTGTTGATTCTGATGATACCTGGCTTGTCTCTACTGTACTCTCTGCTGCTGCAGTAGTTGTTGTGCTGCTGTTTTCGGAAGCCAGTGTTGCATTATCAGAAGAAATATTTTTACAGCCTGCAAAAGCAAAAACTGTTAACGTTAGAGCTATTATTAAAATCATAACAGCCGCAGAAGTAATTTTTATTTTTAAGTTTCCTTTTA
>JAPLCN010000153.1 GCA_026392215.1 Actinomycetota bacterium | reverse complement strand
TAGCATAAAACTATCATTATAATTTGTCAATTATTTAATTCATTTGAGCAGTTTTAATAAAAAAGGTTTTAAAAGTAATTGGCTGGCCATAGCGGATGAAGTTAGAACCAAAATATTAAGCTTAGATAAGGATATTTCCATACCTAAATTAAGCTATTAATTTAATCTATTGCAATCCCATTTCATATTTGTAAAATAATCACCTCTATAATTGTAAGATAATAAATCAATAATTATAATTTTATTCTGATGTATATTTCAACTGAAACAGTGGGGTAGTTTTAGGTTAACAGAAACATCTGAAGTAATATTACTTATATTAATAAATAATTATTATAATTGAAAGTATAATGGATATATTTTTGAAAGTAACATTTTATGAATAATTCTAATTACTGGGAAACTTTATATAAAAATCAAGATGTTAAAACTATGCCATGGTATTTAGAAGAACTTGATCCTGATTTGGAACAAGAATTAAAACAAAGGGACATAACCAAAGGCACCTTTCTTGATTTATGCACTGGACCTGGAATCCAAGCAGTCAAGCTTAGAAATTTAGGCTTTACAGTAATAGGGACAGATATTGCAGCTTCAGCTATATATAAGGCAAGGATGCTGTCTGGCACTATAGAATTTATGCAAGATGATATACTTAACAGCAAGCTAAATAATAAACAGTTTGATTATATATTTGATAGAGGTTGCTTTCATACTTTTCTTGCTGCAAAGAGAAAAAATTATTTAAAAGAAATTGTAAAAAAAATAAATAAAGATGGACTACTTTTTCTTAAATGCTTTACTGGTAAAAAACAATCTCAAGGTCCTTATAGGATTTCTAAAAAGGAAATTGAAAATACATTCAACAAAGATTTTTATATTGAAAAAATAAAAGATACTTTTTTCTTAAAAAATAAAGAGCCATTTTCTCAAGCTTTATTTGTAGTTATGCGTAAAAGGTGATGGTTTAGATTAATATCTTATTTTTTCTGGCTGGGGAGAGAGGATTCGAACCTCTGAGTGACGGGACCAAAACCCGTTGCCTTACCGCTTGGCTACTCCCCAATGATTGAGTTTAAATTGCTTCTTATAAGAAGCTAATAAATTTTATATCAGATTTTTTTAAAATTCAATTAATAATATTTACTTAAATAAATTACCTGATAACATTTTAAATATCATAAGTGAAAAAATAGCTGTATTCTGAACTTACGCTGATAAATAACATCAGATAATCCTCAAGGCTTAATTCTTGGGGCCTTGCGTCTTTATTGAAGCCCAAGCTTTCTAAATTTATTAATATCCTTCCATGACAGTTCTTATAGTAATCCCCGCAGAGAATCAGTGAATTGATAAGTCTTTTTCTCCTGTGTAAAAAACAATCTTCAACAAACTTGAAAAAATCTCCGGTAAAATTAATTATCATATTGTCATTGCTTAAAATATTGCTAACCAGAATGCTGTTGATTTTCGCCATAACTTTTTCAGGAAAGAAATTATCTTTTCTTTTTAAATGTACCGTGACTGAATCAACAAAAGGCTTTGGATAAAAACAATTTTCTGAAACAGGAAAACTGTTTATAAATCTGACATAATAATTTAGTTTTATGGTAAAAGCGTTGTAATTCTTATCCCCAGGTTTTGCCAGCATCCTGTCAGCTATATCTTTCTGGATTGTTACGTAAAAATCTTTGATTTTATATGTCTGGCTTAATATCTTTAATATTAATGGGGCAGCAATCTTGTATGGAAGATTGGAAACAAGCTTGCTTATGTTATATTTCTGGCAGATCTCATTATAATCAAGCTTCATTGCGTCTTTGGCTTTTAAAATTATTTTTCTGCTCATTTTAGCCGCAAAAATCTCTTTAAATGCTGCTGCGATGTTTCTATCCAGCTCTACACAAATTATTTTTTTAATTTTTGGGATTAAAATTTCAGTTAAACTGCCGATACCTGAACCAACTTCAAGTATTACCTCATCTTTTTTAAGATCGGCAAAGTTTGCAATTTTCTTTAAAACATTTGTATCTATAAGGAAATTCTGGCCATAAGTTTTTCTTAAAGTCAGATTATATTGCTTTAGTATCTCCATAGTTCTGGAAGGAGTACTGAGATAAGTCTTGTTCATTTTGGCTTATTATGTAATTTATTTTTATTTTTATTTTAAATTAAAAAATTCTTCTGCATTTTTTGAAGTAACACTTGCAACTTCTTCCACGCTGATTTCTTTAATTTGTGCAATTTCTTCAGCAACATATTTTACATAGGAAGGATAATTTTCCTGGCCTCTTTTAGGTTGTGGTGCGAGATACGGCGCATCCGTTTCTATAAATATTTTCTCCAAGGGGATAATTTTAGCTGCTTCTTTTGTCAGTTTTGCATTTTTAAAAGTAATGACACCTGTAAAAGATATATAAAGACCCATTCCTATACACTTTAATGCAAAATCAGCATCTCCTGAAAAACAATGAAGCACTGCTTTAAAATTTTTCAGCCCGGTATAATTTTTTAAAACATTTATGGTTTCCTTATGTGCTTCTCTGTCATGAATTGCAATTGGGATGCCATGCTTAATTGCCAGTTCAATATGGGCAACAAACGCCCTTTCCTGATCCTTTATTGAAACAGGATTCTGAAAAAAATCAAAACCTGCTTCACCTACAGCAACTATCTTTTTGTTACTTTTGATCAGCTCATCAAGAAACTCCTCTTCTTTTTTTCCGAACTTGTTTGCATAATGAGGATGAACTCCTACAGAAGCAAAAACATTATTATAGGTTTTAGCAAATTCAACAGACTTTAAGCTTCCTTCTATGCTTGAGCCTACATTGATAATATATTTTACATTTTCATCCGCTGCTTCCTGAATTGCGATCTCCGGGGTTTTCCCTTCAATCATGTCAAGATGTGCGTGTGTATCGATAAAATAAGTTCCGTTTACTTCCTGCTGGTTTTCTGGCATTAGACTACTCCTGATTTAACAAAATTGGTTTTATAAAAAAATGGTAAAACTTATAAAATTAAAATTAGATGCAAAAGATGGCTGCTTCCCCTATCCCTTAATTCTCGGGAACAATATTTCTCTAATTGCCAGTTTTGTTTTTCCTTCAAAACTGCCCCACTCTCCGTCTTTATATAAATTAAAATCATCAGTATTTTTATTTATCCCAATCTGTGAAAATATTTTTGCGCATGTTTTTGGAATCACAGGTATCAGCATTAAAGTTGAAAGCCTTAGGGATTCAATCAATGTATATAGAATTCCATCTAAGTTTTTAACATCTTTGTCTTCGGAGCTTTTTGCAACATTCCATGGCTGGCTGTCTTCAATATATTTGTTTGCCATGTTGATTAACTCCCATATTTTCGATAAATAGTCATTAAATCTGAATTCTTTTACACATCTGATGGCATATTCCCTGACTTCATTCCATTTTTTCTTAAAATCCAAATTGATATTTGCATTTGAAGGAACGATGCCGTTTCTGTACTTTTCAACCATAACCATGGTTCTTGATAAGAGATTTCCTATGTCATTGCTTAAATCATTGTTAAATCTTCTTACCATCAGCTCATGGGTAAACGAGCAATCCTGCCCAAATGACATTTCCCTCATCAGGAAATACCTTATCGGTTCAACCCCATAGCTTTCTGCAAGTTCATCCGGGTCAAGAGTGATACCTTTTGATTTAGATAGTTTCTCCTGGCCAAGCATAATCCATCCATGCACGGCAACTTGTTTTGGTAAAGGAAGCCCGAGTGACAGAAGCATCGCTGGCCAGATTATTGCATGAAATTTCAGGATATCTTTTCCTATATGATGCTGATCGGCGGGCCAGTATTTAACAAACAATTTATCATCAGCAAGGGTGTACCCAAGCGCAGAAATGTAATTAATAAGTGCATCTACCCATACATAGCAGACATGCTTGCTATCAAATGGAACAGGAACTCCCCACTTTACTGTTGTCCTTGAAATGCTTATATCCTTTAAGCCCTGATTTAAGATTCCCAAAACTTCATTTTTTCTGGTTTCCGGGTAGACAAAATCCGGATTATCTTCAAGGTGCTTGAAGATTGCATCTTGATATTTCGAAAGCTTAAAAAAATAATTTTCTTCCTTTATAAATTCAATTTCTCTTCCGCATTCCGGACATTTACCGTCAACTACCTGTGCGTCTGTAAAGAAAGTCTCATCAGGAATGCAGTAGAAGCCTTCATAATTTCCCTTATATAAATCTCCATTTTCCTTCAACTTTACAAGTATATTCTGGACTACTTTTTCATGAGCTTTTTCTGTAGTTCTGATATATGAGTTGTTGCTTATCTCATATAAATCAAGGAGCCTTTTCATATCAGAAGACATCATGTCAACATATTCCTGTGAGCTGATATCTTTAGCTTGCGCGCTTTTTTCAATTTTCTGCCCATGCTCATCTGCACCGGTTAAAAAGAAGACATCTTTGCCTTCAAGTCTTTTAAAACGTGCAACAACATCAGCCAAAGTAGCTTCATAAAAGAATCCGAGATGAAGTTTACTGTTCATATAAGGAATTGCTGTCGTTATATAAAACTTATCTTTTTTTCCCATTTTTTTCCTTAAATATTCTAAATATATGCCTTCATAAAATAATTTAATTTATTTAATCAAAACACTCCCTTAAAAAATTCCTTTAACCGGAATTATAACCATTACAAACAAAATATCAGGAAGCTTTTAAAAATGAACTATAGCATAAAAATTAATTAATTTTAAAATCTATTTAGCTTTATGGAAATATTGTATAAATCCCTCCTGCTTATTTCATATCTTGCCATAATGGCTTTAAAAGCCTCTTTTTTTGTTAAGCCCCTTTTTATCAAGGCAGATAACTCATTTTTAATGGTATCTTCGTTAAATTCTTCTGCTTTTTTTACTTCAAAGCCAGAAACTACCAGAACTATCTCACCTTTAAGTTTTGCACCTTTTTGAGTTCTTTCTTTAATTACCCGCAATACTTCACTTGTCCTGCCCCTTATGCATTCTTCATATATTTTGGTAAGCTCTCTTGCAAGGCAGATGTCTCTTTCTCCAAAAACTTCTTTTAAGACCCTCAATAATTCTTCAATGCGATTTGGAGATTCATAAAAAATCATTGTATATGGAAGGGTTTTTAATTCTTCAAGCTTTCTTTTTATCTTTACGCTTGTTTTTGGCAAAAACCCGATAAATAAAAAATTATCAACAGGAAGACCAGATAAAACAAGGGCGGAAAGTGCAGCATTCGGTCCTGGAATTACTGTTAAGTTAATGCCCGCTTCAATGCAAGATCTTGCAAGTTTAAAACCTGGATCAGAAATTAAAGGCATCCCTGATTCTGAAACAATGGCAATATCAAGACCCCCTTCAAGATTTCTGATTATTTCTTCAACTTTTTTTTCTGTTGTATTGTCATGATAGCTTTCAATTTTTGCATTTTTAATATCATATCTTGAAAGCAATTTTTTTGTAGTCCTGGTGTCTTCGGAAATAATTAAATCAACGCTCTTTAAAGTTTCTATCAACCTGAAACTTACATCCTGCAAATTGCCTATTGGTGTTGCACATATAAATAAAGTACCTGTATCCTTTTCTTTTCTCATCATTTATTACGCCGGCAGATATTATTTTTAAAAAAATGAATAGATACAGCTGGATTTTTAATCCAGCTGTATAAAATATTAACTAAATATGAATTTTTAAAATCAAAAGAATAATTAACTGTATTTTTTTGATTTGTTTTTGTTTCTCAGGCTACTTTATCAACATGAATTTATTTTTTGGCGTTGCGCAAACCGGACATTTGTCAGCTGCTCTGCCAACAAAAGTATTTCCGCAAACCGGACAAACCCAAATATCTTCATCTTTTAAATTTGAAAGGTTATCAAAAGCATTTTTAAATAATCCTGCATGTACTTCTTCTACTTTATTTGCATTTGTAAAACTCATAAGAGCGCCTTTTTCACCATCAATTTCAGCTTGTTTGATCATTTCAGGATACATTTTTTGGTATTCAAAAGTTTCTCCGCCAATTGCTGCTTCAAGATTTTCTTTAGTAGGTTTGATTCCATCCATTACAGCAAGATGTTTTAAAGCATGAACAGTTTCTGCCTCTGCCACAGCTCTGAAAAGTTTTGCTGCCTGCTTGAAACCTTCCACGTCAGCTTTTTTTGCAAATGCAAGGTATTTTCTGTTAGCCTGTGATTCTCCTGCAAAAGCAGCTTTTAAGTTTTCTAATGTTTTTTCCTTCATTGCCTTCCCCTTTCTGCAATCAGTGTATATTTAAAATTAATTTTTATATATTATATATTTTATAATACCTGTCCATATTTATAAAAAGGTTTTTATATATTACCTCGAGGCTTTTTAATTTGCCAGGCAGAAATTTTATTTAAATAAGGATATGGTTTTTAAAAAAAGAAGTAAAAATAAAATTTAAAAAAATATTATTGATTTGCAGGATTATATAAATAAATTAAGAATCTAAAATAATATTAAAGCACTATTATTTAATTTTTTTATCCTTCCTCATGAAGAATTTTATAATCCCCGGTCAAAAACAACAGCACCCTTTCTCCAACATTAACTGATTGATCTCCGATTCTTTCAAGATATCTTATTGCAAGAGAAATATTAGAAAGATATAGCGCGAACTCCTCATTGCTTAATGAATTATTTCCAACAACTGAAGCAAATAATTTTTTAAATAAAACTTTCTGAACATCATCCAGTTCATTATCCAGTTCATCCAGTTTTCCGGCAAGTTTCGCATCATTATTTTTAAATGCCTTTAACGCTTTTGCTAAAATCAGCTTTGCAAGATTTACCATTTCCTTTAGCAAATCCATAATTTCAGGAGTCATAAACAGTGCTTTATGTTTTTCCAGTCTCCTTGTTATTTTTGCCAGATTGACAGCCAAATCTCCTATTCTTTCCATGTAAATTGCAATAATGTTTATTGAATTTATAAGGCGCAAATCTTTTGCAAAAGGCTGATATTCTGCCTGGATTACCAGGCATTCTTGCTCGATGTGCATTTCAAGTTCATCAATTTTATCATCACCCTCTACAACTTTGGTTGCCAGATCACGGTCTCCGGCAATTAAAGAAGCAGTGGCATTTTCAACAGCTTCCTGAATTAGTTTTCCCATATGGTTAACATCGTTAACAATTTCCTGCAATTTTTCATGGAATTTTTTAATCATAATTTACTTTTTTTGCCTTATATGAATGAATTTAATTTTATTACATATTTTTATTTATTAATATTAAAATTATAAAATAAATACTTATCAGGTAGTTTCTTTCTTCTTAAGCCTTTGCCTTACTCTTATTATGCTTCCAGTCACCGAGAAGAAAAGCACCAGAACTAAAAGTACTAATGCAGTTCCCCATTGAAAATCTTTTGGTGGATTAGTAACTTGAGTTGCAAGAATATATAAATGATATGGAAGAGCCATTGCCTGATCAAAAATTGATTTGGGAAGACCGGGGGTTGAAAATACTGCAACTGTAAAAATTATTGGAGCCGTTTCACCAGCTGCTCTACCTATCCCAATTACTGAACCCGTTATAATTCCTGGCAGCGCCTGTGGTAAAACAACTTTTAAAACTGTCTGCCATTTGCTGGCTCCGAGTGCAAGGGATGCATGCCTTAATGTATCGGGTACTGCTTTTAATGCTTCTTCGGTTGATGTTATTATTATAGGCAAAACCATTAAAGCAAGCGTTAAAGAGCCTGATAAAATAGATTTACCAAGTCTTAAGAACAATACAAAAAAGCCAAGTCCGAATAATCCGTAAACTATAGAAGGTACACCTGCCATATTAACAATTGAAAGCCTGACTATTCTTGTGAATTTATTTCTTGCAGCATATTCGTTTAAATAAACTGCTGCAAAAATACCTATTGGGAGTGCAAAAATTATAGTTCCAACCATTAAATATATCGTTCCAATAATTGCAGGTAATATGCCCCCCTCTCTCATACCATTTGAAGGAAATTTAAAAATAAAATTCCATGAAATAGCTCTTGCCCCTTTAAAAACCAGATAAAATATGATTCCCAATACAAATGCCACAACTATCATAGTAATTATTAAAAGCAATATGTAAAAAAATTTTTGAGTTGCGTATCTTTTTTTCATTTATTTAATATGGATTTTCAATCACTAATTATTTTTTATTCTGCCCATAAATCTGTCAGCAATTAAATTTATTAAAAATGTTATTAAGAATAAAACAAGGCCTATTGCAAAAAGAGAAGAGAAGTGAAGCCCTCCTTGAACAGTCTCTCCCAGTTCTGCAGCAATAGTCGCTGTTATTGTCCTGACCGGTTGCAACAATGAAAAAACTATTCTTGGTGAATTGCCTGTCAGCATTAAGACTGTCATTGTTTCGCCTACAATTCTACCAAGTCCAAGCATGATTGATGCAACAATTCCTGATGAAGCTGCCGGGACTACTACTTTGTAGGTTGTCTCCCATTTTGTAGCACCGAGAGCAAGTGAAGCATGCCTGTATTTAACAGGAACAGCATTAATGGCATCTTCAGAAATGGAAATTATTGTAGGAAGACTCATAAATGCAAGCATTATTGAGCCTGCAAGAGCAGTAAGCCCAATAGGTAATTTAAAAGAACTCTTAATCAAAGGAACAATTAATTGAATACCAATAAATCCAATTACAACTGAAGGAATCGTAGCCAGCACCTCAATAATTGGTTTTAAAATTTCCCTTAATGCTCTTGGTGCAAGTTCTCCAATATATATAGCTGCACCTACTCCTAAAGGTAAAGCAATTAATATTGCTCCGACTGTTACTAAAGTTGAACCTAAAAGCAAAGGCACTAAACCAAATTTTTCAGGAGTAGATGTTGGGGCCCACCTTGTTCCAGTTAAAAATTGGAAAAAAGGATACTCAGCAAAAAATTTAAAGGAGTTATAAACTAAAAAAATTAATATTAAAGTAAGTACAATAATGGAAATTATCCCATTAAAAAAGACAAATCTTGTTATTAAAAAACTTTTAAATTTTCGATATGGTAACTTCATTATCTAGAAAAAGTATGGTTTTATTAATAAAAAACAAGATTATTAGAACTTATTGTAAGGAAAATGTTTATTTTTTTCTACTAAATTGTAAAAAAAATTATTGTTAACATTTTGTTTCCAGTAAATTTAAATAATAAGACAAAACCTGTTTTTAATAGTAAGTTCTGTCTTATTAAGTAGTTAATTCAACCTGATCAATTATTTTACTTTAACATATCCAGCTTCTTCCCCTATCATTTGACCTTCCGGGCTTAACACAAAATCTACATAAGCCTGAGCGATAGCTGACATCTTTTTAGCATTTCCATAAATATATAAAGCTCTGGAAATCGGGTAAGACTTGTCTGCCACGGATTTTACTGTAGGCATAACTGCATCTTTATCACCTTTTTTTACAGCAACAGTATTTACCGTATCTCCCGCATCTTTAAGATAACCAATACCAATATATCCTATTGTATTTTCATTATTAGCTACCTGATTTACAATATCGCTGGTTGATTGAAGCCTCAAACAATTTGGAGAGTAATCATTTCCCGTTTCCTTCTTGCCTTTTTGAATTATTTCCTCAAGGAAAAATTCGCCTGTTCCTGAACTTGTATCTCTTGCTGCTGCAACTATATTTGCATCCGGTCCACCAACTTCCTTCCAGTTAGTTATTTTCCCCATATAAATATCTGCAAGTTGATCCGTTGTTAACTCTTTAACATTAATATTTTTGCTGGTTACAATACTTATTCCGTCATATAGTACTGTAAATTCCTTTATATCCAACCCAGACTCTATTCCCTTATCCATCTCTTCTTTTTTAATAGATCTTGAAGCATTTGCTAAATCAGTTGTCCCATTAAGAAGTGCAGCAAAACCTACTCCGGAACCTTCACCGCTTACAGTTATTTTACCACCATTTACTTTCATGAATTCTTCAGCCCATTTTTGTGCAACTTCAAGAAGAGTATTGGAACCTGTCAATACTAAAGTTTCATCCTTAAATTTCAGATCTGAACCAGCCTGATCCGAAGCTTTTGTTGTTTCCTGCGAAGAAGTTGTCTTGCAGCCTGTAAATACGGTTACGCTCAACGTAACAATAAGTAAGGCCATGATAGTTACTGTTACTAGATTTCTTTTCACGGTTCTAATCAATTTACCTCTACCTCCTAAAATTTTTCTATTAATTATGAACAGCGCATTTTAAAATTATTAAGCCTCTTTTGTGATTTTCTTTAATATTTTAAAATGAATCGGTTCATTGCTATAATCATAAAGGATTTTTTATGGTTCTGTCAATATCTTTTAAAAAATTTTTTTTAATTTGTTACCTAAAAATCAAGAGCGGAAAATTAAGAAATTCAGGGAAATAAATAGATAAAGCAATGCTTTAAAAAAAATTTATCAATGTATGTGATTAAAAAATAGGAGAAATAAAATATCCAACCAGGTAAATTTTAAAAATTAAATGGATAACTTTAGATAAACAAATAAAAAGTGGTGGCGAGACGCAGAATCGGACTGCGGACACGTGGATTTTCAGTCCACTGCTCTACCAACTGAGCTATCTCGCCATTAAAAAAATTAAAAGAATCCCTAAAATATGCCACTGGCATGTTTTCCAGCACCTTAATATATTAAACTACCAAATAACAGTTACGCTTGTATGGCGGAGCTGAAGGGATTCGAACCCTCGATCTCGTGCGTGACAGGCACGTGTCCTAAACCGCTGAACGACAGCTCCTTAAAATCAAAACAAGCCTACTTAAAAATAAATAAAACAAGAAATGGTGGGCGATGTAGGGATCGAACCTACGACCCTCTGCTTGTAAGGCAGACGCTCTCCCAGCTGAGCTAATCGCCCATAATATTTGGTACCCTCTAGGGAATTCGAATCCCTGTTGCAGCCGTGAAAGGGCTGTGTCCTAGACCACTAGACGAAGAGGGCTAATGGTGAGCCGTGAAGGGTTCGGACCTTCGACACCTGGATTAAAAGTCCAGTGCTCTACCAACTGAGCTAACGGCCCAACTTTTGTAACTAAAAACTTCAGCTGCCAAAATCAACAAATTTAAAATATCAAAATAGCAAAAAAGCACAAACATTAACTATAAGCTTAAAAATTGTGCTGATTTATAAGAAATTAGCAAGCAAAAATAATACTATAGTAATAAAAGCATGTCAATAAAAAAAGTTTTATTGATTTTTTCCTGTATAAATAAAAAATAAGTCTTTTACTCCCTTAAATCACTCTTTATTTTTGAGGAAAAGCTTTCAACTCTTTCCCTGCTTTTATCAAGGAATTCATTGCCGTAAACTTTTGCTTCCTCAATAGTGAATTTCCCTCTTTCAACCATTTCATTAAGCCAGCTTTTTAAACTTTCCCTGAACCTTCTGCCGGACTGGGGCGCAATAAGAAAACCGATAAATATCCCCGCAAACAAAGAAAAAAATATAACAAAAAACATGCCGCAAATCAGTCTTCCCGCAGAAGGGTGGTTACTTTTTTGGCTCATAATATTTCATCATCCAATCTTTTCCCTATTTACCAATTAAAAAACTTCACACTTGCTTTAATCGCTATAAATATTTTAACTTATAAAATTAATTAAATATACTAAATCGGCATTAAAATATTCACCAGAAAACTTATTTTTTTATGCTTATTTTACCTTTACGGTTTTTATAGCTGTCCCACCTGTTAAGCAAGTACCATTTTAGTCTTTCAAACACTCCCGCATTTCCTTCAACAACAATATCAGCAATTTCATCGCTGAACAACTCTGCTTCTCTTATAAAAGAAGCTGTTCTCAAATAATAAAATGGCAGCATTGCGTTAAGCAAAATATCTTTTTCGTCATCAGGGACAAAATTATATGCACAAGCAAACTCATAAACTATTTTTGTCCATAATTCTATAGAAAGGACAACATTTTCAGGGGAATTTGAGTTTAACATTTCTTTAAATTCCCGATGGGTATTTTCATCAAATATAGCTCTCCAGATATTTCTGTTTTCCTCAAGCCCGCTGTAAAATTTCTGGAGAAGATCATCATAGTTTGCCCTTAATCTTTCAGCTTCCACAAATTTGAAGTCTCCCCTTATGAAGCCCTGAATGCTGCCGATAACATCTCTCCATCTGTATTCATAATTTTTCATTAATTCAAAAAGTGTCCCCACAATTTGCTTAAAAATAGGAGTAATTTCTTTTTTTAAATTGGCATCATGAAGTTTGGTTCCCAGAACGGTTTGGCATACTCTGAACCCTTCATTTAAAGCTGTAGTGATCATCCATATATCTACCCCAAATTTGTTAATCCCCGGATACTCTGTCCAATATCTTTTCCTCGTAAACACCTGTAAAACACCATTGGAAAATGAAAAGTCCCCGCCTATCGGCTGCCTTATTCTAAGCCCATATAAAGCACGCGTTAAAGGGTAGGCTAAAGCATTATTAATGGCTGCGTCATGTTCGTTTCTGATATAGTAAGGAGCCACAAAGCCATAACCTGATTTTAAAACCGGGCTGGCAAGATTATAAATCCACTCCGGGGTAACGCTCTTTGTATCAGCTTCACAAATTATGCATACTTTTGCATCAAGAAGCCTTGCTCCTTCAAGAATTGATCTTATTGCAGCGCCTTTGCCTTTCTCACCAATATAGCTTGCGGAAATCTTTTCAATACCTTTCGGAAGCCTGGTTTTGCTGACCATATCCATTGTCTTATCTTCAGAACTGCTGTCAGCGTTTATAACCACACTTTTTAAATTTGGATAATATTTTTTAAGCCCCTCACCAAAATTAGTGATTATATTTGCAACGGTGTTTTCATTGTTATATGTCGGTATTCCGACAACAATATCAGCGCTTTTAATCTGATTAATCTGATCAATAACTTTCCTGTCCAACGGTTCATTTATAAAATCAGTCATAACTGCCTTCCTTAATTAAATCTCATAAAAATGTTTTAAAGAGAAAGAATAAAATTGTATTAAATTAATTAAATATTTAACTCAAAAATATTTCCCTCATCTACTGCAGGGTCTGAAACAATATCAATGTCTTCGCTTTTTTCTTCCTCGTAACCAGGATAGGTAAGCTCTATGGTTCTGTATCTTGTCATCCCGGTTCCGGCAGGAATATTCTTTCCGATAATTACATTTTCCTTAAGCCCTATTAAGTAATCAGTCTTGTTTTCTATAGCAGTAGCAGTTAACATCCTTGTTGTTTCCTGGAATGAAGCTGCAGACAGAAAGCTGTCAGTTGCAAGCGCAGCCTTTGTTATTCCCATAAGATTCTGCTTTGCAAGGGTAGGTTTTTTACCTTCCTCGATCAGCCTTTTGTTTTCTTTTTCAAATACAAGCCTGTCAACCAACTGGCCAGGAAGGAAGTTGCTGTCTCCGGATTCAAGGATTGTTACTTTTTTAACCATCTGCCTTACAATTACTTCAATATGCTTATCATTTATTTCAACGCCTTGAGCTTTGTATACGTCTCTGATTTCCTTGACAAGATATTGCTCGCAGGCTTTGATTCCGTTAAGCCTTAATATATCATGGGGATTTCTTTGTCCTTCAGTTAACTGATCTCCAATCTGAACAAGATCTCCGTCATTGAATCTGATTTTTGAACGGCTTGGGATTTCATAAGATTTTTCTTCTGATTCATCAGGATTTAAAATAGTCAGGTTTAAAAGTTTTGACTCAAGTTCCTCAATCTTTATAATTCCGGTTGCTTCAGCAATAATTGCATGCTCTTTAGGCGTCCTTGCTTCAAACAACTCTACAACTCTTGGAAGACCCGAAGTAATATCTATTCCTTCAAATGTTTTTTCATGCTTGTGAACATATCTCTTCTTCTTTGCAGTTGAAATAAGAATTGCAAATACCTGATTTCTGTCAACATTAAAGTTATTGGTTAAAAGCAGTTCCTCGCCTTTTGGCATTATAATATCAATTACCTGTCCGGTTTTAGTTGTAGATTTTTCAACCTCTTCCATTTTAACTTTAAATGTCAGCTTGTGTGGAATATGCTCTATATTTATTTTAAGCATGTTTTTTGGAACACCATATAACTCCTGTTCTGATGGAGGGCTAGCATAGTCAATCAGATCACCTTCTGTTTTCAAACCTAACTGGCTGATTAATTCCCTGGAAAAAACTATTTTGCCTTTTACCGGCGACTTGATAGATCTTTGGATAACTGTTGAAGCAACACCACCAGTATGGAAGGTACGCATGGTTAACTGGGTTCCCGGTTCTCCAATTGATTGTGCAGCAATAATGCCCACTGCCTCGCCGATATCTGCTACTTTACCTGATGACAGGTTTCTTCCGTAACATTTCTGGCACAATCCCGTTTCAGCTTCGCAGGTAAGTGCTGATCTTACATTTATTTCTGTTATATTTGCGTGAACCAATCTCTGAAGAATTTCTTCATCTATTTCAACACCTTTGCTTAATAGAATCTCGCCTGACTTGGGGTTTGTTATTTCTTCCTGGCTGCTCCTTCCCATAAGGTGAGGGTTGGGTTCGCCTTCAAGGTTTAATACATAAAGATTAATTCCTTCATCAGTTCCGCAATCATTAAACCTTATCATGGTATCATGAGATACATCAACCAGTCTTCTTGTAAGATAACCGGAGTCAGCTGTTCGAAGAGCTGTATCAGCAAGACCCTGTCTTGCGCCGTGTGTTGACAGGAAATATTCGAGAACTGTAAGGCCTTCCCTGAAGTTTGACTTGATAGGCCTTTCGATGATGTCTCCTCTTGCATTTGCAACAAGACCTCTCATTCCGGCAAGCTGCCTTAACTGCTTTATGTTTCCTCTTGCACCTGATGTTGCCATCATGTAAATAGGGTTAAATTTATCAAAGTTTCTTTCCATCGCTTCAGCTACAGACTCATTGGCTTCAGACCAGCTTTGTATTACCCTTTCATGCCTTTCATCATCAGTTATCATCCCCTGCTGATAATAGTTTTCAATTTTAGCTATGTTATCTTCAGCATGCTTTAAGATTTCTTTTTTCTTTGGCGGAACAACAATATCGTCTATTCCTATAGTAAGACCTGATTTTGTAGAATACAAAAATCCTAAATTCTTTACATTATCAAGAACTTCCACAACAGAATAGTTAGGATATTTTCTGATGCACTTGTTAATTATTGAAATAAGCTCTTTTTTTGCAACTTCTTTATTTACAAATTCAAAATCCTTAGGCAAAGCTTCATTAAACATTATTCGCCCAGCAGTGGTTTTTAATACCTTGTCATCTATTTTTACTTTTACAGGAGTATGAAGCTTTATAAAATCATAATCATAATCCCTTAAAGCATCTTCGCTTGAAGAATAATATTTTTCCTTGCCATCGCTTTTTATTCTTTCGGATGTCATATAATAAACACCTAAAACCATATCCTGTGATGGAGTTGAAACAGGCTCGCCGCTTGCAGGAGAAAGTATGTTGTTTGATGCAAGCATTAAAATAATTGCTTCAGCTTTTGCTTCGTTTGAAAGCGGAACATGAACTGCCATCTGATCACCATCAAAGTCAGCATTAAACGGAGGGCAGACAAGGGGGTGAATCTGGATTGCTTTCCCTTCAACAAGAGTTGGCATGAAAGCCTGTATTCCAAGTCTGTGAAGAGTAGGAGCTCTGTTTAAAAGTACCGGATGATTTTTAATTACTGCCTCTAAAATATCCCATACCTTCTCGTCTCCTCTTTCAACCATGATTTTTGCACTCTTTATGTTTGTAGCAAAACCGGCATCAACAAGCTTCTTCATAACAAAAGGTTTAAATAGCTCAAGAGCTATCTGTTTCGGAAGGCCGCACTGGTCGAGCCTTAAACTTGGATTTACTACAATTACTGAACGGCCGGAGTAGTCAACTCTTTTTCCAAGAAGATTCTGTCTGAAACGCCCCTGTTTTCCTTTAAGCATATCGCTTAAGGATTTAAGAGGCCTGTTTCCTGCTCCCAGAACTGCTCTTCCTCTTCTTCCATTATCAAACAACGCGTCTACAGCTTCCTGAAGCATACGCTTTTCATTATTGATTATTATTTCAGGCGCACTAAGCTCAAGCAGTTTTTTTAGCCTGTTATTTCTGTTAATTACTCTTCTGTATAAATCATTTAAATCAGAAGTCGCAAATCTGCCGCCGTCAAGCTGAACCATCGGACGAAGGTCCGGAGGTATAACCGGCAGAACATCAAGTATCATATATTCAGGCTTGTTATTGGTATTTACAAAAGAAGAAAGTATCTTTAATGTTTTAATGGCCTTGCTTCTTTTCTGGCCTTTTGAAGTTTCAATGGTAAGCTTTAATTCTTCAACTTCTTTTTCACATTCTAGATTTTTTAGAAGCTCCTTTACTGCTTCTGCGCCCATTCCGCCTTTAAAGTAAGCGCCATAAATTTCTTTTAATTTTTTAAATAAATTCTCATCAGAAATCAGCATTTTTTCTTGAAGATTATGAAATACCGCCTGCGCTTTTTTAACAAGCTCTATATGCTCCTGATATATTTCTCCTTCTTCTTCAAGAAGTTTTTCATTTTCCTTTATTATTTTGGTAATTTTAGCTGCAATATCTTTTTCTGATTCAAGCTCGGTGTCATCAAAAGCTTCAAGCTCTGTAAGCGGCTCGCCGTCTTTGTATCTTTTAAGAAAATCTTCGTTGGTAGCTTTTATTTCATTTATTCTTTCATTATGCTGCTCTTCCATTTCAGCAAGATATTTTTCATATAAAGCCTTTATTTTATCTTTTTCGATATTTATCCTGTCTTTATCAACAGAAACAATAATGTATGAGTCAAAATAAAGAACCTTCTCAAGGTCTTTAGAGGTAAGCCCTAAAATATACCCCAGTCTTGAAGGAATACCCTTAAAGAACCATATATGTGAAACAGGAGACGCAAGATTAATGTGGCCCATTCTTTCTCTTCTGACACTTGAACGCGTTACTTCCACACCACATCTTTCACAAATAATTCCTTTAAATCTTACTCTTTTATATTTTCCGCAATAACATTCCCAGTCTTTTGTAGGACCGAATATTTTTTCGCAGAACAGTCCGTCTTTTTCAGGCTTCAAGGTTCTATAATTAATGGTTTCAGGTTTTTTTACCTCTCCATTTGACCATGAACGTATCTTTTCAGCAGATGCCAGGCCAATCTTTAAAGCATCAAAATTATTTACATCTATGCTAACAGACATTTATAAATTCCCCCTGTTCGAGTGAATTGCAAATTTTGCATAATATTTATTAATTTTATTAATATTCATAACAACTATATTTAAATATATTATTTCTTTCATATATTTATTAATTTCCTTTAAATTATTCATTCTTTAAGTTTCTGTAAAATCTACTTCTGTGTAGTCATCAAACAATTCATCCTTTTTTTTCTTTGTTTCTAAATCATTTGTGAACATAAGGCTTTCATCGTGCTGAAGATCAATGCCAAGCTCTTTTACGGTTTTCATGATTTCATCCTCATGGCCCATGATTTCCACCTCTTTCCCTTCTTCAGATAAAACTTCAACATCAAGAGAAAGGCTCTGCATTTCCTTAACAAGAACTTTAAATGATTCCGGAATGCCTGGTTTTTCAATGTTTTCGCCTTTTACAATTGACTCATAAGTTTTAACTCTTCCGAAGACATCGTCTGATTTGATTGTAAGCATTTCCTGAAGAATATGGGATGCTCCGTAAGCTTCAAGAGCCCATACTTCCATCTCTCCGAATCTCTGTCCGCCGAATTGCGCCTTGCCTCCAAGAGGCTGTTGAGTTACGAGAGAATAAGGGCCTGTTGAACGGGCATGTATTTTATCGTCAACCAGATGGTGAAGCTTTAATATATAGATATAACCAACAGTAATATCTACTGCTATTTTCCCCCCGCTTTTACCATCAAAAAGTGCAATCTTGCCGCTTTGCGGAAGTTTAGCTTTTTTTAAGACTTCTTTTATTTCATCTTCCTTGGCGCTGTCAAAAATCGGGGTTGCGCAGTAAATCCTTCCGTCTTTTTGTTTTATATTTTTAAAATCAGAATTATCAGGCTCATCCCATCCTTTATGGGCAGCCCAGCCAAGGTGAGTTTCCAGTATCTGCCCTACATTCATTCGGGAAGGAACGCCCATAGGATTAAGTACTATGTCAACAGGAGTTCCATCTTCCATATAAGGCATATCTTCTTCTGGAAGAATTACTGATATAACACCTTTATTTCCGTGTCTTCCTGCCAGCTTGTCGCCGACAGATATTTTTCTTTTTTTTGCGATAAAAACCCGGACAAGTTCATTTACACCAGGTGGAAGTTCGTTTCCCTTTTTCTTTGAAGAAATCTGTATGTCAATAACCTTGCCGCTTTCGCCGTGAGGAACTTTAAGAGAGCTGTCTCTTACTTCTCTGGCTTTTTCACCAAAAATTGCCCTTAATAGTTTTTCTTCTGCTGTAAGTTCTGTTTCTCCTTTCGGAGTAATCTTACCAACTAAGATATCGCCAGGTTTAACTTCTGCGCCAAGCCTTATTATTCCTCTATCATCAAGATTCTTTAAAAGCTCTTCACTTACATTCGGGATGTCTCTTGTTATTTCTTCCGGTCCAAGTTTGGTGCTTCTTGCCTCTGTTTCATGCTTTGAAATATGAATGGAAGACAGCATGTCTTCCTTCACAAGCTTTTCAGAAATTACAATTGCATCCTCGTAGTTATATCCTTCCCATGGCATGAATGCAACAAGAAGGTTTCTCCCGAGTGCCAGTTCTCCTAAACTGGTAGCAGGGCCGTCTGCAATTACATCTCCTTCTTTAACTATTTGTCCTTCATCAACTATCGGCCTCTGGTTTATGCAAGTACCCTGATTGGATCTTTTAAATTTATATATTTTATACTCATCTCTTGCAATGGCTTTGGCTTTGCCTTCTTCCTTATATTCTATTACAACATGGTCGCCTGAAACTTCAACTACCTTGCCGTCATGTTTTGCACAAATAATCTCGCCGCTGTCATGAGCTATTTTCTTTTCCATCCCCGTCCCTACAAGCGGGGGCTCCGGATTAATCAAGGGAACAGCCTGCCTCTGCATGTTTGATCCCATCAATGCACGGTTTGCATCATCATGCTCAAGAAAAGGAATAAGTGATGCTGCCGCGCTGAACAGCTGCTTGGGTGATATGTCTGTGTAGTCTACCTGACCCGGTTCAACAGCTACGATTTCTCCGCCCAGTCTTGCAAGAACTTTTTCTTCAGTAAACCTTCCGTCCTTTGAAAGTTCTGCAGTTGCCTGTGCAATAGTATATTTTTCTTCGTCATCAGCTGTAAGATATTCAAACTCACTGGTAACTTTTGCATCTGCAACTTTTCTATAAGCAGTTTCTATAAAACCAAAATCGTTTAATCTGGCGTAAATAGCAAGTGAACCTATAAGTCCGATGTTTGGACCTTCAGGGGTTTCAATAGGGCACATCCTTCCATAATGGGAAGAGTGGACGTCTCTGACTTCAAAACCTGCTCTTTCTCTGGAAAGACCGCCGGGGCCTAACGCACTTAATCTTCTTTTATGAGTTATTTCAGCAAGCGGATTAGTCTGATCCAGGAATTGAGAAAGCTGGCCGCTTCCAAAAAACTCTTTTAATGCTGCTACAAGAGGCCTTATATTAATAAGGGTTTTTGGAGTTATTGTTTCAACATCCTGGGTTGTCATTCTTTCCTTAACAACTCTTTCCATTCTTGAAAGCCCTATCCTTACCTGATTCTGGATAAGTTCTCCTATATTTCTGATTCTTCTGTTTCCAAAATGATCGATATCATCAATTTCCCCTAATCCATCCATCAACTGAAGCAGGTATTTAACAAACAGAAATAAATCCTTGCTGTGAAGGACATTCTTATCCTGCTCGCTGATATCCATTTTTTCATCAACAGTCCTTAAATATTCTTCAATATTCAGATCAAGTGGATTTTCAACATCTAATTTTTTATTTAATTTATACCTTCCAACCTTACCCAGATCATATCTTTTAGGATTAAAAAATAATTGGCTTATCAGGCTTTTTGCACTGTCTCTGGTTGACGGTTCACCAGGTTTTAGTTTTTTATAAAATTCAATCAAAGCACTGTCTTCGGTTTCAGTTACATCTTTATCAAGCGTATTTTTAATACAGCCTATTTTATCAAAAGGACCGAATAAATTTAACAAGTTCTGATTGTTCCCAAACCCAACGGATTTCAGAAAAATACTTAATAAGAACTTTCTTTTTCTGTCAATCCTGATATATGCAACATCTTTTTTGTCAGTTTCAATTTCAATCCATGAACCTCTGGTTGGTATCAGTTTTCCAAGGTAGATTATCTTTTCTTTTTTCTTGTCTATGTCGTTGTCATAATAAGCGCCCGGTGATCTAACAAGCTGTGAAACCACAACTCTTTCAGTGCCGTTTATAATAAATGTTCCGGTGTCAGTCATCAGCGGAAAATCACCTAAAAATACATCTTCCTGTTCGCTTACTTCACCTGATTCTTTATTTAAAAATCTTGCCTTGACTCTTAAAGGTGCACTGTAGTCCATGTTTTCCATCTTGCATGCATCAACTGATGCATTAGGCTCTCCCCATGAGCAACCCTTAAATTCAAGAGACATATTTCCTGTAAAATCTTCAATTGGTGAGATATCTCTTAAGGCATCCCAGATGCCTTCCTGCAGAAACCAGTCAAATGATTTTTTTTGAATTTCTAATAAATGGGGCATTTCGATAATTTCAGGAATTTTCCCGAAATCATATCTCTGGATTTTTTTATTTTTTTGCATTAATAATTCTCCCCTTTTAAATTGCAAAACATTAAACTTAAGTAAAAATTTTGATTTTAGTGAAAAAGGAAACTTACTAGCTCACTTTATTAGAGGATACAAGAAAAGAATGCCCTAAAAAGTTGCAAACACTTAATATAGCAAATTTAAATTAAATGTCAACAGACAAGCTCCCTTATTTTAATTTTCAAGGCAGCTTGTCTATATCTTATTTATTGTTAACATAATTATGTCTATTTATAATTATGTTAACTTATTTTTATAAAACTTTACTGCTGACTTATTTAATTTAATAAATCTATTACAGATTAAAAATATAAATAAGTAATTTAAAATTATTTGATCTCTACTTCAGCACCGTTCTCTTCAAGTTCTTTTTTGATTTTTTCTGCTTCTTCTTTTGAAATCTTTTCTTTTACAAGGCTTGGAGCGCCGTCTACTAAATCCTTAGCTTCCTTAAGACCAAGACCCGTCATTGCTCTTACAACTTTGATTACCTGTATTTTCTTTTCTCCTACAGCTTTAAGTTGAACATCAAATTCAGTTTTTTCTTCTTCAACAGCGGCAGAGGCAGCAGCTCCGGCAGCAGCTCCGGCAGCTGGGGCAGCCATCATAGCCTGTGCGCTTACGCCAAATTTTTCTTCCAAAGCTTTAACAAGTTCTGCTAATTGAAGTACTGTCATATTTTCAATTGCACCGATAATATCTTCTGTTTTTAATTCTTTAGCCATTTTTCCTCCCTTTAAATTATCTTTAAATATTTAACTAACTTTTTCTTTTTCTTTTTGGATTGCACTTAAAGTCATAACTAATTTCTGTGGCAGATTGTTAAGCACGCTGACAAGCATATACATCGGGCTTGCAAGTCCGCTTACAATCTGTGAGATAAGAACTTCTCTTGATGGCAGGGTTGCCAGTATGTTTAAATCGCTAGCGCTTACTAATTTGCCATCAATTATTCCACCTTTAAGTTTTAAAATATCAAATTCTCTTATTATATCTTTAAGAACCTTAGCCGTAGCAACCAAATCCTTATGGCTTGCAATTACACTTGTAGGTCCTTTTAAGATACTGCTAAGGTCTATTTCCTTAAAGGATTCTGATGCAGCAATACTTGCAAGAGTGTTTTTTAATATCATTAAAGTTGCTTCAACTTCATATAATCTGTCTCTTACCACTACTGACTGGACTGCCTTTATATTGCTATGATCCGCAAAAAAAAGGCCATTATTATTTGCAAATTCTTCCTTAATGGAATTGACCTTATTTGACTTTTCACTTTTTATCAATTTTAAAACCCCCGTCCTAAAATATTAATTTTAGTCTTTTAAAAAACAAAATCGACCCAAAAAGTCAGGCCGATATCATACTTTCTTATATCAACCTGGGCAGGAAATTAAGCTGCTTTCCTTTAACTTAAGCAACACCCGCCGTCTATGGTTTGTTTTACTTATTTTAAAAATTATTATAGCTTACGCTACTTCTTCCATCTCGGATTCAACAGATTTGTTTAAATCAATTTTTAAACTTGGCCCCATCGTTGATGACATATAAACAGATTTCATATACTTGCCTTTGGCAGCTGACGGTTTAGCCTTCATAATTGCGTCAATTAATGCCAAGTAATTTTCAGCAAGCTGCTTTGCTTCAAAACTTACTCTTCCGATTGTAATATGTATAACTCCAAATTTATCTGTTCTGAATTCAAGCCTTCCTTTTTTAATTTCTCTTACAGCTTTTCCCACTTCCATGGTTACTGTTCCTGATTTGGGGTTTGGCATTAATTTTCTCGGACCTAATATTTTTCCAAGTTTGCCAACATTTTTCATCATATCAGGGGTGGAAATACAAATGTCAAAATCAAACCATCCGCCGCTAACCTTTTCAACAAGATCATCTCCGCCAACATAATCAGCACCGGCATTTTTTGCTTCTGCTGCATTGTCACCTTGAGCAAAAACAAGTATTTTTGGAACCTTTCCGCTTCCGTTTGGAAGAACAGTAGTTCCTCTTACTATCTGATCCGCTTTTCTTGGATCAACACCTAAATTGATTGAAAGATCAATAGATTCATCAAATTTAGCAAAACTGTGTTCCTTAACCCATTTTATAGCTGAAAACGGAGAAACAAGAACTGTCCTGCTTCTGTCTTTTGCTTTTTCAGTATAATTTTTACCTCTTTTCACAACAACCGTCCTTTTAAACTTTGTAAACCTATAAAATTTTAAACTATTTTAACTCCCATGCTGCGAGCAGTGCCTTCAATAACCTTTACTGCTGCCTCAACTGTTCTTGCATTTAAATCTTTAAGCTTAAGCTTTGCTATTTCCTCAACCTGCGCTTTGGAAATCTCTCCAACCTTTGACCTGTTTGGTTCTTTTGAACCTTTATCAACATTTATCGCTTTTTTCAACAGAACAGCTGCAGGAGGAGTTTTAGTAATAAAGCTAAACGATCTGTCTGCATATATTGTAATAATCACCGGCAGCACCGTTCCGGTCTGGCTTACTGTCTGCTCATTAAATTGCTTGCAAAATTCCATAATATTGATTCCGTGCTGCCCGAGAGCAGGACCGATAGGAGGAGCAGGATTTGCCTGACCTGCTGTTACCTGTAATTTAACCAATGCTGTTATTTTTTTTGCCATTTTTTTCCTCTTTATAACAAAATAAAAACTTTTAATATAAAAATAATTTAAATCTTTGAGACCTGATCAAAATTAAGCTCTACCGGTGTCTGCCTTCCAAATATTGATACCAGTACTCTTATTTTGCCCTGGTCAATATTGATTTCACTGACTGTTCCGTCAAAATTAGAAAACGGTCCGTTGGTAACCTTAATCGGCATCCCAACTTCAAAATCAGTCCTGGCTCTTGGCTTTTCCGCAACTTCTTTCTTCATGATCCCATCAACTTCAATTTCTGAAAGCGGATGCGGCGTATCTTCGCTTCCTACAAAACCTGTTACGCCTGGAGTATTTCTGACTACATACCATGAATCATCATCAAGAAGCATTTTTACCAGCAGATAGCCGGGGAATACCTTTTTTGATGAAACATGTTTTTTACCGCCATGTATTTCCATTACCTCTTCTGTCGGTATGTAAATATCAAATATTTTATTGCTCATATTCATGGATTCTTTTCTATGCTCAAGATTAAGCTTAACCTTGTTCTCATAGCCTGCATAAGAATGAATCACGTACCATCTTGGTCTCATAAAAAATTACACCTTCACCACTAGATTTTAGCTAAATACTCAACAAGCCTTACCCAAATAAAATCAAAAACGCCAAGTAAAACAGCAAAAAATGCAATAGCAACCAAAACTACTACTGTATACTTCCAAAGTTCTTTTCTGGTAGGCCATGATACTCTCTTTAATTCATGGACCACACCTCTGAAAAATTTTGCAATCTTGCCCGGAAGCTCTTTAAAAAATTTCTTCCAATTTATTTTTTTTCTGGCTGGAGACGAGGGAGTTTTTCTCTCCTGCATCATTTTCTCCATCATTGCCTTTTGCTTAAATTTAGTTGGAATTTTTTGCTTAGCCATTTTTTCCTGTTCTTTAAAATTTAAATATATGGCAGGGCTGGAGGGATTCGAACCCCCAACACTCGGTTTTGGAGACCGATGCTCTACCGATTGGAGCTACAGCCCTATCTGGTCTCCTTGTGCACAGTATGTTTTTTACACCACTTACAATACTTCTTCATTTCT
>JAPLCN010000164.1 GCA_026392215.1 Actinomycetota bacterium | reverse complement strand
ATTCCATACATGGCGCCGTGGTCTGTCAATGCAACAGCAGGCATTTCAAATTCTGTAGCTTTTTTTACCAAATCCTTTATGCGGACAGCGCCATCAAGCAACGAGTACTCGCTGTGGACATGAAGATGGACGAAATTTTTAATACTCATTTTTTAGAAAACCACCCTGTACATTTTTTCAAAAGAAGTAATCCCTTCTGCAACTTTTTCAGCTGCTGCTTCAAGCAGCGTTTTCATCACTTTTAAATAAACAGCAAGCTCATCCTGCTTTATCCCCAGGTTCTTAATATCAAATATGCCTTCTTCTTTATTTAAAATTCTTATTGAAATATTTTCACCAAATACCGTCGGCAGGCTTGCAAACCTTAAATCTATTGGTCTGTTATGATAAAGTAATTAAATTATTTTTTACAAGCAATTCACCAATTTTAAACCTGGTTTCTTCCTGAATTTCATCTGCCATTTTGTTTTTTTAAATTATTTGTTTTATAAAATATCATTAAGGCCTTAAAGTTGACCCTTATTAACGCCTGTTTTAATTATAAAGAAAATACCTGCCTAATTAAAGTTATAAGTCATCAAATTATGAAAATATTTTAAATATTAATATTAATAAGTAAAAAGTAAGTATATAAATTTTGAAAAATGTTGTAGAAAAAAAAGTATTTAAAAGCAACTGATTTTAAGGATTTTAAGTTATCAGCCCTTATTGCAGATTTTTTTGTTTATTACGGAAGCCAGATATCCTGCTCCAAAACCATTATCAATATTTACAACTGCAAGGCCCGGACTGCATGAATTAAGCATTGTCAAAAGTGGTGATATTCCTTTAAAACCTGCTCCATAACCTATACTTGTTGGTACTCCTATCACAGGGCAATCAACAAGAGAGCTGACAAAACCCGGCAAGGCTCCTTCCATACCGGCAACAGCAACAATAACGTTTGCTTTTAAAAGCTCATCTTTAAAGCTTATCAATCTGTGAATCCCTGCTACGCCGACATCGTAAATTTTTTTAACATCATTTCCCATTAAATAGCTTGTCATATAAGCTTCTTCCGCTACTGGGATATCAGAAGTTCCGGCACAAACAATTATAACCCCCTCCAAGAGGTGCAAGTCATGATCTTTACTTTTTACATATATTATTTGAGCTTCCTCCTCAAAATAAATATCATTTATTTCTTCACTTAACAGATTAAATACTTCCCTGTCTGTCCTTGTAACAAGCAAGGTATCAGAATATTTTAAAATTTTTTTTGTAATTTCCAGAATTTGATAAGGAGTCTTGTTTGAACCATAAACTACTTCAGGAAATCCTCTTCTTAGTTTTCTATGATGATCTATTTTTGCAAATCCGATATCTTCAAAATAAATTTCTTTTATTTTTGATCTGAAATCTTCTTTTGAAATTTCTTCTTTTTTAAAACCATCAAGAAGATCTTCTATGATTTTATTTAAATTATTGTCCATAATTGAAAATTAAAAAGATTAAAATAATATTTATTAATTCTTTGTAATTAATTTTAATTTTTTTATAAATTTTTTAGATTTATAAGCTCAAAATTTCATAATTTTTAAATTTTAGCAAGTTATTCTTTATATATACTATTTTAATGTATTTGGTTTAAGCCATAGATTATACTGTCCTGCAGCGCCTGCCAGCTTGCTTCTATTATGTTTTCCGAGACGCCGATTGTGCCCCAGTTGTTTTCTCCGTCTGAAGACTCAATTAATACTCTAACCACTGCTCCTGTTCCTTTTTTTTCATCAAGGACTCTTACTTTAAAATCAGTTAATTTTATCTTTTTAAGATCCGGATAAAATCTTGCTAGTGCTTTTCTTAAAGCTGTGTCTAGCGCATTTACAGGACCTACGCCTTCTCCGGTTTCAATAATCCTGTTCTGATTTATAAGAATCTTAACTGTTGCTTCAGAAAGCATTTCCCCGTTTTCCTTTTTTTCATTTAATACCCTGAAGCTTTCCAAAGTAAAATACTCTTTTTTTGTACCTGTAATATCTTTTATCAGAAGCTCAAAACTTGCATCAGCTGCTTCAAACTGATATCCATCATGTTCCATTTTCTGTACTCTTTCAAGAATTTCGCTTACCTTCTTAGGATTATTTTCAAGATCAATTCCAAATTCCAGAGCTTTTATTATTATGGATTTCTTTCCGGAGAGTTCGCTTATAAGTATTCTTCTTTTATTTCCGACTGATTCCGGTGGTATTTGCTCAAAAGCACTTGCAAGCTTGCTGACTCCGCTGACATGCATTCCGGCTTTGTGTGCAAAAGCACTGCTGCCGACAAAAGGCTGATGGCTTATGGGTATCTGATTAGCTACTTCTGCTACAAATCTGGATAAACTCGTTAAATGTTTTATGCTATCCTTTTTTAAACATTGCTTGTTTAATTTAATCTCAAGGTTAGGGATAATCTGACACAGATCAGCATTGCCTGACCTTTCGCCATACCCATTGATTGTGCCCTGAACCATTGCGGCTCCGTAAGAAACAGATAATATCGAGTTTGCCACAGCACAACCGCTGTCATTATGAAAATGGATTCCTACCGGAATATCTATTTCTTTCATTACATTTTCAAGAACACCGTATATTTCCAATGGAAGTGATCCGCCATTTGTATCGCATAAAACAACGAAATCCGCTCCTGCTTCCTCGGCAGCTTTTAAAGTCTTTATTGCATATTGGGGATTAACCTTATATCCGTCAAAAAAATGCTCGCCGTCAAATATTACTTCCGGCATATTTCTCTTTAAATACTGGATGGAATCAAAAATCATTTCAATATTGTTATCAAGTGTAGTTTCAATAACTTTTTCAACATGAAAAGATGAAGATTTTCCAAATATGCAGGCAACGTCCGCTCCTGAACCAATGAGCATCTTAATGTTTTCGTCTTCTTCTACAAAAACATTTTTATATTTTGTCCTGCCGAAAGCTACTATTTTTGAATAGCTGTATTTTTTATTTTTTAATATGCTAAACAGCTCCTCATCTTTAGGATTAGATGCAGGAAAACCGGCTTCTATATAATCAATGCCGGCGTCATCAAGTTTTTCTATTATCTGCAGCTTGTCTCTTACAGATAACGATATGCTTTCACCTTGAGTTCCATCTCTTAATGTTGTATCAAACATGTATATTTTTTCAGTCATACTGACTCCTGATCATATTATCCAAGGGCTTTAATTTCATTTAAAATCAAATCCCCCATTTCAGTTGTTGAAACTAATTTATTTTCACCTGTATTGATATCTGCAGTCCTGAAACCTTTTTCCAGTACAGTATTTACTGCTTTTTCTATCATATCAGCTTGGGAAGCCAAATTCAGGCTATACCTGAAAAGCATGGCAAGCGATAATATCTGGGCAATAGGGTTTGCTTTACCCTGTCCTGAAATATCAGGAGCACTTCCATGAATCGGCTCATACATCCCAAGGCTGTCTTCTCTTAAAGATGCACTTGGAAGAAGCCCTATTGAACCTGAAATCATTGCAGTTTCATCACTTAAGATGTCTCCAAACATATTGGAGGTTAAAATAACATCAAATTGCTTAGGGTTTCTGATAAGCTGCATTGATGTATTGTCAACATACATATGGTTTAACTGGACATCTTCATAATCTTCATGTATTTTTTTAACAGTTTCTCTCCAAAGCCTTGAGCTTTCAAGAATGTTTGCTTTATCAACTGAAGTTACTTTTTTACCCCTTGACCTTGCTATTTTAAATCCAAGTTTTGCAATTCTTTCAATCTCATATTTATAATACTTTTCAGTATCATAAGCATATTCGCCTTTTTCATCTGAAAGCCTTTTTCTGTCACCAAAATAAATTCCTCCGGTAAGTTCTCTTAAAAACAGTATATCTACGCCATCAATCACTTCTTCCTTTAAAGTTGAAGAAGATATAAGTGGCTTGTAGATCTTAATAGGCCTTAAGTTTGCAAAAAGCCCTAATTCTTTTCTTACTCTAAGCAAAGCATCTTCAGGTCTTGGTTTTTCCGGTACAGTGCTGTCCCACTTGGGACCTCCAACCGCCCCAAGCAGAACTGCGCTTGAATTCTTACATTTCTCCAGTGTTTCATCTTTTAAGGGAATCCCGTATTTATCTATGGCAATACCGCCGATATCCCCATATTCATATGTAATTTTAAGGTTATACCTTGAAGATACAAAATCCAGAATTTTAATACTTTCATTTACAATTTCAGGACCTATGCCATCACCTGGCAAAACCATTATATTCTTCATTAATTCTCCCTCAATGCTTCCGCTTTAACAAAATTTACATACCCGCCATTTTCTATTAATTTTTGAATGAATTCAGGGAAAGGATTTGTTTTATATTCTTTTCCTGATGTAATATCTTTTATAAATCCCCTGTCCAGATCAACTTCAATATTATCTCCATCCTTAATATTTTTTGCCGCTTCAGGATTTGAAATTACCGGAAGCCCTATGTTTATTGCATTCCTGAAAAATATTCTTGCAAAAGATTCTGCAATAATAAGTTTTATTCCGCTTGCCTTTATGGAAATAGGAGCGTGCTCTCTTGAGGAACCGCATCCGAAATTCTCACCTGCAATGATTATTTTACTGTTCCTGGACTTCTCAATAAAATCTTTGTCAAGATCTTCGAAACAATGTGCTGCAAGTTCATTTTCGTTGCTTGTATTTAAATACCTTGCAGGTATGATAACATCGGTATTAACATTATTGCCATATTTTATTGCCTTATCACTGATAACCAATTTTCCTCCTTTAAATTAAAAACACCCGGTTAATTAAAATTTTAGTTTTATCTTTCGGGAATGCTTATTCTGCCGGTTAATGCAGATGCTGCCGCAACCGCAGGGCCTGCAAGGTAAACTTCACTTGTAGGATGCCCCATCCTGCCAACAAAATTTCTGTTTGTAGTTGACAAAGCTCTTTCACCTTCAGCTAAAATTCCCATGTGCCCGCCAAGGCATGGACCGCAAGTCGGAGTGCTTACAACGCATCCGGCTTTAACAAAATTTTCAACAAATCCAGCCTTAAGAGCATCCAGATAAATCTTTTGAGTTGCAGGTATAATTATTACTCTTATATTTTTATTTACTTTCTTACCGGCAATAATATCGTTTGCAACTTTTAAATCTTCCAGCCTCCCATTAGTGCATGATCCAATTACAACCTGGTCTATTTCTACATCACCTAAATCTTTGGCTTTTTTTACATTTGACGGAAGATGAGGTGCGGCAACTAAAAGATCGACCTCCCCCGCATTAAAATCATACACTTTTTCATATTCTGCATTTTCATCACTTTTAAATATGCTAAAGTCGCTTTCCTTTTTACCAATTCCTCTTAAAAATTCTTTGGTTTTTAAATCCACATTAAATACGCCGAATTTTGCGCCAGCTTCTATGGCCATATTTGCCATTGTAAACCTGCTGTCCATAGAAAGTCCGCTAATGGTTGATCCTGTAAATTCCATAGACTTGTACAAAGCACCATCAACACCTATTTTCCCGATTAAATAAAGTATCAGATCTTTACCGCTGACCCACTTATTAAGTTTGCCGTTAAAGTTGAATTTTATTGTTTTTGGCACCATAAACCATGTTTTTCCTGTTGCCATAGCCATACCAATATCTGTGCTTCCCATTCCGGTTGATAACGCTCCCAATGCACCATAAGTGCATGTATGGGAATCAGCTCCGATTATAAGATTGCCCGGAACAGCCAGCCCGGCTTCAGGGATGAGAGCATGCTCTATACCCATACAGCCAACTTCAAAATAATTTTTTATATTATATTCCCTTGCAAAAATTCTGATGAGTTTTGCCTGTTCTGCAGATTTGATATCTTTATTAGGTGTAAAATGATCAGGAACAATCGCTATCTTATTTACATCAAATACTTTTTTTAAGCCTACTTTTTTAAATTCCCAAATTGCCAGAGGCATTGTAATATCATTCCCAAGGACTAAATCAACATTTGCATTAACAATTTCGCCTTCTTCTGCAAATTCTTTTCCGCAATGATATGCAAGAATTTTTTGTGCCATTGTTTGTGGCTTATTACTTTGTGAGCCCATTTTGCCTCTCCGATGCTAAAAAATTATTTTATTTAAAGCCTTATATTGATTTTATAAAAATTCTTAATGATTTATTTCAACTTCCTGCTTTTCAACTATCCTGTTCATAGCATTAATATATGCCTTAATACTTGCTTCAATAATATCGGTGCTGATACCTCTTCCAAGAACTTCAATCCCGTTATTGCTTACAACAATTTTTACGGCTCCTATCGCATCTTTCCCTTCTGATACTGCTTCAATGCTGTAATCTATTAGCTTGGTGCTGATCTTTGTTATCTGATCAATTGCTTTAAAGGAAGCATCGACAGGACCGTCACCAAAGTTAGCAGCTTCAAAAAGCTTTCCTTTTATTTCAATGCCGACAGTTGACGTAGATTTTATGTTTGTACCGCTTAAAATATGGTAGTAATTTAATTTGAAATATTCTGTAATTTCTATTATTTCGTTTTGGACAATAGCTTTTAAATCATTGTCATTAATTTCACCTTTTTTTTCAGCAAGAGATTTAAATCTGTCAAAAGCCTTTTCCAATTCCGCATCTCTTAAACTAAAACCTAAATCTTCAAGCCTTTTTATAAAAGCATGCCTGCCTGAATGTTTTCCTAAAATCAGTTTTGATGATGACATGCCGATATCTTCAGGTTTTAATATTTCATAAGTTGACCTGTCTTTCAGCATACCGTCCTGATGTATTCCTGCCTCATGGGAAAATGCATTCTTGCCTACAATAGCTTTATTTGGTGCAACCAGATAACCTGTCATTGAAGCTACCAGATTTGAGGTCCTGGCAATTTCTTTAATATTTATATCTGTATAAAAATTCAGATCTTTTTTCCTTGTGTCAATAATTAAAGCTACTTCTTCTAACGCAGCATTTCCGGCTCGTTCTCCTATTCCATTTACAGAACATTCAATCTGCCTTGCACCCTTGTTTGCTGCCAGGATAGAATTTGCTACTGCAAGCCCTAAATCATTATGGCAGTGCACGCTGATTATTACATTTTCAATGCCTCTGACATTGTTCATCAGGTATTCAATCAGGTTTGCATACTCCAAAGGCAAAGCATATCCGACTGTATCTGGAACATTTATTACTGTTGCTCCATTTTGAATTGCTATTTCATACATTTTAGCAAGATATTCCTTGTCGCTCCTTGTTGCATCCATTGCAGAAAACTCAATATTATCAGTATATTTCCTGCATCTTTTTACAGAATCCGCTGCTATTTCCAGAACTTCTTCCCTTGTCTTGTTTAACTGGTACTTCAAATGGATATCGGAAGAAGAAATAAAAGTATGTATTACAGGATTTGCTGCATCTTTTAAAGCTTCACCGGCAGCATCAATATCTTTAAAATTTGCCCTTGCCAACGCAGCAATGGCCTTATCTCTTATTGCTTTTGAAATTTCCTTCACTGCATCAAAATCACTTTTTGAAGAAATTGGAAATCCTGCTTCAATAATATCTACATTTAACCTTTGAAGCTGGTGTGCAATTTCCAGTTTTTCCTTAACGTTTAAATGCATTCCCGGAGCTTGCTCGCCATCTCTTAATGTAGTATCAAAAATAAAAATTTTATTTGCCATTTTTATCTCAACTTTCCTTAAAAAATTACTAATTTAAAATTTTTAAAATTTCATAAATTCCTGAAATAATTGATTTATTTTCAAAGATATTTTAAATGAAGTCATTATTAATCTTTGATTTGCTTATAGAATCTGCTTTAAAAATTTAAAAATCAAAGGTTAATAATTTTAATTTTTGTAAACCCTGATATCTTTTTAAATTCCTCAAGCATCTTAACGTCAACTTCACTATCGAGGTTCAAGCCCATAAGGGCTTCTCCGCTCACTACCTTTCTACCTACATGCATCGCCGCAATGTTAACTCCCAGTTTTCCAAAAGCAGTTCCTATTCTACCTATTTGCCCAGGTACATCTTTATAGCTGATAAAAGCCATGTGTTTTGATGGAACCATATCAATTTCAAACTTATCAATTGCAATAAATCTTGGCATATTTTTTATGCCGGTAATTGTACCGGACACAGAAAGATCAAGGCCAATCCCCCTGCCTTTAAGATTAATAAGATTTATATAATCCTGTGACTGTGAATTTTTGATTTCCTTAATTTTTATGCCTTTTTCTTCTGCAATTAAATTTACGTTAACAAGATTTATTCTTTCTGTTGTATATTTTTGTAAAATTCTGGTTAAAATTACCGAAACAAGAAAATTGGTTTTTAAACCTGCAATCCTGCCATTAAACCCGATTTCAAGTTCTTCAAGGTTCCCTTGTGCTAATTGGGAAAATAATGCACCAAGATTTTCACATAATTCAATGAAAGGACTGACAGACTCAAATATTTCTTCGCTGAATAATGGCAGGTTTACAGCAAAATTTGCAATTTCACCTTTCAATACTTTCTTTACCTGACCAGCAATAATAATATCTGCTTTTTCCTGCGCTTCAGCAGTTGAAGACCCCAGATGAGGAGTACAGATTATGTTTTCCGCTTTGAACAATTCAGATTCTCTGCAAGGTTCATTTTCGAAAACATCTATTCCGGCTCCGCCTATCTGCCCTTCTTTTACCGCCTCATATAAATCATTTTCAACAATTATCCCGCCTCTTGAAACATTTATAAGAATTGTTCCTTTTTTCATTTTATAAAGCTCGGTTTTGTTCAGCAATCCTGATGTCTCTCTTGTCTTTGGAAGATGAATGCTGATAATATCAGCAGCTTTGTATATATCTTCCAGAGTATCTGCTTTTTTTATACCTGATTGCCAGTATTTATCCTCAGAAACATAAGGGTCAAAAGCAATAACATTAAGGCCCAGACCTATTGCTTTTTTTGCAACCAGATAACCTATTTTTCCGAATCCTATTATCCCAAGTGTTTTCCCGTCAAGCTCCATGCCTTTAAATTTATTTCTGTCCCAACTGCCTGATTTTGTAGCAAAATTTGCCGAAGGAATTTTTTTTACAAGTGAAAATATAAGGGCAATTGCAAATTCAGCAGCTGAAATAACATTACTCATCGGAGCATTAACAACAACTATGCCTTTTCTTGTTGCGGACTTTAAGTCAATATTATCAAAGCTTGTCCCTGCTTTGCCAATAACTTTCAGATTTCCGGCATTATTAATAACATCATAAGATACTTTAGTTGAACTTTTAATAATCATACCGCTATATTTGCTTATTTCATTTTTAAGTTCTGATGCCGAAATTCCCTTTTTTATTACAACTTCAAAGTTTTCTTTAAGGATTTTAACAGCTTCTTCCGAAATCTCATCAGTTATTAATATTTTTTGTTTACACTCCATTTTAACTTCCTTATTTTAAATAAATTATTTTCAATGCTGCTTTAATTAATATCATAACTGTAAATTGAAAAATAAAAAAATTTTAAACTTAAATAATTTATTAATCCTAAGTTTTTTTACCTCTTCCGCAAGCTATCATTCCGGTACCTACAACTTCAAGGATGCCATAAGGTTTTAATAATTCTTCAAATGCATTTATCTTTGTTCCTGCACCGGTTAATTCCAGCATTATTGAATTTTTGGTAACATCAACTACGTTTGCCCTGAAAATATTGGCTATTTCAAGAATTTCTGCCCTGTTTTTATTTTCGGAATTTACTTTTACAAGAACCAGTTCTCTTTGAACAGAATAATCAGGATCAAGTTTCTGTATCTTTAATACATTAATTAACTTATGTAACTGTTTTGTAACCTGTTCAACACTGTCTTCATCCATATTAACTACAATAGTAATCCTTGCAATTTTTTCATCATCAGTCGGACCTACTGCAAGACTTTCAATATTAAACCCCCTTCTGCTGAAAAGACCCGATATTTTTGCTAAAACTCCAGATTTGTTTTCAACCAATACTGATATTATGTGATTCATTTTTTCACCTGCTTATGATCTAACATTTCGCTAATTGGAGAGCCAGGAGCTACCATCGGAAAAACATTTTCATCCGGGTCAATCCAGAAATCTATTAAAACCAGATTATTGATGCTCATTGCTTCTTTAATTGTTTTTTCAACATCTTTTTTTTCTTTAACTCTGAACCCGATGCCTCCGTAAGCTTCAACAAGCTTAACAAAATCTACACATCCCCTTATGCATGTTTCAGAATATCTTTCATTATAAAATAATTCTTGCCATTGTTTTACAAGCCCCAAATTACCATTATTGAGTAAAATAATTTTAATCGGAAGATTATTTGAAACTGCCGTTGCAAATTCCTGTGAAATCATTTGTATACTTCCATCCCCAGCAATATCAAAAACCATTTTATCCGGCCTCCCGAATTGAGCTCCTATTGAAGCTGGCAGACCAAAACCCATTGTTCCAAGGCCACCAGACGATATAAATGTCCTGGGTTCCAGTGTTTTACAATATTGTGCCGCCCACATTTGATTCTGGCCAACTTCCGTACAAATAATTGCTTCCCCTTTTGTCAGCTCCTGTAAAGTTTCCAATATGAAACCAGGCTTAAGCAAATTGGAATTCTTATCATAGTAAACTGGAAATTTTTTCTTCCAGTCTGCAATCATATCTATCCATTCTGAAAAGTCTGCCTTCCCTTTCTCTTCATTAATTTTTTTATATTCAACAATCAAATCACCCAACACTGATTTGGCATCACCAACAACAGGTATATTTACTTTTACATTTTTCCCTATTTCTGCAGGATCAACATCAATATGTATTACTTCAGCATTTTTAGCAAATTCACTTAATTTGCCTGTTATTCTGTCATCAAACCTTACCCCTATACCTATAATTAAATCAGTTTCTACAAACGCCATATTTGCATATCTGGTTCCATGCATTCCCGCCATTCCAATTGATAATTCTTTATTTTCAGGATATGACCCTTTACCAAGCAGTGTAGTTATCACAGGTATTTTTGCATATTCTACAAATTCTTTTAATAAACTGCTTGCATTTGATGCAATAACTCCTCCACCTGAAAATATCACAGGTTTTGTACTTTGGTGAATTTTTTTAGCAGCTTCCTTTATCTGTTTTAAATTGCCTCTTACTGTAGGCTTATATCCGGGCAGGTTAATTTCACCTTTAATCTGTTCATCAATTAAAGCATTTTGGACATCTATGGGTATATCTACCAGTACCGGACCAGGCCTGCCGGATGATGCAATGTAAAAAGCTTCCTTAATTACATTAGGAAGATCTTTAACATGCTTAATTAAATAATTATGTTTAGTTATGGGATCAGTGATACCCGTAATATCAGCTTCCTGGAAAGAATCTGTACCGATTTCTACTGTTGAGACTTGTCCCGTAATGGCAACGATTGGCACCGAGTCCATATATGCATTTGCGATACCTGTTACTAAATTGGTCCCGCCTGGACCGGAAGTAGCCATGCAAACACCAGTCCTGCCTGTTGCACGGGCATAACCATCAGCAGCATGTGCCGCGCATTGCTCATGCCTTACTAATACATGCTTGATTTTTTTTTCATCATAAATTGCATCATATATTGGAATTACCTTGCCACCTGGATATCCGAAAATATATTCAACACCTTCACTTACCAGGCATTTTAATAACATTTGAGAGCCGTTGATCTTGCCCATTATTTCTCCTGTTTAGTCTTTTTAACATTTATTTGTGTTTTAAATTAAGATTAACCATAATATTTATTAAATTGCAGAATTATTTATGCTTATACTTAAGTATATAAATACATTTATTTTACAACTTAATAAAGAACAAAATATTAATAATAATTAATGAAAAACATTTAAAACTATTTATTATAATCCCTATAATCAAACTAATAAAATTTCTTTACTCTAGCACAGCACCCTTCGAAGCTGAAGTTACCAGTTTTGCATACCTGCTTAAATAGCCTTCTTTAATCTTAATTTCCGGGGCTTTCCAGTTTTTAAGCCTTTCCTTGATTTCTTCACCCTCAACAAGTAAGTTTATCTTATTATTATTAATATCTATTTCAATAATATCTCCCTCATTAACAATAGCCAGAGGTCCTCCAGCCATAGCTTCCGGAGAAATATGGCCAATCGAAGCTCCTTTTGTCGCTCCGGAAAATCTGCCATCGGTAATCAATGCAACCTCCTTATCAAGCCCTATTCCCGCTATTGCAGAAGTAGGTGCAAGCATCTCCCTCATGCCGGGTCCACCCTTAGGTCCTTCATATTTTATAACTATAACATCTCCCGGGTTTATTTTTCCACCCATAATTGCTGCCACTGATTCTTCTTCACTATTAAATACTCTGGCTTTACCTTTATGTGTATACATTGAAGGATCAACAGCGGATTTCTTAACTACCCCGCCTTCCGGTGCAATATTTCCATATAATATTTTAAGCCCTCCATCAGGCAAATAAGCGTTACTAACTGTTCTTATAACTTCCTTATTTAATATTTCTCTGTTTGCAATATTTTCCTTTACTTTCCTGCCTGTAACTGTTAATAACTCGCCATCAAGCAGCTTGTTTTTTAACAGTTCGCTCATTAAAGCTTCAATTCCTCCAGCCATGTATAAATCAAAGATATGATAGCTTCCAGCCGGGCTCAATCTGCATAAATTTGGCGTTTTTGCACTGATTTCATTTACTATATCAAGCGAGAAATTAATTTTGGCTTCATTTGCAATTGCAGGTATATGAAGTATTGTATTGCTTGATCCTCCCAGCGCCATATCAACCGCGAGAGCATTTTTTATTGAGCCGATATTAACGATATCTCTTGGCTTTATATTATTTTTAACCAGATACAAAATTTGCATTCCTGCCATCTTTGCCAGCCTGATCCTTTTTGAATAAACTGCAGGAATTGTTCCGTTCCCAGGAAGTCCAAATCCCAAAGCTTCAGTTAAACAATTCATGGTATTGGCAGTAAACATTCCTGAACAGCTTCCGCAAGTCGGGCAAGCCTCATCTTCAATAAAATCAAGATCTTCCTGCGTATACAAGCCTTTACTGAATTTTCCTATTGCTTCATAGCATGTGCTGTAATCAATGTCTCTGCCATTTAATTTCCCTGTCAGCATGGGCCCGCCGCTTATTACTATTGCTGGAATATTTAATCTCAAGGCGGCCATTATCATTCCCGGGATTATTTTGTCACAATTCGGAACTAAAACCAGACCATCAAAAGGATGCGCCATGCATACAGTTTCAATGCTGTCCGCTATTAATTCACGGGAAGCAAGAGAATATTTCATCCCCGGATGGTTCATTGCGACTCCATCGCAAACTCCTATTGTTGCAAATTCCTGCGGAGTTCCTCCTGCTATCATAATTCCAGCCTTGACAGCATTTACAATATTATTTAAATGCATGTGCCCTGGAATTAATTCATTAAATGAATTTGCTATTCCTATTATTGGTCTTCTTATTTCTTCATTTGTAAAACCCAGAGATTTTAAAATTGAACGATGCGGCAGCCTTGCCACACCCTCTTTCATTAAATCGCTTCTCACTTTTCCTCCTGAAATTATATATAATTTTAAGTAATGCTTTCTTAATCAAATTTACAAATATTTCTTTGACTTTCTGCTCAATTATAATTTATTTTTTTATTTTATTACCATTAGCTTTTAAATACTAAATAAATATGAAAAATACTATAAATTAACTAAACGGATATGAATAAAATGTAAAAAAGAAATCATATTCTTTGGGTAATTATATCCGGAAGTTAGGATAAAATACCCTGGAGAATGAGGCCGACGAGTATAATAATGACAATAGAAATTATTCCAGTTTTTTTAACTGAAAAAAGCTTTAGAGATAATTCTGTTAATTTTAATTTGCGGCTATTCATTAAAAGTTCTAAATTTCTATTAATTGGTTATAATTTGAAAAAAAATTTTAACATATTTGTACAATAAAAACAATAAAAATTAAGGGAACTTTATTTTTTCAGGTTCCCTTAATTAATTTTTAATATATCAGATATTATCTGAAAATAATTTATCAAAAAAATAATTGCTTTAAGTATAATAATTATTTTAATTTAGTGCCGCATTTTGCACAAAATACCTGATTTGATTCAACACCAGCCCCGCAGTTCGGACAGAATTTAATTTCTTCTTTGGCATCTGACGGTTTTTCTTCCTTTTCTTCAATTGCCTGTTCTTTTTCAGCTTTTGTCGTAACCTGTTGAGGCGCAGGCTGCTGGTATACCGGGGCTTGCTGAACAGGAACCTGGCCTCTTTTTCTGGTAATAACCAGTACGAGAATAACTACAATTGCAATTATTAAAATTAAAGGAATTACGATTATTAATACTAATACTGTCGTTGTAAGCTTAGAGCTTGCTTTTGTTGAAACAGTTGCAATAGTGCTTTCTTTTTCTGAAGTGACAGCTGCTTGTGAAACAGTAGTTGTCGCCTGAACAAGCGGCTTATCCTGTCCCATATTGGCTTGAGCCTTTGCTTTATATTCCATAGCAAGCAGATGACCTGCACTTAAATTCAAGGCGGCATCAAAATGTTTGATGGCTTCACTAAAATGCTGAAGTCTGAACATTACCAAACCTGTTTTCCATTCCTGGTCAACCATTCCAAGTTTATTTTCAACATTCAGTAATGTCTTTATATCATTGCTTGGCCTGATATAGTTGTTTGTATTGTCTGTACCTGCAGACAATATCCCTATCACGTTTCCACTTTTATCAAGAACCGGACCACCACTGTTGCCTGGTCTTGCATCCCCCTGTACCTGAATCCATTCTGTGCCGCTGACCATTTGTTTACCGCTTATAGTTCCATTTGTTACAGTAGGATTTAAGGTATTCTCCTGACCAACCTCTGAAGTACCGGGATACCCAATTATAGTTACAGCGTCCTGTATTTCAATCATCGAGGAATCACCAATAATTGCGCCTGACAGCGCCCTTCCGGTTTGAGGAGTAATTCTTAATATTGCAATATCCCTCTGATCAAAGGGGCTTTTTGAAACAACTTCTGCTCTTAAATAAGAACTCTGGCCAGGACCTTCAGGCTTCGAAGCTGTTGCGGTATTAAACTGCACATATACTTCCAGATCATAAGGAGTAGCGGTCTGGTGTCCGGCGCCTTCAACTTTAATATTTTCGTAAGCCCAGTTCCAATCAGCATCCGTCCAGGCATCAAGTTCTCCGGTGCTTCTATATGTGTCCTCTAGATATGTCCCTATTAGATCATATTTAAATTGTGCGGCATCAATATCAACTACATGACCTGCAGTTACTATTGTCCCTGTTTCAGGATTAATAACAAATCCTGTACCGGAAAATGCTTCCCAATAATAATCGCTCCAAGTATTTGTCCAAGGATCAAGAATATATCCATAAAAAACTGAAGTAATGAAGCATACAGAAGGTTCAACAAGAAGTACTTTGTCAGCAGAAGTTAACTGATAATTTTCCACATCACCTGGCATTTTAGAAGACGCTGTTGTGTCATCAGCAAATAAGAGAGCAGTAAAACTTGAGATAAGTACAAATACAACTATAAAAATCAAGGCTTTGAAAAAATTTTTCGTCATATTTTTCTCCTTAAATTGTAGGTTCATTAATATAATTAATTTCTGGTGAACAATTCACTAAAGTTTAAAAAATTATAAAATTTTGAGCTTATAAAACTGGAAAATTTACAAAAAACTTAAGTTAATCATCAATAACTAATTAATTTAATTTTATAAATTTAATTATAAATTATTTTCAAATACTGTCAAATTTATTACTATAAAATTATTATATTTTATAGTAATAAATATTAAAATTAAATCTTAATTATTAAATCAAAACTTTAAAATAAAAAAATAAAAAAAATAATTTTATAATATGTGTTCCGATTCTTAAGTATATATTATAAATATTTTAAAGTTTTTACAATTATTTTTTAAAAAAATAAAGTATGAAATTGAAAATATTCCATAAGGCATAATATATCAAAAAGGCTGCTTTTAGGATTTAATTATTCTCCTGTAATATTCAAGGTATTGCGGAATAATCACTTTTGAATCAAATTTTAATGCTGTTTTTCTTGCTTGTTCAGACATTTTTTCCATAATGCTGCTGCTGCTTAAAATATTCAGGGAAGCTTTTGCCATGGCTTCAATATCATCGGGATCAAAAAGATAACCGCAGACACCATTATTTACTACTTCTTTCAAACCCCCTACATTTGTCCCGATAACAGGGACACTGCAGCTTAATGCTTCAAGGGCAGACACTCCGAAGCTTTCATTTTTTGATGGCAGAAGATATAAATTAGCGCTGTTAAGCAAAGGGACTACATTGTCCTTCCGCCCTAAAAAAAGTATCTTATCGCATAAATTTAGTTTACTTGCTACTTCCTTTGCAAAACCCAACTCCGGTCCATCACCTACAAGAATTAACTTACTGTTGACTTCTTTTCTGACTCTGCAAAAAACTTCAATTATATTTCTTATTTTTTTTACAGGCCTGAAATTTGAAATATGTATAATTCCAAGTTCATCTTTTTTTATAAGGCCTAACTTTTCTTTATCAAGTTTGTTTCTTTTGTATTTTGAGGTATCAACAAAATTATAAATGACTTCTATTTCCTTATTTATGTCAAATGTATCAATAGTCTGTTTTTTTAAATAATTTGAAACACAAGTGATTCCGTTGCTGTTTTCAATGCAAAACTTTGTCAGTTTAAAAAATGAGCTGTGGTTGCCTACTATGGTTATATCTGTTCCATGTAAAGTAGTGACAAACTTAAAATTTGAATCTTTGCCTAACATGCTTTGGGTCAGATAAGCTGAAGCTGCATGAGGTATGGCATAGTGTACATGCATTATATCAAGCCCCGTACTTTCAAAAATTTCTGCCATTTTTACGCTTAAAGACAAACTGTACGGCGGGTATTTAAACAATGGATATTCCAGTACTTCAACCTCATGAAAATAAATATTTTTATAGAATTTATTAATCTTAAATGGCATCTCGTAGCTGATAAAATGAACTTCATGACCTCTGTTTGCAAGTTCTATCCCAAGCTCGCTTGCGATTACTCCGCTTCCGCCATAAGTTGGATAACATGTTATTCCTATTTTCATCTCATTGTTTTAGATTAGCAGACACTATTAATACATTTATTTATTTTATAAAATTTAAATCTAATAATAAACTCATGAAAATATTTTTTTGCCAGGAATTTAATTAACAATCTTAAATTTTTTTAATGCTTTAATATCTGACATAATTAAAAAAATTTACAGGGTCATTAATTTTTATTTTTGAGTTTATAAAATACGGTTCACCAGCGCTTGTGTTAATTTTCAGCCCAAAATATCTTGCCCTTGTATGTAATATATCATTAAATGACTTAGTGCTTATATGTGTTACAACATCTTTTTGAGCAGTGCTGAAAAATTGTGATTTGTAAGATGTAACTACATCAACTTTTTTTTCAAAAACGTCAGCAATGTCTACAATAAAGGAAGGAATAAATTCAAAGTGAAGCATATAATTTAATACAATATTAGGCCTGTAATAGCTTAAAGCAGTTTCGTACTTTACAAGCCCCGAGATAAAAATTGAATCTTTAAGAAGCTTATGGGCATTTTCGTGGTCAGGGTGCCTGTCTATGTGATATGGAATCAAAACCATTCCTGGCTTATATTTTCTTAAGCATTCTATAACCCTGTTTCTGCTTTCAATATCATTGATTATATTGCCATCACAAAGTTTTAAATTTTCTCTGATATCAAGTCCGAGAATTTCTGAAGCTGCTTGTGTTTCTTTTGTCCTTGTATCAGGATTCCCATTGCTTGACAGCTCTCCCCTTGTTAAATCTATAATTCCTGTTTTATAACCAAGATTTTTTAATTTTATAAGTAATCCCCCGCATCCCATTTCTGCATCATCAGGATGAGGTCCGAAAGCTAACACATCTATTTCCATATTTAAATACTTTCTTCTTTTTTAACTAATTTCAATAAATTTATGTAAAAATTCAAATGTTTTAAAATTAGCATTAAGACTGTCAATCAAGTTAAAACCATATTTGTTTATATATTCAAAAATATTAATTTCTCTTTCCTGAAGTTTTCCATCAGGTAATATATTATTATAGATTTTAACAATAGACTCTACAATAAAACCATTTTTCCTTTTATATTCATTAATTATTTTTCTGCCGAGAATCTCAACTTCTTTTTTTAAATTCTGATTAATTCTTCCAAATGCTTCACTTGCTTCAAACTCATGTTTTTTTATTTCTTCCATATATTTTTGCAGGACGCAGTCCAAATCTATTTTCAGACAGTCAAGGTATTTTTGATAATCAAATCCAACCATGTTTTTCAAAATCTTATTTGCCATGATATCCTGATTAGCTTCCAGATCATCATAGTTGATATTTATTTTAGCAACAGCTTTTTGAACCTTATTTTCAATTAAGGTTGCTGACATTCTTGGATACAAAATCGGCTGCTCGCTTCCAAATAACGTGTATACATCTTTTAACTGCGCGTAATAACTTATTTCTCCCGGTCCGCATATTGTTGCAATGTTGGGAAGGATATAATCTTGAAACAAAGGTCTTAAAACTACATTTAAACCAACATTGGCAATGTTTTTGAAAATCAGGTCTTTAAGTCCGTTCTTGTCCAAATCATTTTTTCTTGTTTTGAAAGATTTTTCAAAAATAAAAGTATTTCCTCCCTTTGAT
>JAPLCN010000188.1 GCA_026392215.1 Actinomycetota bacterium | reverse complement strand
TACATTACTAAATGCTAATTGCTCGTTAGATTCCCTGTCAGTGCTTGATTTTCCGCCGGTAGATTTTAAATATTTGTTTGAACTTTTATCATATTTAAAGTCAGATGCAAAAGTTGCTATAGAAAAATCTATTTTAATGCTGCTTGTAGTCCCTTTTTTATCATCTGCTGCATCTAATTTAAAATTAAGCGGTGACTGTCCGCCTTCTAGAGAATAGCCATTGTTTTTAGCAGCAGCAACTAATTTTTCTGTTGATGAATATGCATTATTAGGTGCGACACGCGAACTGTCTCTCCATGCATCCTTACCCTCAGAAATATTAGCCGAAATTGAGCTTGCCCCTGTCGCATCACCAAGCGGAGTTAAAACGTCCATATCCATGTTTTCAATCAATTTATAGCCTTCAGGATATGTTCCCCAGAAAACATATATCGGATCAAACATTCTTACAAGTTCAGCATAATACTGTCTTGCGCTTCTTATTGGTCCGATAATGTCAACCTTATTGGAAGAAAAAATTCCAATCATTCTTGTAATCCCGCCTTCATCTACAACTTCCATCACAACATCAGCCTTGTTTAAACCTGATTGCGGCCTTGCTTCCGGAGCATTGTTTATCATAATTGCAAAAGGCCTTGAATTTAAAACCTTATCAGAAATTTCAAGCCCGCTTAAAATATTTATATTGCCTGTTATCTGCAGCTTTGAAATAACTTTGGTAGTTTCAGTTGTTTGAGATCCCTCACCGGAAGTGCTTGTTTCCTGCCCGACATCTATCTTGCTTACGGTAGTAGTGCCTGCTGCTTTTTTGCATCCGGTTAAGGCAAAAGCAAGAATTAATAAAACTGCAAGAAACAAAATAATTACTTTTCTGATATTATTAGCTTTTTTTGAACTCAATTTAACGGTACCTCCACATATATATAGTAATTTTAATAAATTGATTTTGGTTTAATCAAATTTTTAATTATTATAATTGTAAAAATTAAAAAATAAAATGATATGATAAAAATTAAAAGTGTCCTGATCCGGCTAAAGTCATTAACAGTGCTGATTTCCTGTTTTATTGTCGGAGCTTTTATATTATCCTTTGATATAAGATTCATTTCTTCTGCAATATTTCCGTTAACATAAACAAGCAATTTACCATATGTTTTTCCAGCCTCAACAGGAAATGTAATATTATCCTTCAAAACATAATTATATAATATTTTATCCTCTGAATTATTAATAAATAATTCAAAATCCTTTTCAGGATATAAATTAAAATCAGCAGTAGAATTATTATTTTTTGCAGCCGCAATAGCAGCAGGATTTTTTGAATCAATTATTTTTTTACTGGAAAAACTGTTATAAACCCAGTTGATAAGCCTTAAGGAATCATAATTTTTCCCGTATGGCGAACTATTTAACACCACAGTAATCAGCTCAATGTTATTTTTATTAGAGTAAGTTACCAGACAAAAACCGGCATTTTCAGTATAACCGGTTTTAACTCCTTTTATAAAATCATAATCAAGCAAAGTATTAGTATTTTCAATGTTTAATTCTTTATTATTTATATGTATAACTGCTTTTTTGGTTGACACAATTTCCCTGAATAAGTCGTTTTTTAAACAATAAGCGGCTATTTTTGCAAGATCACGGGCAGTCGTCTTGTGCAGTGGGGAATTGCTGTCAAGGCCATTGGTATTTTCAAAATATGTATTTAAAGCTCCGATTTCCTTTGCTTTTTTATTCATTAAATCCACGAAATCTTTAACATCACCTGAAATGTATTCGGCCAGCGCCACTGGGGCATTATTTGTAGAGGCAATAAGAGCTGCTTTCAGCAAATCAATTAAGGTGATCTCATCACCTTTTCTGAAAGATATTGATGAATGATTAGACCCTGCAGCATTTTTAGATATTTTTATTTTTTGGTTAAAATTTTTAATATTTTCAATTGCAAGTATTGCTGTCATCATCTTTGTTAGGCTTGCAGGATACATTAAAGCATCAGGATTTTTTTCCCAGAATATTTCGCCAGTATTGTAATCCATAACAATAGCCGAAGATGCAACCGTATCGATACGGCTGGATGGAATTAACTTAGCACTTTGGTCACCGTAGATAACTGAAAACGGCAGCCGGAAATAAAAGATAGAAGAAAATAATGATAAAAAAATAACAAAGACAATGATTTTTATAAATAATGCTTTAGGGAACGATTTATTCTGCTTTTTATAACTGTTTGCAAGTGTCATTTATATTTTTCCAGAAATAACCTGTTTTCTCTTTTCACCATGAGTGATATGAATTTTGATATCAATTCTTCTAATTCCTGCACAATTTCATTTGCTTTTTTAAAGGCTTCGCTGCTTCCTGACATTAAAATTGGAAAAATAATCTGTTGTATAAATGAGGTTTCCCTTGAAGAAAAATTTTCAAATAATCTTAAATGTTTTGCATGAATTCCAAATTTTAAAAATTCTAATACAATTTTAACAATTTCCATATCACTACTTCTAAGAAAATACTGCCCTTCAATTTCTTCAAAAAATACAATGTTATTTGCAACAAGATCATCAATAAAAGATTTTTCCAGCTTAAATCTTTGCATCAGATCATAAACCGGCATAAACTCGCTCTTATAGCTTAGCACGGAGTCATGCATATCAAGCTTAAGTTGCTTTATTATATCCTTATTTTCTGCATCCAGCTTAAAATCAAGCGAATTAAGCTTTTCTTTTATTGCTTTAAGAGGAAGATAATATTCTTTCTGCATCCTTAAAATAAAATTAATTTTAAGTATGTCTTCCCTGGTAAAAATTCTGTATTTACTGGATGTCCTTTTAGGTTCAATCAGACCTCTGGATTCCAGAAATCTTATTTTACTGGCGGAAACATCAGGATAAAATTTTTTTAACTTTTCGACAAGCTCACCGATAGTTACGAAGCTTTTTTTTGTTTTCATTTAAATAACAGCCCAAAGTTATTTATTCGAAATAAAAATAATAAAACACGTACTTTCCTATCTGAATTTTGTCGCCATTTTCAAGTATTTTTTCTTCCGTTGACTTACCGTTGATATAAATTCCATTTAAACTTCCAAGATCTGTTATCCTGTAATTCTTATCTATCTTTTCAATTCGGGCATGTTCTCTTGAAATAGTTATATCATCTAAAAAAATATCGGAATCAGATTCTCTGCCAATATTAAAAATTGCCTTATCCAAAAAAATCTTTTCCCCGACATTTGGTCCTTTTAAAACAATCAGCCCGCCTTCCCCTCTTGAAATTTCTTTCAAGCTTTCAAGAATTTCAAAAGGAACTTCCTCTTTTATTTCAATTTTCTGCTCAATAATAGATTCAGTTTTTTTTGTTTTAAAATTATTACTTTTATTTAAATTTTCATCCATATTTTTTAAAATCTTTTAAGATGTTTAATTTTATTTTTTTAAGTTTCCAATTTTTTCAACGATATAATTCTTTAAGCTGTTAAAAAATTCCTTATCCCTGGATTCAATATAGCATCTTATAAGCGGTTCTGTTCCCGATGCTCTTATTAAGAACCAGCTCTTATTGCTTAATATTAATTTTACACCATCTTTTGTTAAAATTTCAGTAATTTTTACATTATTAATGCTTGCACCGTCAAGGTTTATGAAATATTGGGCAATTGAATTCATTCTTTCCAAAGGAACTTCCATATCTATTCTTTCATTATAAAAATTACCAAATTCCTGATAAATTTTCTCAAGATATTGTGAAAGGCTTATATCATCCTTAAATAATTTCAGATAACTCTGGATTTCAAGCAGCATTAAGTCTGCAAGAATTCCATCCTTTTCAGGGATATGCCCTATAATGCTTAATCCCCCGCTTTCTTCACCGCCTATTACTACATCCCTGTTTTGCATCTCTTTCCCTATATATTTAAAGCCGACAGGTGTTTCTATTACGCTTATTTCATATTTTCTGCAAATTTCATCAATCAGATGAGTAGTAGCAACAGTCCTTACTGCTTTGTAATTTTTACCATTAATATTTTTTACGCTTGCCAGATAAAATAATATTAATGAAATAACATTGTTAGGGCTTATAAAAATTCCTTCTCTGTCTATAACTCCGAATCTGTCTGCGTCACCATCTAAAGCAATTCCGATTTCAAATGAATTTTTCAATACCTCATTTTTTAAGTTTTCAAGATTTTTACTCGAAGGATCCGGAAGTTTTCCTCCAAAAAAGGCGTCTCTGTAATTGTTAAATATTTTTACTTTAAGATTTAAATCATTCTTTAGAATTTCCGATAAAACTGCACTTCCTGCCCCGAACATGGTGTCAGCTGCAACTTTTATATCTGATTTTTTTATTAAATCAATATCTATTATTTCAAACAGGTGCTCCTTATATTTTGAAAAGTCTGAAATAAAACATGCTTCTTTTAAAAAATCGTTATAACTTTTCAACTCCGGTATGTCTTGTTTTCCTTCCAGATATAAGGTTATATTTTTTTCTATCTCCTTTGTAATTGAGTCATCTGCAGGACCGCCATAATACGGAATAAATTTAATCCCATTATATTTTGGCGGATTATGGCTTGCGGTAATCATGATTGCGCCATCTAGTTTTAAATTCAGCACCATAAATGCAGTAACAGGTGTCGGGACTGATTCTTTTGAGATAAAAGATTTAATTCCCATGCCTGACATAGCATATCCTGCCTGAAGTGCAAAATCTTCTGATAAAAATCTGTTATCATAACCAATAAATATGCCTTTTTTGTTTAAGTCATTATCAATAAGGTATTTTCCAATTGCAAAAGCAACAAGCCTTATATTTTCAAATGTAAAACTGTCTGCAATAATATCTCTCCAGCCGTCAGTTCCAAATTTTATTTTTTTATCAGCATTATTCATAAACATTAATATGTGTGAAATTAGAAGTAACTATCGATATTTTATTCAAATATTAATAAATTTTTGCAACACAAACGATAATAAATAAGGAGCCTCGGACTCCCTCGGCTGTCGCCTTTACTTAAGTCCATTCGAATCCTTTGTTTAAATCTGCCACCGGCATATTTAAACTCTTAGTTAAAGTTTTCTTTTATTTCTATAGTAATGGTCGGGGCGAGAGGATTCGAACCTCCGACCCCCAGTACCCCATACTGGTGCGCTAAACCAAGCTGCGCCACGCCCCGTAAATAAAACTAATTTTAAAATATTAAAAATAATTAGTAAAGTTAAAAAACAAAATAAAAAAGTTATAAAAATACTCTCATTAATCAGTCCTCTGATTTAAATTTTCTTGTCATTAAATTTTGAACTGATTTCAGCGGATCAGCATTTTTATACAATATTTTATAAACAGATTCAGTGATTGGCAGATCAATATTTAATTCTTTAGCCATTTCATAAACAGCTTTCGTAGTTTTAACGCCTTCTGCCACCATATACATACTACCTGTTATATCTTTTAATTTCTCACCTTTTGCAATCCTTTCCCCGACAGTCCTGTTTCTGCTGCTTGAACTTATACATGTGGTAATTAAATCTCCCATGCCTGCCGCTCCGGAAAATGTAGAAGCTTTTGAACCGAACTCCATGCCAAATTTTTTTAACTCACTTAATCCTCTTGTTATAAGGGACGCCTTTGTGTTTGAACCAAATCCAAGACCATCTGAAATACCTGCTGCAATTGCAATGACATTTTTAAAGGCTCCGCAAATTTCAACTCCTGTCATGTCATCATTTGTGTAAACCCTGAAATACTCTGTTGATAGAACAAGTTGAAGATACCGTGCAATATTCTTATTCTTAGAAGCTATTGTGGATACGCTTGGCAGTTTTTTCATAATTTCCGATGAAATGTTGGGCCCTGACAGGACTGCTATTTTATTTTTCAACTTTTCAGGGAGTATTTCTGATAAAACCTGTGACATCCTTAAATTTGTCCCAAGCTCAATTCCTTTGGCTACATTAACAACAGCTTTTATGCCGGGAGACGTTTTTTTTAAGAAATCCTGGAAACTTGTTGAAACCTGCCTTAAATATTCTGAAGGAACTGCAAAAATAACAATATTAAAATCAGTAATTTTACTTCCCGCAGTAGTACTTATCTCCTGATCGCCAAAAGCGCTGATACTGTCAGGCAGTCGCAAATCACGAGTATATTTTTGATTTTTCTTATTATTATTAATATCCCGGGCAACTTCATCTTCTTTTGACCAGATTCTGATGTTATATCCCTTCTGGCCAAGCAAAAAAGCAAGTGTAGTTCCCCAGCTGCCAGCTCCTATAATTAAAATTTCCATAACTTTAAATAATTATTTTTTTTAATTTTAATTAGTTTCTGGTGATTAATTTAAGTTATTTTTTAAATCTTTTAGTTTTATAAGCCCAAAAATTCATAATTTTTTAACTTTAGTAAATTGTTCACCAGAAACTAATTATATAACTATGTTAGTTCAATATTTGTATTTAAATCTTATTGGAGTGCCGGTAAAATCAAATTTTTCCCTGATTGCCTTTTCAATAAAATTCTTAATGCTTGTATTTTTTGAAATATCCAAATTTGAAAATACTATAAAATATGGCGGATTTGATCCTATCTGTTTAATAAATTTTAACTTATATTTTTTCCCATCCTTGTAAATAAAGCTTTTTTCGTCTTTTTTCTTAAAAAGTGTCATTAATTTATTTTCATTAATGGTTTTTTTTCTTTCAGCTAAAACAAGCTCAATATATTTAAAAATTCCCGGAAGGCCCTTTTTATTAACCGCACTGACTTTTAAAAATGGTATATAGCTTGCAAAATGGAGTTTTTGATCAAATAAATGAAGGTTGTTATCAATTTCTTCTTTTGATGCCTTATCTGTCTTGCTGAAAATAACTATTACGCTTGTACCGCTCTTTAAGCATGTATCAACAATATTTATATCCTGCCTTGAAATTTCACAAGTGCTGTCAATAAGAATCAGCCCTATGTCAGATTTCTCTATTGCTTTTATTGTCCTTAATTTGCTGTAAAATTCCAGGTCTTCTTCTACTACTTTGTCTTTTTTTAATCCGGCAGTATCTATAAACCTGTATTTCTTTTCTTTAAATTCTAAAATGCTGTCTATTGTATCTCTTGTTGTGCCTTCCTTATCATCAACAATAACTCTTTCCTCTTTGATTAAAGTATTAAATAATGTGGATTTACCTACATTGGGCTTTCCAAGTATTGATATGCTTGGAATGTCCTCTTCTCCACTTTTTTCAATGTTCTCCTCAACTTTAAAACTTAAATTCTGGACAATTTCATCTAACAAGTCTCCTATCCCAATACCGTGCATTGCGGAAATATTAAGAGGATAACCAAACCCGAGTTTAAGATAGTCTTCTGTAAAATAGCTGCTTTTATCTGAATCCCATTTATTTCCGGCAAAAATTATCTCTTTACTGGTTTTCCTTAACATCGCTGCTATATCCTCATCTGCACTCGAAAGAGGTTCCCTTAAATTTACAACAAAAACAATTAAATCTGCCTCCTCAATTGCCATTTTTGATTGCAATAATATTTTAAGTGATAACTTATTTTCCGGTTTGAAATCAATTCCGCCTGTATCAAGTATATAAAAATTTTTACCGTTCCAGTCAACCTTATAATATTTTCTGTCTCTTGTTATCATCGGCTCTTCGTGAACGATAGCATCTTTACTGATACATATTCTATTAATCAAAGTAGATTTGCCTATGTTTGGCTTTCCTACTACAGAAACAACAGTTAAATTATTTTTCATAAACCAAGTATCTCCCTTAAAAAAGTTTTTCCATCCGGATCAATAAATTTTATATTTTCAGATATATTCTCAAAATCTTTTTTTGTCTTATTATCCAATGTTAATCCGTCATTATTAAAAATTATATTAGGAATTAATATTTTATCATAACTTCCAAACTCTTTTTTGTTTATATCAGTTTTATTATTAAAAGCTCTGATGAAATCGTAATAAGTTAAAAGGCCGGCAACTTTTACATTGCCCCCTAAAAAATAATTCTTAACATCTTTAACCTTTAAGTTTAAGTTTATATTTAATTTATTTGTTTTAATAAAATAGCTTAACTTGTCTGTCTGATAATTCATTGTCTTAAAAAAATACTTGGAAGTTAATATCAGTATACTGTTTTTTATACTATATTTTAAATCATTAGATCTTGTTTGCCCTTTATTAATATAATTTCCCTGCTTACTCTTTATAATATTATTTATGCAAAATATTATTTCTTTATCGTTTTTTTTTAAATAATTGTCTGATTCCTGGATAAAATTCCTGCAAAGGCCTATGCCGTTTTTCATCTGAGGAAAATTACCGTAAAACCTGTATTCCGGAAACTCAATATCTGCCAATATATAAAACTCATCTGATAAAAAAATCCTGGTTTTGTGTTCCTGCCGGTTATAGTTGTTTATAACTTCTATTAATTCTTTTGAACCTTCACTGTTAAATGAAATAAGGGTTGAATTTTTATTATATCCGGTAATGCCGACAGGTACGATTCCTATTGATAAAATATTATTAAAACTATGATTTAAAAAATCTAATGTATTTAAAAGATCATTTCCATCGTTAATTTTAGGGCATAAGACAATCTGAATATTTATTTTTATTTCATTCTGGTCAAGGATCTTTAAAATATCCATAGATTTTTTATGATTTTTGTTTTTAAAAATAATGTCTCTGATTTTGTCATCTGCGCTATGAAAAGAAACATATAAAGGCGAAAGGCTGTATTTTATTATATTTTCAACATCTTTTTTACTTAAATTTGTTAATGTTATAAAATTGCCATGTTTAAAAGATTCCAGATAATCATCGTCTTTTACATATAAAGAACTTCTCAAACCTTTTGGAAGTTGATCCACAAAACAAAATATACATTTGTTGCTGCATCTTTTAATTTTTTCAATCATTAAACTATTCTTAAGCCTTAATAAATATTAATAAAATAAAATAAAAAAAATCATAAGAATCTTATTTCAGGGTTGCTTTAATAATTTTTATAGGAAAATGCTGTAGTTAGTCGGAATATGGATGTTTAAATTGATTCAATAATTCTCCTAATATCATTAACGTCTTCCTGAGGTGTTGAAGCTCCGCTGCAGATACCGGCTGTTTTTTTTCCATTAAACCATTCTTTATTTAGATCACCTGCATTTTCAATATGGTAAGTTTCGTGTAAAATATTTTTTGAAATTTCTGCCAGATAAGTCGTATTGGCACTATTTTTACCGCCAATTATAAGCATGACATCAACTTTTCCTGCAAGCTCCGCTGTCTCGTTTTGCCTTAACTGAGCAGCTTTACATGTAGTATTTATTACAAGAACTTCATCTTTTATTTTTTCAACAATTTTTTTTGAAATAAGTATAAAATTTTCTTTAGTTTGTGTTGTCTGGGATATTATTGCAATCTTTTTTTGAGAATTTATTTTTTCTGCTTCATTAACACAGTTAACAATTTTATAATTTTCTCCACTAATATTGCCTTTTATTCCTATTACTTCCGGATGGTTCTTTTCACCAATTAAAACTATGAAATAGCCCCTGTTATTTAAGTCTTTAGCCAGTCCGTGAACTTTTAACACAAAAAGGCATGTAGCATCTAATACATTTACTCCTTTATCCTTTAACTCTCTAATAACTGCAGGCGAAACTCCATGAGATCTTATGACCAGATTATCTCCTGTTTTCAGCTTATTTATATCTTCTATAGGAAAAATACCCCTTTTTTTATAATCCTGTATAACTTTAGGGTTATGGATTATATCTCCTAAAGTAAAAATATTGCCCTTGCTGCCATATTCATTTATGGCATTGTCCAAAGTTTTTATTGCTCTTTTTACACCGCTGCAGTAGCCTGAATTACTGCTTATTATTACTTTCATTTTTTCTACTTAAAATTTTGAGTAAAGCATTTTTATATTATCCATTGCAAGTTCAGAAATTATTGTGATAGCTTCTTTTTTAGGATGCTTTGAAAAGATTTCTTCTGTATTAATAAGATCACCGAATATAATTTTTATTTTTAAAAATAAATATTTTTTATTATTATTCTCACGTGGAACTTTTTTAGAATTATAAATAGCCATAGGCAGTATCGGGACATTACCCAGATATGCAATTAAGCCAACACCTCTTCTGACTTCGCCCATTTCTCCGCTTGGTGAACGCGTTCCTTCAGGGTAAATACCAAAGACATTTCCTGCCTTTAGAATTTCAACAGCTGTGCCGACTGCATTTCTTCCGACTCCTTCTCTATTAACAGGGAAAGAATTAAAAAATTCCAGAACAAACTTTACAAATTTATTTCTGAATAATTCAATTTTAGATATAAAATAAATTGGCCTGGGAAAATATGCACACATCATTATCGGGTCCAGTGAGCTTACATGGTTGCAGCATAAGATCAAACCCCCTTTGGGCATTACATAAGAATTTTTTTTATTTATGATTTCTACCCTGTATAACAGCCTTAAAAAGGGATTAATAAAAATCTGCATAAATTTATAAAATGTTAAATAACTTTTTGATCTTTTGATTGTAAACATAAAAAATAATAGTTATTTCTATACCTGATGATTGATTTTTTTATATAAATTGATTTTTCCGTTATAAATTTTTTTAATTGAACTGAAAACATCATTAATAGACATGCAGCTCGTATCTATAACAGCTGACCCATCCGGGACTATTAATGGGCTGTCCTGCCTGCTGCTGTCAATTCTGTCTCTGCTTTCAATCTCACATTTTATCTGTTCTTTTGATAACAGCTGATTGTTTTCGCAAAGCTGTTTTTCTCTTCTTTTAACTCTCTCCTCAATGCTGGCTGTTAAATATATTTTGCATATTGCAGAAGGGCATACAACACTTCCGGTATCCCTGCCTTCAAGAACACAAGGGCTTTTTGAAGCCATTTCCCGTTGAAGTTTTACAAGATATTTCCTGATCTTAGATAATTTTGATACTATTGAAACTGCCTCCCCTACTTTTTTGCTTCTTATATCTAAAGTGATATCTTTCCCGTTTAATAATACTTTTGTATATTTATTAATATCTCCTACGCTATTGTCGAACTCAAGAATGGATTTATCAGCTGCCAGGAGTATTGATTTTTCATCATTTAAATCAATATTATTTTTAAGCGCAAGCAAAGTAAGCGCTCTATACATCGCTCCGGTGTCTATATAAATAAGCCCCAGCTCTTTTGCAAGCATTTTCGCAATAGTGCTTTTGCCACTTCCTGCAGGACCGTCAATTGTAATGATGTTAATATTTTCCGGGTCCATATTGCTGGTATTCATCATATTGATAGTCTCTTAATTAATATTATATTGTAAACTTTATAACTATTATATATTTATGTAATAATATATATGTTTAATTAACTAAATACATATATCTTTTTAATTATTAATTTTAATTTTTGATTTAATCAATTAATTTGAAATCATATTAAAAATTTTATCTTCAAATCCGGGGAAAGAAGTATTAATGCATTTTGTGCTGCTGATCTTAACTTCAGCCTTCCCCTTTAAAGCAAGAACAACCAGCGACATTGCAATCCTATGGTCTCCATAACTTTTTAAACTTGAAGAATTAATTTCCCGGTGCCGGCTGCCATGTATTTCAAGGCCGTCCGGATACTCGTCAACCTTAATGCCGGCTTTTTTAAATTCAGTTGAAATTGATTTTATCCTGTCGCTTTCTTTTAACCTTAATTCCTTTGCTCCCCTTATTTTAGTTAAACCTTCCGCAAAAGCTGCAGCTACGCTTAATATCGGTATTTCGTCAATTATATTGGGTATAACTTCTTCATTAACGCTTACTGCTTTTAACATGCTCGAAGAAGCTTCTATATCTGCAATTATTTCGTTACTTTTTATTCTTTCATTTTTTATTTCAATATTCGCACCCATTTCCTTTAAAACATTTAAAAGATAGGACCTGGTTGGATTTATACCAACATTTTTTATTAATACTTTTGATTTTTCTAAAATTAGAGCTGCTATAATAAAAAATGCAGCTGAAGAAAAATCCCCTGGTACAAATATATCTTTTCCTTTCAAATTTTTTCCGGGTATTATTTTTGTATACTTTCCATCATATTGGATGTCTGCGCCAAAATATTCAAGCATTCTTTCAGTATGGTCTCTTGAAACTGCCGGCTGTATTATTTCAGTTGAGCCTTCTGCAAAAAGAGCGGCAATCGCAAGGCATGATTTTACTTGCGCACTGGCAACATTTATCTCATGTTTGATTCCTTTTAACATGCTGCCTCCAAAAATAACAAGAGGTGCCTTTTTATTATTGAGCCTGCCATAAATTTTTGCTCCCATTTCTGTTAAAGGATTGATTATCCTGTCCATCGGCCTGTTGTTGATTGACTTGTCGCCTGAAAGGATAGACATAAAATTACACCCGCATAGAAGCCCGCTTAATAGTCTTATTGATGTGCCTGAATTTCCTGCATATAAAATGTCATCAGGTTCAACAAAGTTGGAAATTCCACACCCTTCAATCATAACACAATCCTTGCTTGTGCTATATTTAACTCCAATTTTTTTTAAAATCTCCAGAGTATTTTTGCAGTCTTCTGAAAATAAAAAATTATCAATAATTACATTCTCTTTAGTAAGAGAAGATAAAATTATGCTTCTATGGGAAATTGATTTATCTCCCGGAACTTCAACTGTTCCGTTAATCCTATATGGTCCGCAAATTTCTAACATATCAGTCTTCTTCACCAATTACTTTTTTAACATTAACTTCATAACCTAATTTTTCCAATACTTCTTTTGAAACTACTCCTGCATTTTCACCATGAATTAAGATTTTTAAAATGCCACCGCCCAGCACTTCCGTAGAATGAAAAATTGAAATATCTTCAATATTTACGCCCATGGAACTTATTGCCAGTGTTATTTCGCTTAAGACGCCCTGCTTATCAGGAATCCCTATCCTTAATTCATATAATTTGGAAATATCCTTATCAATAAATTTAGGAAGATTTAATCTGGCTTCCTTTGCCTGCACGTAATGTTTTTTTACATATTCTTCATTATTGTCTGTTAAATTTTCTTTAAATTTAATTAAATAATCAATATAGCCATCCAGAGCATTTATTATTTCTTTTTTATTTTCAAAGCTTATATCAACCCACATTTTTGGATTTGAGGCAGCTATTCTTGTCATATCTCTAAAACCGCCTGCACATAATTTAAAAAGATTAGTTAATTCTTTTTGTCTGTCATCCACTAAAGAAACCAGGTTTGTAGAGATAATATGTGGCAGGTGGCTTATTAAAGACACAATTTTATCATGTTCTACAGGAGAAATAGTTATTACCTTTGCTCCGATTTTTGTAAACAGCGTATGAAGAGCAGCTAAAGCTTCGGTTTTGGTATTATCTGTTGGGGTTAAGACATAAAATGCATTTATAAATAAATCCTGGCGGGCGCTTAAAACTCCTTCATTTTCAGAGCCAGCCATAGGATGGCCGCCAATAAAAATAACATCCTTTGGCAGTATCTTATTCATGTTTTCTACTATATTTTCCTTTGCGCTTCCAACATCAGTAACAATAACTCCACTTTTAAGTTTATCTTTTATCCTGTTTGCAACCTCTAATATCAATCTAACCGGAGTAGCAATAATAACAAGATCGGCATTCTTTACAGCATCTTCATAATCCTTTGCTGTCTTGTCTATTATTTTTCTGTAAATAGCAATATTTATTGCTTCCGGGCTACTATCGTAACCGGTTAATGTAAAATCATTGTTAAATTTCTTTAATGAAAGAGCAAGAGAACCACCAATTAAACCTAGCCCTATAATTGTTATGTTTTTTATATTTTTCATAGCCTGTTTATTCTAAAGTTTTTAAAATTAAGTTATTTATTAAAATTTATTACTAAAATTAAAAATAATATTTGAAATTAATAATATAATAATAGCCAGTTTATATCTTTTATTGAAGCTGTATTTTTCTATTAAAAGTTAAAATTCTTCCAGTTGAAATACAATAACTTTAAAATAATTAAAAATATTTAATATAAATTAATCCTTGATTTAACAAAATTATCCAGTATGCCAAATGCTAAAAATTATCAGATTATCAAAATTTTCTAAATATAAATATTAAACATCAGAACTTATTTTAAAAAATTATAGCTTATTGCCGCTATTAAGTGTACTTAATCTAACATTAGTAATTTTTTAATATCAGTTTGATTTAAAAGCTTATAGGATCCTTCAGCGATTCCGTTAATATAAAAGTTTCCAATTTTTATTCTTTTTAAACCCATTACTTCGTATCCCAAATATTTAAAAATACGCCTTACTATTCTTTTTCTGCCTTCATGAATTGTAAGAGTTATTTTATTTAAATTATCCTGTTTTTCAGATAATATCAGGTCTTTAATATCTACTTTGATTCCATCAATATTTATGCCTTTCCCTAATCTTTCAATATCATCGCCTATTAAATTTTTATTAAGGATAACTTCATATGTTTTTGGAATATTAAATTTGGGATGTAAAATTTTGTAGGCAAAATCACCGTCATTTGTCATTATCAATAGTCCCCTTGAATTAAGATCCAGTCTGCCAACAGGAAATAATCTTTTTGCTTCTTTTAAATCTTTTACAAGATCAAGTACAGTTTTTCTGTTAAAATCATCTTTTGATGTGCATAAAAATCCTGGCGGTTTATTTAGTGCCAGAGCTATTTTATTTTCAATATTTAATGTTTCACCGCCGTACTCAACAATATCTTTTTCAGGATCAACTTTAAAAAATAATTCCTTAACAACAACTCCATTAACTTTTACTTTGCCTTCTTCAATTAAGGTCTCACATTTTCTTCTTGAATTTACTGCACACTGAGCTAAAAATCTTGCAATTCTTATTTTTTCCATATAACAAGCTGCTTTAATTTAAATAAAATATTTAAAAAATAATTTCTTTTAGGATTTTCTTTACTGGTTTGATTTTAAGGGAGGCATATCTTCAAGGCTGCCTATTCCAAGAATTTCAAGAAATTTGCCGGTTGTCCTATAAATAATAGGATTTCCCGGTTCTTTTAATCTTCCGGATTCTTTCACAAGACCTTTGCTTTCAAGGTTTACAACAACACTATCGGTCTTTACTCCCCTTATTTCTGCAATTTGAGACCTGGTAACAGGTTGCTTGTAAGCAATTATTGCCAGTGTTTCAAGGGCAGCTTGGGTAACATGAACTTTTATGTTTGTATTTACAAATTCTTTTAGAATTTCACTTAATGCAGGATTTGAGTATAATCTGTAACCCTCTCCGATCTTCCTGACAATGAAGCCTTTTTCTGACTTTAGATACTCCTTTTTGAGCTGCTCAATTATTTCAATTATTACTTCCCCGTCAGCATTTAAAACTTTGGCTATTGCTTTTGGAGATACCGGAGATTCAGCTATAAATAATATGCCTTCCACACATGTTTTCAGCGGTGGCTTTCCTTTTAATAAATCATCATATAAATCAAATGCACAGCTGACTTTATTTTGTAAATCTTTATCTTTTTCACTGGACATAATTTTTTTTAAGCTACCATATTTTTTATAAGAATTTCGCCGAATAATTCAAACTGTTCAATATCAATTTCTTCATTCTTATATAATTCAAGAATTGATAAAAAGCATATAACGATATCAATTAAATTGCTGTAACTGCCGGCTAACTCCTTAAATGTTATATCTTTTCTTTTGTTTAATATTACCTTTATTCTATCGATTTCCTGAAAAATTGTTTTTGTAATTTTTTCCCTGTAAAAAGCAGCAATGCTTACCTTTTCTTCTTTTGAAATTAATAGCTTTGAGGCTAAATTATATATATCAGAAATCTTTATACTTTTAAATATTTCAGGAAAAAATCCTAAAAATTGTTCTTCAAGAGGTGCTTCCCTGACAAGATATATGTTTTCATTTTCAATTAGTTCAGAAAAATAATCAGATACTTCTCTGAATATTTTATATTCCTGCTCCCTTTGCTTTAACACTTCCAGATCAACATTATCATTTGAAGCAGCATCTTCATTATTATTGGATGGAATTAAAGATTTTGCTTTAATTTCAAGCAGCAGAGAGGCAACATAAAGAAATCCGGATAATTCTTCCAGAATTACTTCTTTATTTTTTTTTAAATATTTTAAAAAATCTTTGATTATTGAGCTCAATCTAATTTCATAGATGCTTATTTTTTTCTTTTGTATGAGCTCCATAAGAATACTTATCGGACCTATGAAATCATTTATCTCTACATTAAAATTTGAATTGCTGCCTATCTGGTAAGAATTAATCAATTCCTATTTTTTCCCTTACTTCTTTTATTGTCCTGGATGAAACCTCCCTGACATGGTTTTTCCCTTTTTCAAGAACACTGTAAATGTAGTCCATATTTTTCACTAACTGTGCTCTTTTTTCCTGAAAATTTTTAAGGGAATCATAAATAGCATCTGCAATCTCATCTTTGCATTTTATGCAGCCTATTTCTCCATTTTTTCATCTTTTTTCAATTTCTTTTATGGTTTTATCTTTATAAAGCTTATAAAAAGAAAAAACATTACAAATTTCAGGATGCCCGGGATCTGTTGGATGAATTCTGTCAGGGTCGGTAATCATCTGCCTTATTTTTGTTTTAATTGTCTTATAGTCATCAGACAAAAATATGGCATTGCCATAACTCTTTGACATTTTACGGCCGTCAGTTCCAATAACCCTGGTTGCTTTTGATAAAAGCTCTTTAGGTTCTTTAAAATACTCGCCATATAAACCATTAAACTTCCTTGCTATTTCTCTTGTTAGTTCAAGATGCGGAAGCTGATCTTCTCCAACAGGTACGATATCGGCATTTATTATTAATATATCTGCAGCCATCAAAACAGGATAGCTTAAAAATCCAAGTGTAGATAAATCTTTCGCATTAAGTTCCTTTACCTGCTCTTTGTAGGTTGGACACCTTTCAAGCCATGAAAGCGGGGTTATCATTGAAAAATATAAAGTAAGCTCCGAAATCTCAATAATATCCGACTGCCTGTAAAGGTGTGTTATGGCGGGATTTATTCCCAGTGCAATCAGATCTATCACGCACTCAATTAAATTATTTTTAATATTTTGAGGATTCTGGTATTCAGTTGAAAGAGCATGCCAGTCAACAAGAAAAAAATAATTCTCATATTGCTCCTGATATTTAATCATATTTACAATATTGCCATGAAGATGCCCCAGGTGCAATCTCCCGGTGGGCCTGAAACCTGTAAGCATGATTTTTTTGTTTGCCATTGAAGTTCTCCCTGTAAAAAGATTTATAAAACCAAGTTAAAGTAAAAATCTCCACCAGAATCCCAGATTTAAAAACAGGAAATTAATTGCAGGATTAAGAAATTTCCAAAGCATTCCTCCACCAAAAAATAAAAGTGCGAAAATAATGAAGAATCCTATTCTGCCAATGCTTAAATATCTAAACATTGCTTCTTCAGGTAAAAAAGAAGCAACTATTTTGGAACCGTCAAGAGGTGGAACTGGAATGAAATTAAAGATTGCCAGAAATATGTTAATTCTTATTGCATTAATAAAAATTGCACTTATAATCCCGAACAAGGTAATTTGCGATGTTCCTGCCATAGCATAGCCTAAGCCTTCATTTAAAAGTTCAATTGCAGGTCTTTTTGAAATAACAGAGATAATAAAAAGGAGAAGCCCGTATAAAGATCCCAGCACAAAAGATAAAATTAAATTTGTTCCGGGGCCTGCCAGGGAAGTGTTTCTAAGTCCCTTTCTGAAATTTATGAAGTTACCAGGATTAATTGGAACAGGTTTTGCATAGGCAAAAAGTATATTGGACCTTAAAAGCAAAAGCAATATTGGCATAATTATACTTCCAAAAATATCAATATGCTTTAATGGATTTAAGGATAATCTTCCCAGACTTTCAGCTGTATGGTCTCCATTTTTTAATGCAATATACCCGTGCATGACTTCATGGAGAACTACTGCAAGATAGATGCCGGGAAGAATAATAATCAACTGTAATATGAAATCTTTAAATTCTAAAAAAATATTACCTGCCATAATATTTATAAAAAAATATGCAAAATTAAAAAATAATAAATTAATTTTAAAGATTTAAACAATACCTTAATTTTTAAAATTATACAAATTTTTAGCTAAAATTTGAAACCTGTTAATCTTTAAATTAAAAGATAATTTTAAATAAATAAAAAGCTCACTTTAAAGCTTTTTACTAAATAAATTAAAATATCAGCCTTAGACCTTTTTGTTTCTCGGGTGGTGTTTGAAATAAGAATCTTTAATAAATTTTTTATTAATATTGGTATAAATTTCTGTAGTTGAAATACTGCTGTGGCCAAGAAGTTCCTGGACTACCCTTAAATCGGCTCCCCTCTCAAGCATATGGGTAGCATAGCTGTGCCTGAATAAATGAGGGTATATATTTTTATTTAAATTAAATTCTTTTTCGTACTTTTTTAAAACTTTCCAGAAGCCCTGCCTCGTTATTTTTACCCCGTTTTTGTTTAAAAAAACAAATTCTGTTGACTTAAGTCCTTTTTTGCTTTGCATATTAAATCTTGCTGCCTTAATATATGCCTTTAAATAATGTATAGCAGTTTCTCCAATAGGAACAATTCTTTCCTTATTTCCTTTTCCGATACACCTGATTAAATTTTCTTCATAATCAATATCATTTAACTTTAAGTTTACTAATTCGCTTACCCTTAATCCAGATGAATACATCAGCTCAAACATTGCTTTGTCTCTCATTTCAAATTTTGTTGAATGCGGAAGCCTGTCAAGAAAACTCTTTACTTCTCCTTCATCAAGAATTTCAATTAATTTTTTCGGTTTTTTAGGATTTTTAATTTCAGCAAAGGGATTTTTATTTGCCTCGTTTTCTATTATAAGAAATCTATAAAATGTGCGAAGAGAAGATAAAAGTCTGGAAATGGATGTTTCGCAGTAGCTTTTAAACAACTCCTCTAAAAATAACAATATTTCTTCATGGTTTAAACCATTAAAATTTATAATATTTTTTTGCAGCAAATATTTTTTAAAAATTAAAAGATCTCTTTGATATGAAGAAAGTGTGTTATTTGAAAGGTGCTTCTCGAATCTTAAAAAATCAAAAAAACTTTTTATCTTTAAGTCTATTTCAGATAATTTGCTGCCTTGATTTTCTTTAATATTTTTATTTTTGTTATCAAAAATATTATTTTTCAAATTTACTTCTTTAAATCATAATAATTATTTTTTATATATTCGTTTGTCATTAAAATCCCTATTATGCTTTTTGCATCTTTTATTTTACCTTCAAAAACCCAGTCCATACTATCCCTAAGGGGAACTTTTATTATCTGTAAAAATTCATCCTCATCAGGATTATTCTCTTTTTTTTCAAAATTAGTTGCGAGGTAAAGGTGCAAAAATTCATTTGAAAAACCAGGAGTTGTATGGAAAGAAGTTAAATGGACAAGATTTCCCCCAATTGCGCCAACTTCTTCCTGGAGCTCTCTTCTTGCACAATCCATGGGAATTTCATCTTTGTCTAACTTGCCGGCAGGAATTTCTATTAAGACTTCTTCAACGGGGTACCTGTATTGCTTTATTAAAATTATTTCATTATCCATAGTTAACGGAACAACAGCAACGGCCCCGGGGTGCCAGACTTTTTCTCTGGTTGCCATCTTTTTATTTGGAAGCATTACATCATCAAAAAATACTTTAATTATTTTGCCTTCAAAAATTTTTTTTGAACTAATTGTTTTTTCTTCAAAGTTTTGAGTCATATTTCCTCTTTATTGAATCTGCATATTTCAATTATTAATTTAACCAGCTTGCCCAGTTCTTCAACTTTTATATATTCTTCCTTTGAATGGCAGTTTTCAATTCCGGAGCTTAAATTAACTGCCAGTTTGCCTTTAAAGTTAAAATTATTTGTATCGCTCCCTCCACCGGTAGACTTTATCTTTGCTTTGATGCCGATTTTTTTTAAAGCATATTCTGCAATTTTAACCGTAATACTATCCGGTGTAATTTCGTAACCGTCATATTCTCTTAATATTTCATATTCCAATCTGGTACCGGTAATTTCTGACGCTTTCTTAAATTCTTTTATTATTTCGTTTGTAACTTTATTTAATTTATCAACATTCATACTTCTTGCTTCTGTCTGAACTTCTGTTATTTCCGGAACAATATTGGTTTCAACCCCGCCTTTTATAATTCCGATATTACAGGTAGTTTCCTCATCTATTCTGCCGGAATTAATATTGGATATTGCCAGAGCAGCAGATTTAATTGAATTAATCCCTTTTTCAGGAGATACTCCTGCATGTGATGCTTTCCCTTTTATTTTAAAATTTATCCTGTTATGAAAAGGAGCTTTGTTTATTATTGTTCCGATATCTCCGTCTGAATCAAAGACAAACCCGTACTGGGCGTCAATAAGGCTCATGTCCAGGTATCTTGATCCGAATAATGCAAGTTCTTCTCCAACAGATAGAACTATATAAATTATTCCGGTCGGGACATTGTTTTCAACTAAGATTTTTAGTACCTCCGAAATTGCTGCTATTGCTGCCTTATCATCAGATCCAAGAATTTCGTTCTTATTCCTGTTTATAACCTTACCTTCAACTATTTCAGGTTCAATAGCTTCCTCATGCCAAACTGTATCAAGATGGCCGCTTAAAAATATGGGGGGATTATTTTTTATAATTTTTGGAATATAAGTTGCTATCAGATTTCCGGTATTACCCCCGAATTTTCCCCCGCATTCATCTTCAAAAACTTTAATTCCTAAACTTTCAAATTCATTTTTAACATATGAAAAAAGCTCACGCTCATTTTTCGAAATACTTTTTATTCTTAGAATATTAAAAAAATTTCTGATAAGTCTGTCAATGTTTAATTTGTAGCTATATTCTTCCAGGGACGTCATCCAATTTCCTGTCTTTTAAAAATTTTTTTGAAATTATGAAAATTACGGCTCCTGTAATAATTAAAACAGCCGCAAATAATAATGAGGACGTGACAAGCCTGGTAAAGAAATCATTGAAAAAATTTAACGGCAGCAAAGTAATTAATGTAGAGTCTTCCGGAAAAGCAAAGTTACCCTGTGGAAAAAATATTAAATGAAACTTGTCAAATAATGGCAGGAAGTTCTGCCCGAAAAAATATAGTATTAAAAGTAAAGATATCAATATTGCTGAAGGCAGCATTAACAAAACTGATATATTTTTTAAATAATTTTTAATATTTTTTTCAAATAAAACAGCTATAAAAATCAAAGTTAATCCCAGACAGATATAATAAGTTAAAAAAATCTTATTAAATAATATGCGGACATCCCCAAGATGGCTTATTTCCTCAGTTGTAAAATATGAAAGATTATTTTTTAGAATAAATGGCTTAAAATCTTCTTTATCTTTTAAAAAGCCAATTAAGCCTTCAGTTAATCTTATTGCATCCTGCCTGTCAACAAACTCAAATACTCCATTTTTCTCATAAAGGCTTAGATAATAATTTATATTAAAAACGTAATATAATAGCGGCGAAAAAATTATTACCACTACCATTGTAAT
>JAPLCN010000139.1 GCA_026392215.1 Actinomycetota bacterium | reverse complement strand
CACAAAGGTTAAAATTTTTACAAAAAGTGCACTTTCTGAATCCAACACCTGGTATGCGCAAGGAGGCATAGCTGCTGTAATCAAGGGGCCTGATAGCTGGGAAGACCATTACGAAGACACTATTAAATCCGGCCAGGGTTTGTGCGATAGTGAAGCAGTAAAAACACTTGTTAAGTCAGCTCCGGAGATGATTGAGGATTTAATAGAAAATGGCGTTCATTTTGATATTGCCAATGGCGAAATAGGGCTTACTCTTGAAGGCGGGCACTCAAGCCCGAGAGTGCTTCATGCAGGCGGAGATGCAACAGGAGAGGAAGTTGAAAGAAAACTGATTGCTTTTGCAAAACAGCTGAAAAGCATTGAGTTTTATCCCGAATATTTTGTTCTTGATATCCTGACAAATGATAATGAATGCATTGGAGTTACGGTCCTTAACATAAAAGAAGGCAAAGTTGAAATACATCCCTGCTCCAGCATAATTATATCTACGGGCGGAGTTGGACAGCTTTTTGAGCTTACCACCAACCCTTCTGTTTCAACCGGTGATGGAATTGCAATGGCTTACAGAGCCGGGGCAGAAATAAAGGACATTGAGTTTATCCAGTTTCATCCAACAGTTTTTAAGACAAATGACGGAAAGCTTTTTTTGATTACTGAAGCTTTAAGAGGTGAAGGGGCATTTTTAAGGGATATTGACGGCAACAGGTTCATGGTGGGCAGGCATCCACTTTCAGAACTTGCTCCAAGAGATATAGTCGTTAAAGAAATGACTATGGTTATGAAGGAAAAAGGCACTGACTTTGTTTATCTTGATGCCACCCTTCTTGACAGGCATATGCTTGCTGTCAGATTCCCCAATATTATAAATAAACTAAAGGAAAACTGCCTTGATTTAAAGACTGATCTGATAAAAGTATCTCCTGCAGCGCATTATCTGAATGGAGGCATAAAAACAAATTTAAATGGTGAAACAAACATAAAAGGTGTTTATACCTGTGGTGAAACTGCTGCAACAGGAGCACATGGAGCAAACAGGCTTGCAAGCAATTCCCTGATAGAAGGACTGGTTTACGGTGCCCGGATTTATGAAAACATTATCGGAAAAATTAATAATAAAAATAAAACTATCCAGGATGAGGCAGATTTCGTTAAAATTCTACGTAAAATAGCTGATAAAAAATTAAACGGAACTGAAAGCTTTCTCACGCAAAACAAAGAATCAGCCGTAAAAAGCGGATCTTCCTCCGGCTTTGGCAATTCAAAAATGTTAAGCCTGGCAGAAATTGAAAAGCTTAAACTTGAGTTCAGGCATCTGATGACAAACAGGGTCGGCATTTTAAGAGAAGGAAAAAGGCTGAAAAATGTGCTTAAATTTGTTAATGAAAACCTTTCAAAGCGTGGTTTATATGAAAGAAAAGAAAAAGAGCCGGGAGAATTTTTAAATATGCTTTATGTGGCAAGGCTCATAATTACTGCCGCAATTTTAAGAACTGAAAGCAGGGGTGGCCACCAGAGATGCGATTATCCGGAAACTGACGATAAAAACTGGAAAAAGCACATTATAGAGAAAAATGAAGAAATATATTTTGAGCCGGTAACATAAAACTGGAAAATCCCCTAAAATATTGGCATTGCAATTTTTTTATTTTTTATTATTTTTAATTTATTGATTTAAAAAAAATAAAAAAACAATATGGATGAATATGAATAAAAATAATTTAAATAAAATCAGCAGGCTGGAAGTAGCAGACATTTTAAGAAATGCCATTTATGAAGATTTGGGAGCATATGGCGACATCACTTCAAAATATATATTCAGTGAGGAAGACTTTTCGGAAGGCTACATTGTGTGCAAAGAAAAAGAGGGCGCGATCCTTTGCGGCATAGATACAGCAATGTTTATTTTTGAAGAAATTGACAAGGAAGTTGAATTTTTAAAGTTAAAAAATGATGGTGATTTTCTAAGTGAAGGTGATAGAATTTGTGAAATAAATGGCAGAACGCTTTCAATTTTAAAATCTGAAAGAGTCAGCTTAAATTTCATTGCGCATCTTTCCGGAATTGCGACAATTACAAATAAATTTGCAGCAATTACATCAAAATACGGAGTTAAGATTACTGAAACAAGAAAAACTCTTCCAAACCTTAGAATACTTGAAAAATATGCTGTGAGGTGCGGCGGCGGGCATAATCACAGGTTCGGCCTTTTTGACGGCATACTGATAAAAGATAACCATATTGCTGCTGCAGGCGGCATTAGTAAAGCTATCAGCACCTTAAGAAATAAGATCCCCCATACCTTAAAAATTGAAGTGGAAGTAAAGACGAAAAACGAGCTTGCAGAAGCTATCGAAAGCAAGGCTGACATAATTATGCTTGATAATATGAGCTACAAAGAAATGGCAGAATCAGTGAAGTTAATCAGGAAAAAATCAGGCCACAGCTGTAAAATTGAGGCTTCCGGCGGTGTACATTTTGAGACACTTGAAAATATTTGCAAAACAGGTGTGGATCTCATATCTTCGGGGGCAATAACAAACTCTGCAAAAGCTATTGATTTTTCACTTGAATTTAAATAGGAAACAAGAGAACCGTCCCCTTGTTTCCTTGTTTCTAATTGGTATAAATGTATAATTGTCTGACTGGCATGTGTTTTTTATCATTGCATATAAGATATCTTAGACAGGAAAATGGAAAAGAAAAATAATTTTGAGCAGGTTTCAAAAATATTTTTAGCGGTTATCATTATATTTTCATTCATTGTTTCTTTTACAGGATGTACAGGCTTAATTACCGGCAATATTGCCGGTAAAGGTGCAGCAGACGGTTCAGAAAACAGCAGCACAAGTTCTAGCCTGGCCGCAACTACAACATCGTCTGCCACTCCAACAAGCAGTTCAAGCAGCAGCGAAAGCTCAAGCTCAACACAATCTGAAACAACACAGACAACATCTGCGGGCGAAAATCAGGATAATTCCTCCACAACTGAAATAAAGGATACGGGAAATGTAAGCGATCTGGCAACACAAAGATATTATTTCCAGCTAGGAGTCAATTCATTTGAAGAAGCAAAATATGTTGAAGCGCAGTATTATCTTGAAAAAATCAAATCCGGCTATTTAATATTAGCTGATTATATAAAATTTTATATTGCAAAAAGCATGCTGATGCAAAAAAAATACGATCTGGCTGCTGAAAATTATCAAAACCTGATTAATGATTTTCCTCAGAGCATCTTCCAGGAAAAAGCAAGCATAGAGCGTGCAGACTCATTTTATCTTAAAGAAGATTTCGGCAAGGCCCAGGAGCAGTATAAATTATTTCACGGCAAATTTTCTTCTTCTTATCTGATCCCTTATGCCTTATTTCAGACAGGGGTCTGCGAGGAAAAAAACAATAAGTTAAATGAAGCTTACGCCAGTTATAAAAAAATTTATTTTGAGTATCCGGAATCTGAATACGCAAAATCTTCACTGGATAATTTAACCAGGCTTGCCAGCCAGAACGGCCTGCCTTCGTTTGAACCAACGGTCGACGAACTATACTCGAGAGCAGAAAAGCTGTTTGGCATATACTTCTATGAGATGGCTTTATCAGATTTTAACAAAATTCTTGAAACCAGCGATGTTGAAACTAAATATCCTGGTACATATTCTAAAACACTGTTTAAAACAGGAATGAGTTATTTCAATATGAATGATTACGCCAATGCTAAAAAATATCTGGAATTAAGCTATAACAAATTCCCGTCTGGCGGGTATGCAGATGACTCCTTATATTATCTGGGAAGGAGCCTGACAAATTTAAATGCTTATGATGAGGCTATTAAAACTTATAAAAAATTATTGGAAAGATTTCCACAAAGCAATTATGGAGACGATAGCCTGTACAGGTGCGGGAGAATTTCTTTCATTGCTGATGACTGGCAGAATGCCGGTTTTTATTTTCAGAGACTAATTGATGAATATCCGAATGGAGACAGACTTGCTGACGGTTACTGGGAGCTTGGATGGATACAATACAGGCTGGAAGAATTTGAAAGTGCAGCAATAACTTTCGATAAAATGGCAGCTTCCTTTAAGGGTGGCAGCCTTGAGGAAAAAGGCCTTTTCTGGCAAGCAAAATGCTTTCAAAAATTAAACAGGCAAAGTGAAGCAATTGAAATATACAAAAAAGTTTTTTCGCTTGAACCTCTTTCGTATTATGGTTTTGATTCTGCAAAAATTCTGGAAAAAGCAGGAAATACAGTATCCATGCCTAAGTTTGATAAGAGCTTAAATCCGGAAAACCCTGATATATCAGGCATAATTCCTGAAGTTTATAATAATTTAATCCCTCACAAGATTACTGATAACGGGGAAGTAAATCATATTAATAAAGCAAAAGAATTATTGTTTATACAATTTTATAACAGTGCTGCTGCAGAAATTGAGGCTTCAAAAGAAGAAACTGACACTAATCTCACAAATCTACTGGAAATTTCCACATTATATCTTAAAAGCAGGGATTACGAAAATTCTATCAGCATTGTCCAGAAAAATTATATAAAATTATCATCAGGTTTGTCAGGAAGTAAAAAAGATTACTACTACTATCTTTTTTATCCATATGCTTATAAAGATTACATTTTAAAATACAGCTCAACTTACAATGTTGAGCCAGACTTTTTGCTGGCAATAATAAGGGAGGAGTCAAGATTTAAAGCAGATGCAGGTTCACATGCCGGAGCGCAAGGGCTCATGCAGATAATGCCGGCAACAGGAAAAAACATTGCCAGTCAAATCGGCATTTCAAATTTCAGCGAGTCAATGCTGCATGATCCTGAAACCAGCATAACGATGGGTGCATATTATATCAACCGCATGCTGGGGAACTTTGAAGGGAATAAATATTATGCACTTGGCGCTTATAACGGAGGCCCTGCTGCTATGCAGAAATGGATATCTAAATATGGAAATCTGGATATTGACGAGTTTATAGAAAGCCTGACTTATGACGAAACAAAGAACTATATAAAAAGAGTCATGGCAAGCTATTATATTTATGAACTTCTATATAAGTAATCTGTAAATTCTTAAATTTATTATTTGCCGGAATTTAACATAAATAAATTCCTTAAAATATCGAATCATTTAAATTGGATCATCAAAATTAAATATGCAAAAATTTTCCTTTTTACTGTTGCAAATTCTGCTGCATATTTCTAATTTGTATTTTGAATCAAATTCATAGGCAAAAGCAGAATACTCGGTTTTGCATATAATCGAGCCAATTTTTTCTGACAAGCCCTCCCTGCCGGATCTTATCAGAATATTGTGCCAGGGACATTCCGTGATTTTAATAGAAATCAAATTATCTTTATTTATTAACCTGAATTTATAACCGTCAAGGTACAGCTTTATCTTAAGAGCAGAAATAAAAACTTCCTTGGCAGTAATACCAGCATTACTTAATTTTAACTTAAGGTATCTTGCCTGAATTTTAGAAAGTATTTTCCAGACATCAGCATCTATTTCAAGAGCTTTTTCAAAACCAAACTGCTCTTCCACCTTCATAAACCAAAGACCGTCTACTTTTGAATAGCTCTGGTATAAATATTTTGAAACTTCCCCTTGTGTTAACTTTTTCATATTACTGCTATGGTATTAATTACTTTAATATAACTATTGATAAATAAATAAGCAATATTATAGTGTATATTATATTATGATGTATGCATCATAGTTATTGATATTTCAGTAAACTAAAATAATAAAATATCAGTATAATTAGATCATTATGTGTATAATCTTCTGTAGATTCCATTATTTTTGTGATAATAAGTTGCTTATTAATAAAAATTGATATTTTACTAAATATAAAGTTTAAAAAAGTTTGAGCTTTAAATAAGAATATGCACAACTTTAAATAAAGTGAAAAAATTATGAATGAAGTTTTTGAAACAATAAAAAAAAGAAGAAGTATAAGAAAATATATAGATAAGCCGATTGAAAAAGAAAAGCTGGATAAAATAATAGAAGCAGCAAGACTTGCACCTTCTGCAACAAACAGGCAGTTGTGGCGGTTTGTAATGGTTACAGACAAGGAATTAATTTCTAAAATAGCCGGCGACTATCTGGGATTCATAAACAAATGGGCTGCAACAGCTCCCCTCTTAGTAATCGGATGCTCTGCAAAAAAAAGAAATATGGCACAAAAAATTGCAGATAAGATAATTGGCGTTGATTTTGGCGTCATTGATGTTTCTATTGCTATGGAACATATGGTGCTTGAAGCACAGGAACTGGGGCTTTCCTCATGCTGGATTGGCTGGTTT
>JAPLCN010000143.1 GCA_026392215.1 Actinomycetota bacterium | reverse complement strand
CTATAGCTGCATAGAATTCATAAACTCAAGAGGAGTTTATTTTACAAAATTAAACAGGTTTAAAGTTATAGCATATTTGGATATTGCTATAAATATAGACGGCAGAATAACCATTAATAATGTCAAAGCAGCACACAAAGCAATAATAATAATATATGTTAAAGGCAATTTTAAAGAAGTGCTCTTAGATAAACTATCTTCGTTTTTTGTGAAAAACATCTGCCTGACAATGTTCATATAGTAATAAAGAGAGATGACACTCGTTAGAACTCCGATTACAACAAGCCAGGTATAATGTGAATTTATACCCGCCTGGAAAACAAAAAGCTTTCCGATAAAACCTGCAAAGGGAGGAATTCCTACCATTGAAACAAGAAATATAGTCATAGTGATAGCTAAATATGGATTTGACTGGCCGAGTCCGGCAAATGCATTTATCTCTTCGGAACCTGTTTCCTTTTCCACAATCATTGCTACAGCAAAAGCTCCAAGATTCATAATTACATAAGCCATAACATATATTAAGATTGACCACTGTGCATTTGCGCTTGCTGCAGCAAATCCGATTAATATGTAGCCGCCGTGAGATATGCTTGAATAAGCCATAAGCCTTTTAAAATTCTTTTGAGGCAATGCGCTTATGTTTCCTAAAACCATGCTTAAAACTGATAAGGCCGCAATAGTTAGCACAATCCATTTTGAAGCCCCGTAATTTCCAAAACCAACATAAAGAAGCCTGATCAGTCCTGCAAAAGCAGCGACCTTCACTATGGAAGTTATTATCATTGTGACTATGGTTGGAGAGCCCTCATATGTGTCAGGAGCCCAGAAGTGAAACGGTACTGCAGCTATCTTAAAGGCAAATCCGGCAAGAGACATTACAATACCGGTTATGAGCAAAGGATTTCCCACAATGCTATCGGTTTCATTGAAAGCTCTTGAAATGGCAAACAGATTAATCTCTTTGGTTACTCCAAAAACAAGAGAAAATCCATAAACCATGATTGCCGAAGCTAAAACTCCAAGAAGGAAATATTTTAGTGAAGCTTCGCCTGATTTTTTATTGTTCTTCTCAAAACCTGCAAGAATATATGCCGGCATACTTACAAGCTCGATCGAAATAAAAAGCATTATCAGATCATTTGCAGAACTGATAAGCATTGTGCCAATAGTAATTATTAAAACAAGAAAATAAAACTCTGATATATGGTTTTTAATTCTTTCAGTCCTGTATATATAATATGGGGAAAGCCCTACGATAATTATTGAAACTACAAGTGCAAAAATCTTAAAGAATATTGAAAATCCTTCTATGCTGTAGGTAAAGTTATAAAATAAGCCGGCTCTTCCAACGTTAAACCATAAAACTGCTCCAATTGCTGCAAACAGTCCCAGGGCTGCAACCGGTGCTGCTGCTTTTTCGAAACTTTTACCCATAAAAACGCCAGCCATTAAAATAAGGAAGGCGAAAAAAGCAACAATTATTTCCGGCATTAACGATAATATATCAATATTCATATTTAACTTTACATACCTTTCTTTAAATATTCTCTAATGAAATTAAATTTCAACGCTCTTACTAATTAATTCTTGGTGATTAATTTAAGTTTTTTTATAAATTTTTCAGTTTTATAAGCTCAAAATTTCATAATTTTTTAAACTTTAGTGAATTGTTCACCAGAAACTAATTAAAATAATTAACTTATAAAATTACATGCCAATAAGCTTTGAAACTGAACCGGCAATAATATTAACCATGCCTGAAGGATAAACACCTATGAAAATTATTATTATTATTAAAGGTATAAGTGTGATGATATCAACCGCACTGACTTTTCTGAACTCCTGGACCTGGCCTTTATATTCGCCAAATATAACTCTCTGAAGCATCCATAAAAGATATGCTGCGCCTAAAACTATTCCAAACACTGCTATATATACCATTACCTGGTAAAAAGTTGTATGATTTTTGAAAGTTCCAAACAGGATTAAGAACTCTCCCCAGAATCCTGACAATCCAGGAAGCCCCAGAGATGCAAAAGAAGCGAAAGCAAGCATCCCTGCAAAGAAAGGCATCTTGTTTGCCAGGCCTCCAAGCTCGGATATCTGCCTTGTATGTGTTCTGTCATAAATCATTCCGATAATAAGAAAGAGCATTCCGGTTATGCATCCATGGTTAAACATCTGCAGAACAGACCCTGTTATAGCTGTAGGATTAAGAGATGCAATTCCAAGCATTACAAATCCCATATGCGAAACTGAAGAGAAGGCAATAAGTCTCTTTACATCTTTCTGGACAAGGCATGCAAGCGCTCCATAAATTATGCCTATTACTGCAAGTATGGAAATTGCCGGAGCCCAGCTTTTTGAAGCATAAGGCAAAATAGGTATGCTGATCCTTATAAACCCATATGCACCCATTTTTAACAGGATGCCTGCAAGCAGCACTGAACCTGCTGTCGGCGCTTCGGTATGGGCATCCGGAAGCCATGTGTGCAGCGGAAACATCGGAACCTTGATTGCAAAACCCATAAACATCAAAAGAAATATCCAGTTCTGTGTATTTGGGGCAATGCTGTTTTTTGTAAGCTCCAGCATGTCAAATGAATTTATTCCTGATTTAAAGAATATGATAAGAATACCAACAAGCATTAAAACGCTTCCAAATAATGTGTAAATAAAGAATTTAATGGATGCATATAATCTCCGTGAACTTCCCCATATACCTATCAGAAAATACATCGGAAGTAAAACCAGCTCCCAGAATATATAAAATAAAATAAAATCAAGGGAAACAAAAACACCAAGCATTCCGGTTTGAAGCAGCAGCAACAGTGCAAAGAATGCTTTCGGCTTGTTGTCAATATTCCATGAAACTAAAACTCCCAGAACGGAAAGAACGCAGGTCAGAAAAACAATTGGCAGGCTGATTCCATCAATTCCAAGATGATAATATATATTTACTCCCTGGATCCAGTTATACTTTTCCACAAATTGCATTGATCCGTTTGTCTTGTCAAAAGCAAACCAGATGTAAGAAGCAATTATTACAGTAAGTATTGTAAATACCAGTGCAACAATTTTTGCCTTGCCGGCGGCTGATTTTGGTAAAGCTATTGTTATAATCAATCCCAATATTGGCAAAAATACTAAAATAGATAATATGTTAAAGCCCATTAACTGCCTCCGTTCTTAAAGTCATATAAAACTTTTCCTTCCCGGAAATCTATATTAAAAAATTTTACTTCTTTTATCTGATGAAAATTACTTTTATTAAAAGATAAATTACAAAAATGGCAACAGCTCCAAACATTATTGCAAGATAAGATGAAGTATTTCCTGTCTGAAGCAGCCTTAATTTTTTGCCGCTTAAGTAAGTAACATCTGCAACCTTGTTTACCACACCGTCTACTGCTTTAATATCAAATATATCTACTGCCCTTGAAAATATGACAGTTAATTTCCCGATAAAATTTACAAAACCGTCTACAACGACTCTGTCAAAAGTATTAATAAATTCTGCAAGCTTCATTAATGGCTTGATGATAATAAAACCATATATTTCATCAATATAATATTTATTATGGAGAAGCTTATATAAAGGATAAATCCATTTGCTTATTTTTTTATTTGTTATAGGTTTTCCAAAATAAAGGATAAATGCTATAAGAATTCCGAGCAGCCCTACAAGAACTGCTATGACCATCGGAATAATGTGAAGAGGTTCCTGTCCTTCAAAGCCAAAAAATGAAATAAACTTATCAATGCTGAACCTTTCAGAAATAAACCATGCCCCAAAATAGCCGGGAACCACTGATAATACTGCTAAAATTATTAAAGGTATAGTCATTACTTTTGGAGACTCATGGGCATGGATACCATCTTTCTTTGGATTTCCAAAGAAAACTACAAAGATAACTCTGAACATGTAAAATGCCGTAAAGAATGCAGTAATTATTCCTATTATAAAAAATATATATTTATTTTGCGCATAAGCAAAGCCAAGTATGTAATCCTTGCTGAAAAATCCTGCAGTTAACGGAAACCCGGCTAAAGCAAGAGTTCCAATGATGAAAGTTATCGCAGTTACTTTCATCTTCTTAAACAAACCGCCCATTTCTCTGATATCCTGCGTTCCTGTTGCGTGGATTACGCTTCCGGAACCTAAAAATAACAAAGCTTTAAAAAATGCATGTGTCAATAAGTGAAACATTCCGGCAACATATGCTCCCATTCCCAAAGCAAACATCATATAACCAAGCTGACTGATTGTTGAATAAGCCAGGACTTTCTTTATGTCGTTTTGAGTAATTGCAATTGTTGCCGCAAAGATTGCAGTAAATGCTCCAACAACTGCAACTACCTGCATTGCTGTTGCTGAAAGTGAGAAAAGCGGGAAGCTTCTCCCAACCAGATAAACACCGGCAGCCACCATTGTGGCAGCGTGGATCAGAGCTGAAACAGGAGTAGGACCTTCCATGGCATCGGGAAGCCAGATATGCAGGGGAAATTGAGCTGATTTTCCGATTGCGCCGCAGAAAAGAAGTATTGCTGATGCTGTAATAAGACCCTGCGATACTTCAGGGCCTGCCGCAAAATTAAATACATCTTTAAAAACAGCACTTCCGGTATTAAAGAAAAGCAAAAATATTCCGATAAGCATGCCGGCATCACCAATTTTTGTTGTTAAAAAAGCTTTTTTGGCGGCATCTGCAGCAGATTTCTTTTCGTACCAGAATCCAATAAGCAGGTATGAACAAAGCCCTACAAGCTCCCAGAAAATATATAGCTGCAAATAGTTATTTGATAACACCAGCCCGAACATTGAGGCGCTAAACAGCTGCAGGTACAAGAAAAACATCCAGAATCGGCTGTCATTATGCATGTATCCGATGGAATAAAGGTGGACAAGAAAAGACACAATACTAACAACATTAAGCATCATGGCAGTAAGCCCGTCAGCAGCAAAACCCATTGCTATAGAGTATTTTCCCGTAACATACCAGTTCTTTGTGATTTCAAAAGGACCGCCGGAGTTAACAATAAAAATACTCATCATTGACAATAAAACACAGGCTCCCAAAATTACGGTAGTAAAAACAGAGGCAGCTTTTGGAAATTTTTTACCAAAAAAGAATGTAATAATAAATCCAAAAATTGGGAGAACCGGTATTATCCAAATAAATTTTTCCAAGCTTGCCTGCCTTTTTTAGTTGCTTTCTTTTAGAATTTCAGGTTTTAACTCTCTTATGATAAATTCTAAATTTTAATAATTATAACTTTCTACCACTTTAAGATATTTATTTTTGAAATATCTGTTGTGCTTTTTCCCCTGTAAATGGAAAGAATAATTGCAAGCCCTATTCCAACTTCGCATGCTGCAACTATAATAATAAAAATTGTAAATATTGTCCCAAGCTGGCTTTCAGGCTTCTGATATGCTGAAAAAGCAACAAAATTAATCATCGCTGCATTTAAAATAAGCTCAATTGACATAAGTATCTGAACAAGGTTCCGCCTTGTTAAAACTCCAAATATTCCAATACAAAACAAAATTGCAGAAATAACCAGAAAATACCAGAGTTTTATATCGTAATTTGCAATAAGTATTTTAAATAAAGCAATGCTCATTATTATTTTCCTTCCTTCTTGTCTTTACTGTCATCTTTTTCCTTCATAGCCAGCACTACTGAACCAATTAATGCGCCTAAAATTAAAAGCGAGATAATTTCAAACGGAAGAACATATTTTGAAAATAAAATAGAACCCAGGTCTTTTACAGAAAGAACAGGAATTTTATCAGAACTTATCCATGTGAAGCCGCTTCTGGCCATATAAATAATTATTACCAATGCCCAGCATAACAAGATTGATATAGCACCGGCAATCCATACCTGCTTGTTTGAGATATTGGTTACTTCTCCTACATGTGTCCTTGTAAGCATTAATGCAAATAAAATCATTACAACAACTGCTCCTATATATACCATAATCTGGACAACAGCAAGATACTCGGCCTTAAGCAATATAAAATAAGTTGCAACGCACAATAGCGCCAGTGCCAGGTATAGCGCAGAATGGATTATATGTTTTGAAAAAATCACCATCAGCCCTGAAAAAATAAGAACCAGGCTAACACCCAGAAAAACAATTAAACTTATTATTTTAAACTCCCTTCCTTTTAAATCTGCCTGACTTGTTCTTTAAATTTTTTTTTTTAAATTTTTTTATAAAATTTCTTAAATTAATAATGTAAAATCAAATATTTTAATTAAAAACTATGCTTCTGTTTTTTCCTTAGTTCTGGTTTCTTTTTCAGACTCCACAAAAACAGTTCTCATCATCAGCTGTTCTTTTGGCCTTATAAAATCTGATCTTGATTCTCCGATAAATTCATATTCCTGGGTCTGTTCAAGAGCAGAAAAGGGGCAGACGTCTATGCAAATCCTACAGAACATGCAAAGCCCGTAATTAACAGTATAAACTTCAGGCTGCTTATCATTTTCCATTTTTACAACTTCAATACAATGCTGCGGACAGTTTTTTTCGCATATTCCGCAAGCCGTGCACTTGAACCTCGGTTCCGGCTCAAGCTGCGTTATCCTTAACTTTATAAGACCCTGGCCTCTTTTTGGAACAGGTAACTTATGATATGGATACATAACAGTTACAGGCTTTCTGAAAAAAGCTATAAGTGTTACCTTTAATCCTTTTAACAGCCCTATGCCGATTAAGTTAATTTCTGTCCCCTTTGTTAATATTTTGTCTTTAAACTATTAATTATCTGATCTTATCAACAATCAAAACAACCACTGCTGTAACGAAAATATTTACCAGAGAAAGCGGAAGCATAAACTTCCATCCAAAATCCATGAACTGGTCAAGCCTGAACCTTGGAAATGTTGAACGAACCCACATCGAAATAAATATTAAGACATAAGTTTTGGCAATGAAACATATTGTTCCTGCTATCGGGTTAGTAAAAGGTTTCCAGCCCCCGAAAAACAGCAAAACTGCAAGTGCACATATAATAAATAAGTTTACAAATTCAGCAAGGAAAAAAGCTGCAAACCTGAAACCGCTGTATTCAGTATTAAAGCCTGAAACTATTTCTGATTCTGCTTCAGGAATATCAAAAGGAGTATGGTTTATTTCAGCCAGTCCGCAGGTAAAAAATAAAAAGAACCCGACTATTTGTGGAATTATATACCAGATTTTGACTTGTGCATTTACTATATCTGTCAAATTCAAGCTGCCAGCCATGATTACAACACCCATAGTGGATAATACAAGAGGAATTTCATAGGAAATAAGCTGCGCCGCTCCCCTGATGCCGCCAATGAGCGAATATTTGTTGTTTGAGCCCCAGCCTGCCATTAATAGTGATATTGTTGAAAACCCTAATATAGCAAAAATAAAAAACAGGCTGATTTCAAAATTTGAAGCTGCTACTTTTGGAGCAAACGGTAAAAAAGCAAATATTGTAAGTGAAGGCACAAAAGCAATTACCGGGGCAAATAAATAAACGTATTTATCAATACCATTTGGAATTATATCTTCCTTGCCAAGAAGCTTTAAAGCATCAAAAACAGTCTGCCAAATTCCATGCGGACCATGATGCCTTGGGCCCATCCTGTACTGCATATGGCCCATTACTTTCCTTAGCATATATATAAGTATCAGTGCAGTAAGGAAAATAAATAAAAATGCAATTATTAATTTTAATAAGGCCCAAAGTAATGCCAGCCACCAAACCATATAAGCTCCTACCTGTCAACACTTCCCATAACAGTGTCAAAACTTCCTAAAATTATCGGGAAGTCTGCTATGTAATTATTTTTTAATACATAATTTAAAGCATTGAGATGATTAAACGAAGGAGTTCTTATTTTCATTCTGTATGGCTTGTCTGTACCATCGCTGACAACATAAAAGCCTAATTCTCCTTTTGTTCCTTCCACCCTTAAATATATTTCTCCTGCAGGCGGTTTTATTACTCTGGCTACTTTAGCCTGATGATCTCCTTCAGGTAAAGATTCCAGCGCCTGCTCAATAATCCTGGCAGATTGTGCCATTTCATTCATTCTTACCAGGTACCTGTCATAAACATCGCCGTTTTTGCCAACAGGCACTTCCCAGTCATATTTATCGTAACCGCTGTAAGGTTCTACTTTTCTGATATCAAAAACTGCTCCGGAGCCTCTTAAAGTAGGTCCGCTCATTGACCATTCAATGGCATCTTCCCTGGTAATAACCCCAACACCCTTTGTTCTTTTAATGAATATTTCGTTTCCACTGAAAAGTTCATGGTATTCAGCCAGATTTTTCTTAAACTTTTTTAAGTATTCTTTTGTTTCCGCGTAGAATCCTTTTGGCACATCCTGCCTTACACCGCCAATAGTAAAGTAATTAAAAGTAAGCCTGCCGCCAGCCAGCATTTCCATAAGATGCATCGCAATCTCTCTGTCTTTAAATCCAAACAGGAAAGGTGTAAATGCTCCTACTTCAAGACCCATTGCCCCAAAAAAAACTTCATGCGCGCAAATCCTGTTTAATTCCGCGCAAATTACTCTTATAGCCTGCGCTTTTAAAGGAACTTCAAGCTCCATTAATTTCTCTACAGCTATACAATAACCAAACTCATTATTCATTGCGCCGGTATAATCAAGCCTGTCAACCAGAGGTTTAAACTGAACATAAGTCCTATTCTCGGCAATTTTTTCAATGCCTCTGTGCAGGTAGCCGACGATGGGTTCAACCTCCAGGATTTTTTCACCGTCAAGCTTTGCAATAAACCTGAAAACGCCGTGAGTTGAAGGATGATGGGGACCAAAGTTTATCTCCATATAGTCCTTTGGAAAATCTCCCGGTTCATTTACCGCCGATATCTCATCAACTTCTATTTCATTATTTTTTATTTCATCTGCCATAAATATTTAATTTAAAAAATTATTTAAAATTCACTTAAGATTAATAAATAAAAAAAACTTAAAAGATTATTCAAATACTTTAGGGCGGACGTATTCTCTTTTTTCCCATTTGATTTCAAAACTTTTCAACAACGGGTGATAATCAACGTCACCGGGAAGAAGTAAAGTTTTCAAGTTTGGATGACCTTTAAAATTAATGCCGAAAAATTCCCATATTTCTCTTTCAAACCAGTCAGCGCTCCAGAAAACATCTGTTATGGAGTCAACATCAGGATTGGCAGCATCAATTCTTACTTTTATATTTACAGAATAGTTATTATCAAATGAATAAAGACTGTAAACTATCTCAAGATATTCTTTATAATCCACACCAGTTATGCACTTTATATAGTCAAATTTTAAATCTTTATCGTTTTTAAGCATCTTTATCGTATTTTTTATAGTTTCTTTTGAAACTTCACAATAAATCTGCCCGTGGTTTAAACTAAAATTACCCTCGCTAGTACCAACAGATTTAAATTTATCCTGCAAAAGAGAAATTACTTTATCATTGTCTACTGCTTTAAAATTATATTGTTTTACTTCCAACTTAAAACTTTCTTTTAAGTAAATACTTTTAAGTATAAATATTTTATGGTTTGGCTTATTTGTCCCCTAAGCTAAATTTATTTTACAATCACAGGTTTTTTTACAATTGAATCCCTGTTTATTATTTCTTTTAATTTAAGAAGACCGCAATACAGCGCTTCCGGCCTTGCAGGACAACCCTGAACATAAACATCAACAGGAATAACTTTATCTATCCCCTGAACAACATTGTATGAATCATAAAATGGGCCGCCCGTAATAGCACATGAACCCATGGCAAGAACATATCTAGGTTCAGCCATCTGCATATATACTCTCTGAACAACAGGTGCATATTTTCTTGTTATCGTTCCTGAAATAATAATCAGATCAGCCTGCCTGGGTGTTGCCCTGAAAAACATGCCAAACCTGTCCAGATCATAATGCGATCCGCCAGTTGCCATCATTTCAATAGCACAGCATGCAATTCCAAAAGTAAGATACCAGATAGACCTGGAACGGGCGGCATTCATGATCTTGTCATATGAAACCGTTAAAATATTAGGTTTCCCGAATTTATCTTTAAGATAAAGATGGTCTTCTAAAGTCTTTTTTCTTTCTAATCCCATTTAAGTATTCCTTTTTTCCACACGTAAGCCAGACCTAAAATCAAAACAGCAACAAATATCAGAACTTCAATCAAACCGGCAAACCCTAAATTTCTAAATAAGACCGCCCACAGATATAAGAAAACAACTTCAACATCAAATAAAACAAACAGGAAAGCAAAAATATAATACCTGATATAATAATGAGTGAATATTCCGCCTCTTGGGGGAACTCCGCATTCATAAATTAAATTTTTTTCTTCGCCGGGATTATGAGGGGCTAAAAATTTGGTTATAAATACAACAAAAGGGACAAAAACAATGCTTACAAAAAAGAAAACTACCAGAGTTATGTAGTTTACATTAAATTGTGCTTGTTGGGTTACTTGCATTACTGGTAATTAACAGATGCTCTTTTTTTTTATTTTATTATTTAGTTTCTGGTGAATAATTGGCTAAATAATCCAAATTAAGAAAAATTTAAACACAGCTTAGATAAATAATTTAATAAAAATCAGTTTATCCACCAATAACTAATTAGAAAGTACAAAAAATTACTGTCATTAAATATAATAACTTATAAAGGCTGCAAATTTAGAATAAACAATCCGACATAAAACCAATTGTATATTATACTTTAAAAATAATTAATTAAAAAACAATTCTTAAAATTTTTTGAATATATACCGCAAAGTGCTTCAAAGCCTCTTTCATCATTTAATTATTCTAATAGAATTGGAATAAACATTAAATCTGCCGCTCCTTGCATAGCCAATTGCAGTTAAGTTCATTTTTTTTGCCAGTTGGACTGCACTATGAGTAATTGAAGAATTTGTAACTATTATTGGAACAGACATTCTGCAAATTTTATAAATTACATCCAAGCTCAGCCTGCCAGTTGTAAATATTATTTTATCTGAAAATTCTATATTATTAATCAACATATAGCCTGTAATTTTATCTATGCAATTATGCCTGCCAATATCCTCCATCAGATTTAAAACTTTCCCGTCTTTGTCAAATAATGCCGCGCTATGGAGGCCCCCTAATTCCTTTTTATACTTCTGTTGTTTTACCGTTTCAAGATTTAATTTAAAAATAACTTCCGGACTGATCTTAATATCACTCTTAATTCGATTTAATCTTTTTTCTAATACGAATTCATCCACGCTTCCACATGCAGAAGAAATAAACTTTGGATATTTTAAGTCACTTAAGTTATTTATTTTACAATTTGCACTTACATCAACTTGCGCACTTAGTATAGTTCCGCTCTTTTTTTTATTTAAAAAATCCTGGCAAAAATTTATGATATTTACATCTGAATATTTTTCAATATATCCATTATTTATCAAATAACCTATAGTAAGCTCGATCAAATTGTGCGGTGAGCATGAAATAATAGAAATAGCATTATTATTTAAAACTATCGTTAAAAACAATTCAGCAGGTATTATATCCTGCAATATTTCACTACCAGCAGAAACTTTTATTTTTTCAATTTTTACTTTTTTCCCTATTTCCAAAACTTTATCAGCGCTTTATTAGAAAAAAAAATAATTAAAAATTAAATACCTGACGAAAAAATTTTATTGCAAAAGTCATATTTAAAAGGCTTTTGCAATTCTCACAGCACACGCCTTATATTCGGGTATTTTAGCTTTCGGGTCAACAACAGGATTTGTAAGTTTATTGGCAGGAGAATCAGCAAAATGAAAAGGGATAAATACAACACCCTGCTTAATTTTTGAATTTACAATAACATTTGAAATTATGGAACCTCTTCTTGATTCTACAGTAATTCTATCACCGCTGCTAATATTACGAATTGCTTCATTTAAAATCTAAACGAAACTGTATCGTTGCCTATCGTGTTAATGTTTATTTAAAAAATTAGTAACTGTTCAGTGTCCAGACTTTTAAATTATTTTCTTTTGCTAAAAATTAATACACAGTCAAGCATGAAAGAGACCCCCTCGACCACAATGTCCTCCGCAGCTTCCCTGCTATTTTCTTTTATCTTGATTATCTTAAACGATTCCATCTCTTACAGAACTTATCAGAAGATATGTTCCTTATGCCGGAATCCCTTTTTCTGTTCATAAGTAAATACAGGGCCGTCTTTGCAGATAAATTTATCATCTATGTTGCAATGACCACACTTTCCAATCCCGCATTTCATATACCTTTCAAGCGTCATAAAGATGTCTTTATCTTTAAACCCCGATTCCTGAAGCTTGTCCGCCGCAAATTTGATCATAATGGGAGGACCGCAGACTATTGAGACAGCGTTTTCTGGATTAATGTGCGTCTCTTTCCATAATTCCGTTACCACACCGACCCTGCCGCCCCAGCCTGCACTGGGCTTGTCGACAGTCAGCCACACTTCTGTATCGGGAATCTTTTTCCATTGTTCAAGTTCGTCTTTAAAACAGAGGTCGTCGGGAGTTCGCGCACCGTATAATACCTTTATGTGCCTGAAGTTGTTGCGATTATCCATAACCAGATTTATAAGGCTTCGTAGTGGAGCTAAGCCAATGCCGCCCACTACAAAATAGAGGTTCTTTCCTTTAATATCTTCGAAAGGAAAGGAATTGCCGTAGGGACCTCTTAGGTAGATATAGTCGCCCTTTTTTAACATATGGATACTTTTCGTGACTTTTCCGGCAGCGCGTATCGTAAATTCCAGGAATCCTTTTCTTGATGGAGAAGAGCTAATGGAGATAGGTGCTTCTCCCGCACCAGGCACCGATAGTTCCATAAATTGCCCCTGTTGATAGTCGAATGAATCAGCTAAAACTTTATCCGTAAACCACACGCGGAAAGTTTTTGTATCAGTGGTCTCCGTCTTAATATCCTCGATGACCGCTGGATATGGAAAATATTCGTTCTTCATAGTTACATTATCTTTCTTTTTTCTGTTATTTCCTGTATAAATTTAGAGATTCCTATGCCTACAGGGCAACTTGAAAGACAACGCCCGCAGGCTATGCAACCGCTCAACCCCGTTACCTTATAGTCAAACTTAAGTTTATGCTCATAGCGGCGGGCCGTCCTTAACCATTTGTCCTTCCTTGGATTATGGCCGCTTGTCTCTCGTGTGTATCCCTCAAAGACGCATGCGTCCCAGTTTCGCACCCGCTCGCCCTCTTTATCTTTGACGTTGTCGAATACGTTAAAGCAGGTGCATGTAGGACACACGTATAGACAGCCACCGCAGTAGATGCACCTTTCGCCTATCCGCCTATAATTCTCTTCGGGAATGAAACTGTCCTGCGCCATAAGGCTTAAGGCATTCTGAAAATCCACTTTTAGCTCAAGAGAATCGCAGGCCTTCGTCTTTATCTCTTTAATGGTCATATCATAATTTCCGTCAGGTTCGCTAAAAAATTTTTTATGCATGGTGATAAACTCTTCACCTTCCCTTGTGCCCACTTCTACGAAATAAGAATCCCCAAAATCAACCAGCTGCAAATCAAACCCATCTTCTGCAAAGGGGCCAGTCTTAGCAGAGGAGCAAAAGCAGGTAGGCCGCGGAGGCCTTAAACACCCCCTTGCCACAATAAGTCTGTTCTGTATACGACTTACATAATACCTGTCTTCGAAGTTACGCCTGTAAAAATCATCTGAAAAGAGTATTCCTTTTAAGTCACACGGCTGCACGCCGAATATCAACTTCGGAGAAAATTCCGGCGTCTCCCAGATCTTGTCATCTTTAAATTTGAATATAGACTCAAGCTGCGGGAAGAATATGTCCTTTGGGGAAATGACAGTATCCACATCCTCTAATACCACATCTTCCAAAGCTTCATCGAGCATCTGCTTGTCTTTTGGAAGCTGATCCATCCAGACATCTCCGTCTGACCACTTCTGGGGAACGTAGACATTCCACTCCTGCGAGGCTTCTCTTAACAAATCCTTTATCTTCTTTTTTCCAATTATCTTTACCTTTGAGGCTTTCATATCTTTTCCACCTTTACCGCGCATACCTTATACTCCGGAATTTTGGCTATAGGGTCCACCGCGAGGATAGTAAGAATATTCGCAGCCGCTTCTCTGTAATGAAAAGGAATAAACAACGTCCCCTTCGCTACTTTATGACCAACTCTCACCTTGAGCGTAATTGCCCCTCTGCGCGAGGATACCTTTATCAATTGATCATCCCTTATCTGTAAATCTTCAGCATCTTCGCAATTTATCTCAACATACGGCTCTGGTGCCTCCCGCTCAAGTGTCGAGGTCCTATTAGTCATCGTGCGGGTATGCCAATGCCAATATACCCTGCCCGTGGTCAAGACAAAATTGTATTCCTCATCCGTAGATTCTGCCGGCGGTATATACGGCCTCGGCATAAACGTCCCTTTCCCTTTCGTGAATTTCTCCTTATGAAGTACGGACGTGCCAGGATGATCTTTTGTCGGGCAAGGCCATTGAAGGCCGTAAGGACCGAGCCTATCATAAGTTATGCCACCATAAATAGGAGTCAGGCTTGCTATCTCATCCATAATCTCGGAAGGATGTTTATAATCCATGCCTTTATACCCCATCCTCCTGGCGACTTCACTGAGTATCTGCCAGTCTGCCTTAGCCTGTCCCGGTGGATCGATAACCTTCCTGATCCTTTCTACTCTTCTTTCGGTATTCGTAAAGGTCCCGTCTTTCTCAGCGAAGCTGGCGCTCGGCAGCACGACATCTGCGTATTCTGCGGTATCGGATAAAAATATATCCTGAACGACGAGAAATTCCACCTCGCTTAAACATTTTCTGACGTGATTAGAATCTGGGTCGCTTATAATGGGGTTCTCCCCCATTATATAAAGACCTTTGATCCTGCCTTCTCCTGCGGCGCTTATAATCTCGGTAACCGTAAGACCGGCTTTAGGCGGCAGACCTTCAACCCTCCATCCCTGTTCAAACTTCTTCCTTATATCCCCATCCACCAGGCTCTGGTAACCTGAATATACGTCCGGCAGCGCTCCCACATCACAGGAACCCTGAACGTTATTCTGGCCTCTTAAAGGATTTACTCCGGTAGAGGCGAATCCTATATGCCCGGTAACCATTGCTAAATTCGCCAAAGATAAAACATTATCTACTCCGGTTGTATGCTGTGTAATACCCATGGAATAAACAATCATACTTTTGCGTGCCTTGGCATAGAGACGTGCTATTTCAATAATTTTTTCTTTTGGTATTGTAGTTATTTCTTCAACCAATTCCGGCGTGTAATCTCTGACAGTTCTTTTAAGTTCTAGAAAACCTTCTGTTCGTTCTTCAATGAATTTCTTGTCATGTAAATCCTCTGCAATAATCACATAAATTAAACCATTAATCCAGGCTACATCAGTTCCGCACTTGGGTTGAGCATAGATAGTGGCATATTTTGCTAATTGTATCTCTCTTGGGTCAATAACGATTAACTTTGCTCCCTTATCTTTTACAGTATTAATTATTCGGGAACCTATCAATGGATGTTGAGCAGTTGTATCAGAGCCTGTAACTAAGATAACTTCTGCATCCTTAAATTCATTTATGGAATTTGTCATAGCTCCACCACCAAAAGCTAAAGATAAACCCACTACGGTAGAGGCATGACAGAGCCTGGCACAGTGGTCAATGTTGTTGGTTTTAAATACGGCTCTGGCAAGTTTCATCATTAGAAAGTTCTCTTCATTAGTTGTTTTTGCTGAACTTAGGAATGCTAGACTATCCGGGCCGAAAGTATTTTTATAATGTTTAAATTTTTCTACCACCAGCCCTAATGTTTCATCCCAACTTGCTGGAATAAATTTTCCATCCTTTTTTATTAAAGGAGCGGTTAGCCGATTTAAATCATTGGAAAACTCATAAGAATTCCAACCTTTCACGCAGAGCGCGCCTCTTGAAACCGGATGATTCCGGCTGGGATAGGCTCCGGTTAATCTTTTCCCATCGGAAATTAGATACAATCCGCATCCGCAACCGCAATATATACAGGTGGTCAATACCCTTGGCATGTTCTTTATTAATTTTTGTCTATTTCAATTTTTATTTATGAAAATCCCTGTTAACTAAGTTACTTATAAAAACTTCATGCACTCATAATCTTATATTAAATAAAATTGTTAGTGTCTCAAATCTGGTGCTTCGCACCGCTAACTTCTAAGCTTCCCTTATTCCAATGTTCTCAATTTTAATATTTTTTAAAATAATTTCAAATTCTTTTCAAAAATATTATAAATGCCCTGCCAGAACATAGCTTTTTCTCCAAGCTGGACACCCTTGAATTTATTTTATTTTAGGTACCAGGATTGGGACACATCCAATCAAGAGTTTATTCATATTGATATTTCAAAACCTAACCCTACCACAGACATAGAACAACTTTTTTTGCAAATATATAATTTTAATTGAAATGATGTTTTCCAAATGAAAAAATATTTTAATTATAAACTGATATTTATTATAATAGCGTTTAAAAGAAAATATTAACCGAATTTAATAGTTAAGGATGTTAAAGGATTATTTAAAAATATACTTTGCTATTATATTTGTCTTTAGATTCCGACATTGGCGGTAGAGAAGAATGCTTTCAGTAAAAGAAGCACAGCAGCAAATATTAAATTTACAGGTAAAAATTAAAACAAAAAAAGTTCCTGTCCTTGATACTCTTGGACTGGTTCTGGCTAAAGACATAATCTCAGATGACAACATACCTGCTTATGATAATTCAGCTATGGATGGGTATGCTGTAAAAGCAGAAGACATTCTGGGGGCTGATAAAAATTATCCGGTTAAATTAAATTTGTTAAAGGAAGATCTTCCGGCAGGAAAAGTGCCATGCAGAAGCCTCGAGTCAGGTTATGCAATGTCAATAATGACTGGAGCACCGATACCGCAGGGGTGCAGTTGTGTGGTGATGAGAGAAGATACGCAAGAGAAAGGGCATTTCGTCTTAGTTTTTAAGGAATGCAGAGAAGGGAAAAATATAAGATATAGAGGTGAAGATATAAAAAAGGGTGATAAAGTACTCAAAAGAGGCAAAGTTATATATCCCGGAGATATTGGAGTAATGGCATCTATCGGGAAAAGTGAAGTGCTTGTTATTTATCCGCCACTTTTAGGAATAATGACTACAGGAAATGAATTACTTGAGATAGACAGTGAACTTACAATGGGTAAAGTTAGAGATAGTAACAGTTATTCTCTTGCTGCACAGGTAAAAGAAGTCGGAGCTTATTACAAAAAATATGGAATTGTAAGGGATGAGAAAGAAATACTTGGAAAAAAGATTACAGAAGCTTTAGCTGAATGCGATATATTGCTTTTAACTGGTGGTGTTTCAGTTGGTAATTATGATTTTGTTAAAGAAGTTCTCGGCAGCATTGGTGCCCAGCTTTTATTCTGGGGAGTCAACCAGCGACCGGGCAAGCCACTTGCTTTTTTGACTTATAAAGATAAATTTATTTTTGGACTGCCTGGTAATCCTGTTTCCGTTATGGTTTGTTTTGAAATGTATGTGAGACCTCTTATAAAAAAAATGATGGGCATGGATAAGCCTTTCAGGAATAGCATTTATGCAAAATCGTCATATAATTTTGAGCATAAAGAAGGAAGAACTGATTTTGTAAGGGTTATAATTGAAAAAAAGGGCAGTGAATATTTTTTTAAATCTACAGGCACACAGGGCTCTGGAGTATTAACTTCTATGTCTGAGGCAGATGGTATTGCCATATTCCCGGAACATAAGGGAAACATAAAAAAGGATGATGACATGCAAATATATTTGTTGAAAGAATAAGATAATATTTTACAAAATGAGTCCATTATTAATTGACAGTTATAAAAGAGAAATAGATTATCTTAGGCTTTCAATTACAGATAGATGTAATTTAAGGTGCATTTACTGCATGCCTCAAAAAGGTATTCAATTACTTAGCAGGAGCGAAATACTGACTTTTGAAGAAATTATAAAGATTGTTCAAATTCTGGTTGAGCTCGGTATTAAAAAAATCAGAATAACAGGAGGAGAACCGCTTGTAAGAGATAATTTTCTGGACCTGATAGGAAAAATTAAAAAAATTAAAGGTATTGAAGACATTTCTTTAACTACAAATGGGATTTTGCTAAATAAATACCTGCCGAGATTATATGAGCTGGATGTAAAAAGAATAAATATCAGTCTTGACAGCCTGGACCCGGTAAAATATAAGGAAATCACAAGAGGCGGCGAAATCAGTGAAGTTTTAAATGGGATCTCAAATGCAATTAATATCGGCTTTAGCTCAATAAAAATAAACATAGTTATGACAGTTTTGCTTGACAAGGAAGATATCTGGAAATTTATTAAATTAACTATAGATAACCCTATTGATATCAGATTTATTGAAATGATGCCTGTTTTAGGACTGGGCAGCATTGAATGCAGCAGCACCAGCAACATAATGGATAGCAATAGTGCAAAACTAAATAATTTTACAAAGAATTCTATTAAAGAAATTTTTTTAATTATGGGCAAAATGGGAAAGTATTACAAAATTAAGAAACCTATTGGTTATGGACCTGCAGTGTATTATAAAATAGAAGGGGGCAAAGGAAATATAGGTTTTATTTTTAATGATAAGAATTGCTGCAGTAGTTGCAACAGAATAAGATTAACACCCGGAGGGACTATCAAGTTATGTTTATTTTCCGATAAAGAATTTGATATCAAAAGAAAAATAAGAAGCAAAATAAATACAGAAGAGATAAAAATTGATTTAATGAATTTTGTAAAAACTAAATCTGAAAATAGGCAGTGCAGTCAAAACTTCAATACTGCAGATAGTATTAAAATATCAAATTTCATGAATCAGATTGGTGGATAAAAAATGGAGAAAATAAAAAAATTTACTCATTTTGATAATAATGGCAAAGCTAAAATGGTGGATGTTTCAAAAAAAGAAGATTCACTTAGAGTTGCTACAGCCAGAGGCTGTATAATTTTAAATAGCCAGATAATAAAAAAGATAAGAGAAAATCAAATTCAAAAAGGTGATGCTCTTGCAGTTGCGAAGATAGCAGGTATTAATGCAGCAAAAAAAACTTGGGAACTGGTGCCGCTTTGCCACCAGATAAGATTGACAGGCATTGATATAAATTTCGAAATTTCTGATATTGAAAATAAAATTATTGCTATTTCTACAATTAAAGGTTACGACAAAACAGGTGTAGAAATGGAAGCATTGGTATCTGTAGCTTTGAGCTTAGTTGCTATTTATGATATGTGTAAGGCTGTATCAAAAAAAATGATTATAGGTGAAATTGAATTAATTAATAAAACAGGTGGAAAATCTGACTATGAAAAAAAATGATAATATTAATTATCTGGATAATTTAATTATTGGGGAATCTGGAAAAATATTTTCAATAAATATAAGCAAGGGAAAAGGCGGAAAGAAGTATCCTGTAAAGGAAATCTATATAACTGAATTTGGTCTTGAGGGTGATGGCCACTGCGGCGATTGGCACAGACAGGTAAGCCTTCTTTCATATGAGAGCATACAAGATGTTATTAAAAAAGGAGTTAATGTCGGCCCGGGTGACTTTGCAGAAAATATAACTACGGCGGGAATAAAAATAGCGAAACTGAAAATTGGAGATTTAATAATTATCAGCAGTGAACCGGTTGATGAGAATGATTTATTGAAAAATAATTTACCTGAAAATAAAAGAAATGTAGTATTGAAGATAACACAGATAGGCAAGGAATGTATAAATCCCTGCAGAATATATCATCAGCTTGGTTCATGTATAATGCCTACTGAAGGAATTTTCTGTAAGGTTATAAAAACCGGGAAAATAAAGGTGGGAGATAATATTTATGGAAAAAACATTTAAAATAGCAGTAATTACTATAAGTGATAAAGGGTATAGAGGCGAAAGAGAAGATAGAAGCGGAAAATACTTAATAGATTTTTTTAGAGAAAAACAGTGGGATATTTCAGATTATATTATAGTTCCTGATGAAAAGGATTTAATTAAGGAAAAATTAGAGGATATCTGCGATAGCGGCAGAGCAAATCTAATTTTAACAACAGGCGGTACGGGTTTTTCTCCACGCGACGTTACACCAGAAGCAACAAAAGAAATAATTGAAAGAGAGGCTCCTGGATTCAGTGAGATTATCAGGCTTGAAGGTCAGAAAAAAACTCCGCGTTCAATTCTTTCAAGGGGAGTAAGCGGCATAAGGAAAAAAACACTTATAATTAATCTTCCCGGAAGTTTAAAAGGTGTAAAAGAAAGCCTTGACATTATTTATAAACCCCTGCCGCATGGCATCGACATCCTGATGGGAAGAGATTCTGAATGCGAGTCAGAATAGTTAACCAAACAGGATAGATATAAAAAAATTAATATTTATATGTAAAAAATACATGGTAGATGAATTTTTTAAAGTAATCAGATTGAATAAGGATTATGAATTCTTAGCCACTTCCTAAGACTTGTTACATTCTCACTGGTGGTGTTTTCATTTCCGCTTATTCCTATATTTGTTTCAAAGATAGAAAGTGAATTGTCCCCTGACGTTGTTACAAACACATATTTACCGCTTACAAATAATCCTGCAGGTTTCCCAAGAAAATTAGGGCTTCCCATCCCCTGCAGAGAAGAAATCAGCTTGGGTTTGGAAGGATTAGAAATATCGAAAGCAGCCAGAGAATTACTTTTTTCAGAAATGACAAAAACATTATTCTCTCTTACAAAAACCGTCTGCGGACTTTGGAGATAATTCTGAACTCCTGTTCCTTTTATTACATCTTCAAGTGAAGGATGATGGGGATCATTAATATTAATAACAGAAAGTGCGTTGTCTGCAGAACTTGCTACATAAGCAATATTACCTTTTAAAAATACACTTTTAGCCCCTCCAAGATAATTTGGGGTTCCGGCTCCGCTTATTGCTCCCGCAAATTCTATCTTTGCAGGATTCCCCGTGTTAAAAATTACCAATGCATTATCTTTGGCGCTCGCAACGTAAGCCCATCCATCTTTCTCAAAAATACCACTTGCACCGCCAAGATATTTGCCGCTGCCTGCTCCACTGATTGCACCCTCTACTTTAGGAGTCGAGGGACTTGATATATTAATCATAACAAGGGCATTATCAAGTGCAGAAACTACATAAGCATATTTGCCTTCAACAAAAACATCTTTTGCGCCCTTTAAATAATTAGGGCTTCCTGCTCCTTTTATCACTGCTTTAATTTTTGGTGCCTTCGTATCAGTACAATCAATTACAACAAAAGCATCATCATTGTAACTGACTGCAAAACAATATTTTCCGGCAACAAATAGCTTTGAAATGCCTCCTAAATAGTTTGGATCTCCGGCTCCGCTAACTGAACCTTCAAACCTTGGAGCCTTAGGATCTGAAATATCAACAATTGTCATGGCATTATCTCCGGATGCTGCAATATAAGCTTTTGTCCCGCTTACAAAAACATCACTGGCCCCTTTAAGGAAATCAGGAGCCCCAGCACCCTGAATTACTGATATGAATTTCAGGAATCCCTTATCTGCTTCCTGTCCATAAATCGGAAAGGTGAATATGTTTAATATTATTAAGATTAAAACTGCCAGAGTGGATATTTTTACCAGCTTTAAAATATTTTCTTTTTTCATTTAAATTATTTTTATAAATTTTTATGAATATATTAGTAATAATAATAAATTTTTTGATTTTTTTCACTAATTATTAATTTTATGCAAGACAATTCTTCATATTTCCACAAATTAATTTTTTATCTCTGGAAATTTATAAAATGGTTGATTATTTTGGGCTAAACTAATATTTTTAATGCGATAGTGTCTTAAATCACAGTCATATTTTAAAATAATTATCATATTTATTTCTTTTTTGATAAAATATAGCAAAATATAGCACAAATTTTTATTACTGTTTTTAGAGGGAAATCAGATGGAAACTGAAGATTTAAAACCTGAAAAGTTCAACGAAAATGATATAGAGAAAAAAATCTTTGAAGACAGATGGGTAAGATTTGCATTCGGTTCTCAAGGCTTTGTCAATACAAAAAATTTAAGCCTGGGAATTGTGGAATTTGATAAAGATAAAACTTCTCTTTCACATTCACATAATGTCGGAGAGTCTCTGTATGTTCTTGCTGGCAAAGGCGTCGTTGAAGTTGGGGGAACAATCTACCATGTTAAAAAGGGAGATTTTCTTTATGTGCCTAAAAATATAGAGCACTCAATAATAACAGGTAATAACAGCAGGATTCGGATATTTTTCGTTTTTGGCGGAGAAATTAATATTGATTATTAAAATATATAAATTTTATTTTATTTTCTTACTTTTTCTGATTGCAAGAATAAACTTTGTTCCATCAACAATCAGCAGTACGATTAAAAATACCCACGTAGCTTGAGTAAAAGTTCTGGCAATAACATCTTCTTTTGTTGAGCCATAATACAAAGTTACATTTTCCTGTCTTGGAATCACCATCATAAACGATGGAGAAATTGCATATGGACCGTCTGCTCCAATAGCTTTCCAATTAGGGAAATAAGATATTTTTATAAGGTGCGGAACTCCAATTGCGGTAGTCTTAAAAGTTATTTTTTCATTTTCAACATGCTCTTTTAGCACTTCCCCGTCAGTTTTAATTGAGATTTTCTCAACTTTGGTTACTGCATCCGGGGATATTAATTTAAAGTTTTCCAGCCCTTTTTCTCCCTGATCCCAGATGATGAATGCTCTGTCAGGATCATCATATTTAAACCAGGGGAGTATTGCGTCATACCATTTTTCTGTTTTAACTTTGACGGGAATATTTTTTAATATCTCGACATATTTATTTGTTGTGTTTATCTCGTAAAAATTAAAAACATCAAATTTCGCCATTAGCTCTGCATCAGGATTTTTATCAAGCTCGGCCTGAACTTCAGGTGAGCTTGCAATCATATATCTGATGTTCATCATTTTAAGATTCTCAACCCCAAGTTTAACATTTAAAGGCGGGAGTTTTAACCCTGGAATTGCATTGCTTGGGCTTTTTGAAATCAAAGCCTGTTCTGTAAAATGAAATGGGGATGTAAAAGCGCCTTCAACAAGCAGTCCTTCCATTGTTGCACTTTTTGTCCAATAAGGGATAAGCTCAAAAGCTCTTGTTGTCCCCAGTTTTTCAAGAGCATCATGGTTTTGTTCAATCATCCATCTGCCTTCCGGCTTTGAATTAATATAACCCATCATCAAACTGTAAATTTTCCAGTAAGGCTTTTTCTCATAACCTGAATAGTTATATGTTGCCCATCCTGCAGCTTTTGGCTGCATGGGAAGCCTTACTGCGAAAACTCCAAAAGCAATTAAGGGTACAAATATTATTGCCACAATTTTGCTTACGGAAATTTTATACTTGCGAAGCCATATCATCAGGATCCCGAACAAAATAAACAATGTATATCCGGCAAGCAGCAAGTCAATAATATAAATGTATGGAAGCAGCCTTGCATTCCATATCCTGCCTCCGCTGGGGATAAAAAATGCTAAATTCAGAAGAAGATATGAAATTGTCAGCATTATGTTTCTTTTATCATCTCTTCTGGTAATTACGGCTATGTAAATTATTATTCCTATCACGGCCAGCACAACAGCAGGAATCATTTCCATTGGAACCAGAGGCTTAAAATTCTTTAAATTCTGCCACCCCATATTGGGTGTGTATTTAAGTTTGAGGGCAAAAGGGACACTCCAGAAGGCCGTCAGAAAAAATCCCAGCGCAAATACTGAAATCATATACCAGACGTTTCTGCCTTTCCTGTTTTCAAGCAGCAGCCATGGCAGCATTAAAAGCAGGCATATTGTTGTCAGGACATGGGAAAGAGCCACCGCCATCAAAATAAAACAGTTTAAAACAAAAAGCCAATTGAATTTTGCTTCCCGTTCCAATGCAAGATGCATGGTTCCTATAAATAAAAAACCAAGCGCAAAGCTGAAAGAATACCCGAATTCCCCAGCAAGAGTACTTAAGAAATTTCCCCCATAAATTGAAAAGCTTTCAATAAATAAAAATAAGGTCGCTCCAAGCGCGCTTAATAACGGATACGGATATTTAAACCTTAAAAGCTTAGTCATCCAATAAGCGCAAGCCGGCAGAATAAAAGATCCCAGAACAGTAATAACCTTAAAAGCAATATTATAAGGAATGATTTTGCTTAAAATAGCAATCATCAGATAAGGAAGCGGGAAGTAAAACTGAAGAATCGGCATACCAGCATACCAGCCATTAGACCAGCCGGTAACCCTGAACTCTGGCAGCAGGTTGTCAATCATAAACTTAACCGCATAATGATGGGTCCCGGTATCTCCTCCTGCTGTAGTTGTCAAACTGAAAATCAGCCATGGCCTGAAAACAACACATATTGCAAAATAGATTAATACAAATACTATTATTGTTGTTACTTTGTTGATATTTATTTTTTTAATATGAAGTTTGTCTCTTACGAAGCTATTATTGATATGCCAGTAATTCTGCTCAAAATCTCCCTCAATTCTTCCCTGCTCATCAATATAGAATTGAGCTCTGCTTATTATGCTGTTAAAAATACCTGCTATATTCTTAAAAAAAGCTTTAAATTTTTCCATAAAAAATTAAACTTGCAGCTTCAGTTTGTTCAAAATGGTAAAATTAGTAAAATTAAATGCATATTATAGCTTTAATTTTAAAAATTAAAAAATATTTTTACTTCCTGTCCTCTGCCTTCCAGGATTTCCTTTAATTTCTCAACACATTTTTATCGTTGCCAAATTTTTGATTCATAAATTATATTTATTTTCATTGGCTGCCCTTCTTTTATTTTTTTTTATTATTTTTATTAAAATAAGCTAAACTTGCTTTTGATTATCGATATTAAATACTATAATTTTCATATATTTATTAATAAAAATAAACTGTTTTTTGGAGGTTAAGAATGTCAGCACACCCGGAGCCTTCTGCTAAAGATAAAAAAATAATCATTTCAAATAACACTGTTAATAATAAATTGATTTGCGCAATCGATAAGAAACCAATAAATAATAAATCAGAAATCCAGTTCCATCATATAAAGCCACTGACTTTCCAGGATAAGTTTGACTGGTCAAATTTTATTGCTGTCTGCAAAAAGCATCATAAGGAAATGGGTGAATTATCTCTTACTGAATATAGCTCAATTTTGGAAATGGAGAAATTCTTCAAAGGAAACGGGCTAAAAAAATTAAATGACGTTCTTAAATTAAAACTCCATGAAAATAATTACGGAAAACATCTGAAGGCAGAGTTAAGTAAAGCAGACAGCGAAATTAAAATAACTCTTGAAAACAGCAATGAAGCAAGAGCATTTCCGTTATCTACCTGCCCTTCAACCGGTTTTAAATATTTTTATATTGTTCTTCCGGTTGAATATATACATAATGACGAAGAGCTTCAGCCCAGGCCTCTTGAAATGGACAGGCTTTGGGAACTTTACAGGCACCTGCTTGTAAACAGCCAGCTTACTCCATCAGTTTGCCGCCTGACTGAAAATAAGATTCTTCTTTTTGACGGCCAGCATAAAGCTGCTGCCCAGATCTGGGCAGACAGAAAAGAAATTGAATGTAAGGTTTATGTGGAGCCAAACATAAAACTGCTTAAAGAAACAAACCTTGTGGCACATGATAAATTAAGGCAGATGCCATTCTTCACATCTGTCCTTATTAACAAATGGGCAAGCATATTCGCAGAAGAGTGGAAAGAATATATGGCTCAAAAAGGAACAAAATCTGAATCAGGTTTCGTTGCTTTTTTAATAAACAAGGGCAAGAAAAAATCTGCAGCAATCAACATGATCGATAGCAATATTTACGACAGTATAATTGAGGATAAGAAAAATTCAATTATAAAATATATAGAGGAATACAGTTCAACAAACAAAAAACCAATAACCACGAACAGGCTAAAACAAACCATCTTCAAAAAATTTATTGCCACGCCTCCTCTGGATATTGATATTGAAGAATCTGACAGATTGAGAGAATTTGAGCGAAAAAATGTTGTAAAGCTTCTAAATATTATTACTGAATATACTTTAAAAGATAAATGGGATCCTGATAAAAATGACGAAAACCATAAAATATCTGAAAGGATTTATTTATCTGGTTCATTTAAGGCTTGGGCAGGTATTTTAAAAGATGTAATTGCGACTATTCTGGAGCTCTTTGATGAAAATGAGAGAAAAGAAATTTTCCTTAGAGAAATAAGCGAAGACAAATGGGAAAACATCGAAAACTGTATAGCTCTTATGTTTGAGCGAAGAGTATGGCAGGACGACTCTGAAGAAAATTACAACATGTTGAGACTGTCAAATAAAAGTCAGGTGAGAAAATATCTCTCAAGAAGAGGTATAAGCGTAAACGAAATGCTAAGCCGCTCCGGACTTGATGCAGATAACTTTGTTGACTAAACATTTGGCTGCTCTAATCTAAACCAGATGCAGCATCATTCTTGAAATTGCAATGGACAGGGTACGTAAGATTATTAAAAATTGAAGCCATGAATAATTAACGGCACGATTTTGAAATAAAGTTATCCCTTTTAATGATTTTCAAAGCATAATCTACTGCTTCCTGCGGATCGTTTACCACTTTATAAAGTTTCGTGTCTTCCGGGCTGATGGTTGCGTGCCTTTTAAGCAGTACTTCATCTATCCATTCGCAGATTCCTTTCCAGTAAGGAGTGCCGTACAGGACTATCGGGAAATGCATTATCTTATTTGTCTGGGACAAAGTTAAAGATTCGAAAAGTTCATCCAGAGTGCCATAGCCTCCAGGGAAAATAACATAGCCTATTGAATATTTAACGAAAAGCATCTTCCTTACAAAGAAGTAGTGAAATTTCAATGATATATTCTGATATTTATTTGCTTCCTGCTCAAATGGCAGTTCAATATTGCAGCCTATGGATAACCCACCGGCTTCATATGCCCCTTTATTTGCTGCTTCCATTATTCCGGGGCCGCCTCCGGTAATTATGCCAAAACCGCTTTTTGCAAGAAGCGCCGCTGTTTTTTCTGCAGCTTTATAGTAGTCATCACCGGGTAAGGTGCGGGCTGATCCAAAAACGGAAATGCAGGGTCCAACTTTAGCCAGTGTGTCAAATCCCTCGACAAACTCACCTTGTATTCGAAGAACCCGCCATGGATCTGTATCTACAAAATCAGATTTTACAGGCACTTGTGTCTTAAACAAATCACGGTCTGCGTTCTGTGTAATGTCTTTTTTCTTCATGGAATCTATCCTTCTGCTCTTTTATTTACTTATGAAAATAACTTTAAACAGCAATATATCATTAATTTATTTCAAAAAGATTTTAATTAAATTAACCTGAAATATTAAATACCCAAGCGAACAATGGTACTTTTCCATAACGCTTTTTTATTGTAAAATCCCTATTTCTTTAGACAGGCGAGTGGTTTATGTGGCTGTTCTTATCTTCGCCCACTCATCTTTTAAGGTTACAGTTCTGTTAAATACAATTTTCCCATTTGTGGTGTCAGAATCGACGCAGAAATATCCTAACCTTTCAAATTGATAAATGTTTCCTGGTTTTGCTCCGTAAAGAGACGGTTCAAGCCTCACGTCCTTAACTACCTGCGATGAATGCGGACTTAAATTTTCTTTAAAATCACTGCCTTCTTCTAATTTAAGAGGATTTTCTTTTATAAAAAGGTGGCCAAACAATCTGACTTCTGCCGGTATTGAGTGTTTGGCAGAAACCCAGTGAAGAGTTGCTTTTACCTTTCTTCCGTCAGGTGCATCTCCTCCCCTGGTGGCTGGGTCATATGTGCAATGAAGTTCTAAAATACTGCCATCGCTGTCTTTGACTGCGTCAACACACTTTATAAAATAGGCATACCTTAGCCGCACTTCTCTTCCAGGAGCCAGCCTGTAAAATTTTTTAGGCGGGTCCTCAATAAAGTCTTCTCTCTCTATGTATAAAATTTTTGAAAAAGGTACTTTTCTTGTGCCTGCACAAGGGTCTTCCGGATTATTTACCGCCGTAAGTTCTTCTTCCTTGCTATCAGGATAATTATCTATTATAACCTTCAAAGGATTTAGTACTGCCATAACCCTGGCAGCTTTTTTATTTAAGTCTTCTCTTATAAAATGTTCCAGAAATGCTATATCTACTGTGCTTTCTGCTTTTGCCAACCCTATTTGCAAGCAGAAATTACGGATTGCCTGGGGGCTGTAACCTCTTCGCCGCATGCCTGAAATGGTAGGCATTCGCGGGTCATCCCAGCCATTTACATATTTTTTTTCTACCAGTTCAAGCAACATCCTTTTGCTCATTACGGTATATGTAAGATTAAGTCTGGCAAACTCTATCTGCCTGGGGTGATGTATACCGAGCTGATCAATAAACCAATCATAGAGCGGGCGGTGGTCCTCAAACTCTAAAGTGCATATTGAATGTGTAATGTTTTCAATAGAATCTGATTGTCCATGTGCCCAGTCGTATGTTGGATACATACACCAGCTGCTACCCGTGCGGTGATGACTTTTATGCAGTATGCGATACATTACCGGATCCCGCATATTAAGGTTGGGCGAAGACATATCTATTTTTGCCCGCAGCACCTTTGAACCGTCAGGATATTTACCGTCCCGCATTTCTTTTAGTAGCGCCAGGTTCTCCTCTTGAGAACGGCTCCTGCAGGGACTTTCTTTTCCCGGTGTTGTGAGTGTCCCCCTGTACTGCCGTATCTCTTCAGCGCTTAGATCACAAACGTATGCTTTGCCCTTTTTTATCAGCGCTATAGCAAACTCATAAAGCTTCTCAAAATAGTCAGAAGCATAATATTCCCGATCTTCCCAGTCAAATCCCAACCATTTTATATCTGTCTTTATAGATTCCGCGTATTCAGATTCTTCCTTTGTCGGGTTTGTGTCGTCAAACCTTAGGTTGCATTTACCACCAAATTCATCGGCCAGTCCAAAATTTAAGCATATAGATTTTGCATGTCCTACATGCAGGTATCCATTGGGTTCAGGCGGAAATCTTGTGTGAATTTTTCTGTTACTGCCTTCTTTTTCCAGATCTTTGCTGATTATGTCTCTTATAAAGTCCGTTTTCTCTTTAATATCACTCATGGATTGTCTTTTTAGAATTTAAATAGTAAGTAAAAAATAACATTTTAGAGAATTGAACAACTCTTGTCAAAAATATATGTTTTTTATTTGAAACTTTAGTTATAAATATTTAAATTAAGATCTCCAAAACATTACATTAATATATTTATTTTAATTATACTTTATATGCTTATGGGCACCAATACAATTTCATTTTGATTTTAAATAAATCAATGCAATCTAATGAATAATATAAAAATCATATATTCCTGAAAATTATTAAATTATAACCAGTTTTTTAAGCCTAAATAATAGTATTTTACAATATCAAATAGTATTATGGTTTTTCTAATGACTTTTACTTGATAAAATAAAAGAAAATACCCAAAATCCCATATTTTTATAACAGAAATGAAAAATTAAACACCAAAATCCCCGGCCCAAAGCTTTTCTAAAAAGATAGTCCAGGGAATTACTGATATATTACCGACTTCTCTGGGATATTTTTCACAGCAGACGACAACTGAATGTTTTGTTTGTCCGTCTTCCTGTAGTGCTTTAAGGCTTTTAAGTTCAATGCCATGAACCATTTTACCCGATTTTATTTCCAAAGCGACTTCTTTATCTCCAAGTATAAAATCAACTTCCTGAATTTTAAATTTAAATATTTCTTTCTTCATAAAGTCTTCATTTTTATGCAGTATGATTAAATCTAACAATATTAAAATAAGCTTTAACTATTAAAAAAAAGAAAAAAACAATGAAAATACACTTTAAAAAATTATTAGTATCCTTTTTTGTGATTATAGGTTTTGTCTTTTACGCGATCTATCAGCGCAACGACAACGGCCAGCAAAACTTTACGGTTAATTCGCTGGCTAACCCTCCCGTGACCCAATCATCCCCGGATTTGGCTTCAAACACGACTGAAAGCCAATCCTCTCCCAATCCGCCTTTAACTTTATCCGGGAACGGGGACAAATCCGGGAACGATGACGAATCTTATTCCACACAGACGTCGCAGTCATCCATCAATCAGTCACCTGCGGCTGCTGAAACCACAACTAGCACAACTACAGCTGCTGCAACCACAACTAATACAACTACGGCTGCAACAACAGTTGCGGATGGTCTTTATAAAAACGGGCAATATGACGGGGGCATTGCAGACGCCTATTATGGCAATGTTCAGGTAAAGGCGATAATTCAGGGCGGAAAGCTCGCTGATGTCCAGTTTTTAAGCTATCCAAGCGACAGAAGATATTCAGTCGAGGTTAACACCTACGCCTTGCCCATACTGAAATCAGAAGCGATTCAGGCCCAGAGTGCCCAAGTTGATACTGTTTCCGGAGCCACTAACACTAGCAATGCTTTCATAAATTCATTATCTTCGGCTCTTAGCCAGGCAAAGGTGTAAGTATGAAACAAACCAGAGCTTTAATGGGAATGACAATAACGGTTGAAATCGCGGATACTTCTGCCACAAAAATTGACATCGATAAGGTCTTTTCGTATTTTGAGAACGTTGAAAATAAATTCAGCGTTTTTAAAACCACCAGCGAGATAACGCTCATTAATAATGGCAAGATAAAAGAAAGCCAGTGGAGCGAAGACATGAAACTCGTGTTTACTCTTGCAGAAAAAACAAAAAAAGAAACAAACGGATATTTTGATATTGTCGCATCTGAAGGGAAATACAATCCTTCCGGCTTGGTGAAAGGATGGGCGATCCATAACGCATCCAAATTATTATTGGCGCAAGGATTTAAAAATTTCTATGTGGAAGCGGGCGGCGACATTCAAGCTCACGGTAAAAACGAGCAGGGCCGATACTGGAGCGTGGGAATTAAAAACCCCTTTAACCAGGAACAAATTGTCAAAGTCCTTTATTTAAAAGACCAGGGTATTGCCACTTCTGGTACATACCTCAGAGGCCAACATATTTATGACCCGCACGCCAGAAACAAGCCTTTAACTGAGATTGTCAGCATAAGTGTCATCGGCCCTAATGTTTACGAGGCCGACAGGTTTGCAACCGCGGCGTTTGCCATGGGAGAGAAGGGAATCAGGTTTATTGAAAATTTAAAGGGCTTTGAAGGGTACATGATTAATAAAGACGGTCTGGCGACCGAAACCAGCGGTTTTAAAAAATATAACATATATGATGAAAATGTTTAAAAATATTGACGGAATTCTCAACAAAATAACAATGTATAGAGCAGTGCTTTACTGTCTATTGTTTCTTTTAGCCGAAGCGTTCGGCTTGAGCTTTTTAAATTTATTGGCCTTTGGGCCGTTTGACTTAATTATCTCGGCTGTGTTTATTCTGGCCGTGTGCTTTTTTGCTAACGCCATTTTTGCCTGGGCCTTTAACGCGCCAAGCAACGTTGAGTCTGTCTATATCACAGCGCTTATTTTAGCGTTGATCATAACTCCGGCCAAGCCCTTTGATAATTTATTGTTTTTAAGCTGGGTGTCGGTGCTGGCTATGGCATCAAAGTATGTACTTGCTGTTGGCAAAAAACATCTTTTCAATCCAGTGGCTATATCCTTGGTTTTAATAACTTTGGCCTCCAACCAGTCAGCCAGCTGGTGGATAGCTAATTTATATATGATACCGTTTGTGATAATTGGCGGGTTGCTGGTAGTCAGAAAGATAAAAAGATTTGATTTGGTTTGGAGTTTTTTCATTGTTTCGCTGCTGACCACCTCTATCTTTAATTTAATGAACGGGCAGAATTTATTTTCGGGTCTGCAAAAAGCATTAGTATATTCACCCATGCTATTTTTTGCTTTTATAATGTTAACTGAACCAATGACGCTGCCACCAACTAAAATATTACGCATATGCTACGGGGCGCTGGTCGGCTTTTTGTTTGCACCACAGATCCATATCGGCTCTCTGTATATTACCCCTGAGCTGGCTCTGGTTGTGGGAAGCGTTTTTTCCTATTTGGTTAGCTCCGACAAGAAACTTATTTTAACTTTGGAAAAAAGAACAAAACTTGCACCGAGTATATATGATTTTGAGTTCACCTCAGATCAAGAAATGGCTTTTAAGCCTGGTCAATATATGGAATTGACTTTAGAGCATCCCAGGCAGGACAGTCGCGGCATCAGGCGTTATTTAACTATCGCTTCTTCTCCTACAGAACAGGAAATCCTGCTCGGAATAAAATTTTACAATAACCCCAGCAGTTTTAAAAAATCTTTACTACTTGCCAAGCTGGGCCAGAAGATCGTGGCGTCGCAACTGGCAGGCGATTTTACTTTGCCCAAGGGAAAAAATAAAAAATTGGTCTTTATTGCCGGCGGCATCGGCATAACACCTTTTAGGAGCATGATAAAATATCTGCTCGACACCAACGAAAAAAGATCAATTGTTTTGTTTTATTTAAATAAGACACGCGATGATTTTGCTTATAAAGATATTTTTGATAAAGCCAAGCTACAATTGGGCATTAAAGTAGTTTATTCTATTGTAGACATCCCATCAGCTTCATATTACCAGGCTATTAGAGAAAGAGTACCGGATTACCAGGAAAGATTTTTCTATATTTCCGGTCCGCCCTCAATGGTCTCCGCTTTTGAAACCAACTTGAAGAAGATCGGAGTCAAAAAAAGCCACATCAAAACCGATTATTTCCCAGGCTTTGCGTAAATAAGGCAATTTACCTGGTCTTAGCAGATTATCAATTAACTTATGACCCAAAAATCGTGAGTTTTTTGGTTTTTGGCTGGGGATATTGAACACATTTAGAACTTTATATTACTCAGATATTATCTCGCTAATCCCTCAAATTAAGTTAATAAAAGAAGGTTTTGCTATAGGTGGTTAAATAATATTAAGAATTAAATTAGCTAATTAAATTACAGACACTTAAAAATTGTGATAATTACTCAAGAGGTGTTATTATGTATGTATTAAATGTAAATATTAATAAAGAGAAAGAAGGAATTCGGTTTATGCTTGAATAATAGAAACCTACTTTTTGTTTATTTTCCTCAGCAAGGCAACAAAAGCATAAATCAAGAGGCAAATATTATAAATGCAGGTCTGCAAAACAGTCTATCGATTGCAGATAAAAAACCTAATATATTTACAAGGCTATTTTTTAAAAATAAACAAAATGGCACCTGGAAGGGAAGCTATAAAATGAAAGTAGTAAAAATTATTATTGATGACAAAGAGACCAAAGCATTAAATGTTAATGAACAGAACATAAACTTGCTTATAAAAATTATTGAACTATTTGAAGTAGACAAACATATAGGCAGTTGATTTACTCAAAACTTCAAAGATCTGATTAATAAATTATTAAAATACTCTTTAAATTTTTGTAATTATTAATACAATACTAATAAAAATATAATATTTAAAAATATTATTTAGCAGCTTTGAAGCTTTTCTTGCTATAAGGACGCTGAACTTTACAATTATGCAAACTCTAGTATAATGCACATAAATTATATAAAATGCTTTTATTATATTTGAGTATAAACAAGAGGCACATGGCTACACAGCACATCAATAACACAAAAGTGGACATAGTTGATAAATCTACAACGAATGATGTGGTCATTCGTTGTGAGCAATTGACCAAGCGCTATCCTGGCAATATTCTGGCTGTGGACCGACTTGACCTAGAGGTACGCCGAGGAGAAATCTTTGGATTGCTCGGTCCTAATGGTGCAGGTAAGACAACGACCGTTGGTATGTTAACTACCCTGGTAATACCAACAGCGGGTAAAGCTTTTGTGTCTGACATCGATGTAGTTACCCATCCAGCCCTTCTAAAACAGGTTATTGGTGTTGTGGCACAGACCAATAATCTTGATAGAGCCCTGACCGTCTGGGAGAATCTCTATTATCATGCTCGCTTTTTTGGTATGACTGCCAGTGAGAGTCGTACTGCTGCCGACGAATCTCTGGTAAAGTTTCATCTTGTTGATAGGGCAAAAGCAGAAGTAATGGCTATTTCAGGAGGTATGGCGAAGCGACTCATGGTAGCAAGAGCTCTATTGCACCATCCATCAGTGGTCTTTTTAGATGAGCCAACAGCAGGCCTTGACCCGCAGAGCCGAATTGCTTTGTGGGACATTCTAGGCAGTTTGCATGCCGAAGGTCAGACTATTTTTATAACTACTCATTATATGGAAGAGGCTGACTTGCTCTGTGACCGATTAGCCATAATGGACTGCGGCAAAATTCTGGCTATTGATACTCCTAAAGGACTCAAGGAGTCTGTTGGTGCTGACAGCATAGTTACCATATCTGCCGCAGGAGATCTCGATGCCCTTGCCCAGATTCTTAAATATAAGGTGGAGGGTGCAACTAAAAGCCAGCGAGTTGACGGAACCATAAAACTTCATGTCAAAAGCACAACTGGAGTTTTACCCAAAGTAGTTGATATTGCTGAGCAGGAGGGCTTCAATGTTACTGACCTTTCTGTATCAGAGCCAACTCTTGAGACCGTTTTTATTAACCTCACCGGAAGGGAGTTGCGTGATTGAGGAACAACATAGTTCATTCTAATGCTCATGTTGCCAAATCCTTACGCTCTGAGGCTACTGCCAGCCGAGCTGCATTTGGAGCATTGCTGCTGCGCGACATTGCGGTACTTAGAAAGAATCTAAGCGAGTTTATCCCACGTACCATTATACAGCCCTTTCTTCTGGTATTCGTATTCTTATATGTGTTCCCTCAAATTGGTATGGGTATAGGTGGGGGCTCAGGACTTACTGGCGAGTCAAGATTTGCTGCAGTTTTAATTTCTGGTGTAGTGGGATTATCAATTATGTTTCAGGGGATTCAGGCAGTGGCATTGCCATTAGCTACAGAGTTCGGCTATACTAAGGAGATTGAGGATAGGGTTCTTGCACCTCTATCAGTATCACTGGTTGCCATTGGAAAAGTGATAGCGGGGACAATTCAGGGGTTCATCGCAGCGGCTCTTGTATTCCCAATTGCATATGTTATCCATGCGAAAGGTATACAGGTTCAGCTATCAGTTCACTGGTTTATTCTGCTCACACTCATTCCTATCACTGGTATTATGACCTCCAGCCTTGGTCTTGTACTAGGAACTCGTATCGCACCGCGTAACATTGGAGCCATGTTCGGGTTCATTGTTTTGCCCATGACTTTCCTCGGGGGCACTTACTACTCCTGGACGTCTCTATCAACCATCAAGGTTTTTGGTTTCCCCTGGCTACAAGCTTTAGTATGCATTAATCCACTTATTTACGTGACTGAGGGTTTTCGAGCTGCTTTAACTACTATGCCACATATGAATTTGTATATTATCTATCCTGTGCTTCTGGCTTTCTGCGGCTTGTTCCTCTGGGTTGGTATCAAGGGTTTCAAAAAGAGGGTCCTTAGCTAACAAAAACTGGATAATATATTTTTTATGGTCTTCATTTCTAATATCTTATAAAGCTTGATTGCTTCTTATTTTATAACTGTTGTTATAAAATACTTTAAAATTATTTAAAATAAATGAAAGGAATTAAATATGATGTGGGGTCTTGGAGGAATAGGTTTTACGTGTATGATTTTAGGTAATGTTTTATTTGGATTAATAATAGCAGCGATAATAATTATAATAATAAGACTTGTAAGAAGAACAGACCATTATCACGGCCATTACCATGACTATTACCATGGTGAAAACAAAAGTGGAGCACTGGATATTTTAAAAGAAAGATATGCCAAAGGTGAAATAACAAAAGAACAATATGAAAGCATGAAAAAAGACTTAGGATTAAATTAATTTAGCAAAAAAATCAACAAAGTAATTATTAATACCTAATTTCTTCTATACAAATAAGGCCCCGTCTAATAAATGGGGTCTTATTATTTAAATAAATCCAAGTCAAAGAATTTTATTGAAAACTAAATTAAATAAGTATCTTAAGATTTATGTGACATATTTTACTGGCTGCCCCAAGGTGTGAAATTTCGAACCAATTTTTAAAAGAGTTAATAACTTTTAGAAATCCTATTATTTACCTGTTTACCGGAAATTTTGGTTATAATCCAATATCTATCTTCCATATTTCTTATACAATAATAATTTCCATTCTATTTTTCATCATAGGAATTATTATCTATGCTAGATATTGCTGGAGATTTGAGTGAGTCTGCAAACCAGGGCTAAAGATATTTAAAACTGTATTAGATTTTAAATCTTAAAGAGTTTATCTCGGCTCCTAAAAGCAGTATCATGCTGGATATATATACCCAGGAAAGGAAAGCGATTACCGAACCAACAGAACCATAAGTCAACTGATAACTGGCAAAACGGTCAAGATAAAATACGAATAAATGCTTTACACCTTCCAAGCCTACGGCAACGGTAAGCGCTCCCCGGTATATCTGTCTGAAATTAATTTTTTTATTTATACCAAAATAATAAATAAGAATAAAAATTAAAAAATTAAAGAAAATTCCAATTGCTATTGATAATAATTTTAATATCCATGTTGATAAAAATTCCTCAATATTTAATATATCTATCAGAGTATTAGACAAGTAAAAGAGACCTGTTGAAAGGCTAAAAGTTATTACTACGATAAGAAAGATTAAAAACATTATTAAGAAACCATATATTTTTTGTTTCCAGAACTTCCGGTGTGTCTCAGTCCCAAATATTTTGTTTAAAGCAAATTGTATAGAATCAAAGACATATGTAGATGTAATAAACAGAATAAGAAATCCTATTATTCCTATACTGGTCCGGTTCTTTACTATATTTGTTATATTATTGTCCACAAAACCAGATATTATAGGT
>JAPLCN010000051.1:3890-8976 GCA_026392215.1 Actinomycetota bacterium | reverse complement strand
AAAATTACCATATTCTTCGGATATAATCCCGGGTTTTACAAATTCTTTATTAAACAAGCTCCTTACACCACTATGCTTTGAAGAAGAAAGTCCTTTTGTTAAAAGGAGAGCAATCACCTCATAAAATATTGCGTAATATATCCTGTTAACAGCAGCAATAAGTTTATTGTTGTCAAGCATAATCTCTGCCTCTTCGAGTGTTTCTTTTGCTCTTTCTCTTCTGTATTTGATGACATTCTCTTTCACTATACGAGCACCCCTTCCCTGTTAATGTTGCAGTGAATGGGCATGGCTTCTGCAAGAGGTGAACTCCAAAAATCTTCAGGCTCCACCAGTATTCCAAAAATCACATCGTATTTTATTTCTATCTTAAAGCTCATGCTGAAGACCTTTTCTCTTATATTGTCATCAACCTTATTTTTTAAAATAATTAGGATATCCATATCTGATTCTTCATCAAAGTCACCTCTTGCTTTTGAGCCGTAGAGTATGATTTCAGCAACCAAGAAATTTTTAAACAATTCTTTTTTCAATTCCAGTAACGCTTTTTTTTCGTTCTCCTTTAAATTTAAGTGACCCAAATATTTCATTTTGGTTGCCTCAATTTTCTTACTGGAATCTATCAACCAGCTATCAACAACTTCTTTTTTAAATCTCCACATCCCGCCAATTTTAATACCCGGTAATTCTTTTTTTTTAGCAAGTTTATAGATAGTTTTTTCATTAATTTTTAAATAAAGCGAGAGGTCTTTGATGGTCATTATTTCATTGTTTTCCATTTTAGTCTTTCTTTCGGATCTATGGTTTTTTATATTTTAAATTATATAGAGAAAATTAGAGAGAGTAAAGGAAAATATTAACAATATTTCCCTTTTTACGCAAAATAGCATATAACAAGAGTTTCATTTTGGCAAGGAGAGAATGAACTATATACCGAAGAATCCAGATGATACCTGCAAACTTATGGATTGTTAAATATACCAGTTTTTGGCAGATTTAATATCGACTTTAATGGCAACCTTAAGGTTTACACAGTTTTCCATGGCATCTCTTACAATATTTTCAACAGTTTTCAGATCATCTTTCTTAAGCTCCAGTACAAGCTCATCATGAACCTGAAGTAAAATATTTGCATCTACCTTATTCTTCTTTATGTCATTAAATAACTGCACTGTTGCAAGCTTCATTATGTCTGCAGCCGTCCCTTGAATGGGTGTATTTACGGCAAGCCTTTCTCCCAGACTTCTAAGCCTTCCATTGGAGCTGCCCAGCTCGTTAATATATCTTTTTCTTCCAAATAATGTAGTGGCAAATCCCTTATCATAAGCTTCCTTAATAAGGAAGCTTATATATTTCTTAACTTTCGGATATCTGTCAAAATACAATCTGATATATTCCTTGGCTTCTTCCTCGCTTATGGAAAGCCTTGACTTTAATCCATACTCTGTCATTCCATAAATAATTCCGAAATTAATTGCTTTTGCTTTTCTCCTCAATTCTTCGGTAACATTTTTAATGCCCACATTGAATATTTCAGCAGCAGTAAAAGTATGTATATCGCCATTCTTATTGAAGACATCCATTAATTTCTCGTCTTCAGATAAGCAAGCAAGAATCCTTAGCTCAATTTGGGAATAGTCTGAAGACAACAGCAAATCATATCCCTTACCCGGCACAAAAGCCTTGCGTATCTGCCTGCCCAGATCTGTCCTTACCGGAATATTCTGCAGATTGGGATCGCTTGAACTTAATCTTCCGGTTGTAGTTCCAAGCTGATTGTAAGTCGTATGAAGCCTGTTGTCTTCAGGGTTTATCAGATTTGGCAAAACATCTATATAAGTGTTTTTCAGCTTAACTTTTTCTCTGTAATCTAATATTTTCTCAATAATAGGATTTTTATCAATAAGGGAAATTAAAGTAGAAGCATCTGTGGAAAGGCCTGTTTTTGTCTTTCTGGCGGAAGCCAGCCCAAGCTTTTTAAATAAAACAGTTGAGAGCTGCTGCGGAGAATTAATGTTAAATTTTTCCTGGCTTATCTCATAAATATCCCCGGTTAGTTTATTTATATCTTCATTGTATTGGTCAATCAGAAGCTTCAGATATTCCCTGTCAATTGATACACCGGTAAATTCTATTTCTCCAAGGACTTTTATCAGGGGACCTTCTATTCTTTCGTATAAATCAAATAAATTATTATCCCTTATCTCCATTAGTAATATCTCTTCAAGCTGATTATATATCAGTATGTTATTTAACGTGATCTTAAAATTATCGTTTTTTACAAGATTTTCACCATAGTTACCGCCGGAAATTTCATCGCCGCAAATTTCATCAGGATTATTTTCTGAATAAAGGGAAAGCTGGTTCTTATTGTTTTTTAACTGATCTTTCCCGTCCTGACTGAAATTTATTTTGCTTTTAAATTCTGCTTCCAGCAGATAATTTTCAGGATAAAAATATTCATTGTAACTGCCTGCTGCATAAATCTGTAAAAGCTCCTTTATTTCAACGTCAGTCCTGATTGGATTTAAAAGCAGATAAAAAATCTTATAATCATAGAAAATGCCTTTAAGCTCTATATTGTGCTTTCTTATATATTTATATATTTCCTTTAAGTCAATTCCGGACTTGATAATGTTTTCATTTTCAAGGATAGTTTTAATTATTATTAAGTATTTTTTATCATTAAAAAAGTGTGAATTAAAAACATAAGGGTTGTCTTTGCCATTAAAAATAATTAAATCTTTAGAGTAGTTTTTACCATATTCCTCTTCATTTAAGCGATTTTCAGATAAAGCCAGAAATACTTTCCCGTTTGAATTCTTTAAAAATGTTCCACTGTCAAAATTTAAATCAATAATATTAAAACTTAACTTTTTTATTTCCAAATTTTCTGAAACCAGTCCATGATCTGAATCCTGATTTGATTGGCTGCCTTGAAATTTTAATGACTTGACCTGACTGGAATAAATTGATATTTTTTTTATTCTTTCCTTTAACGTTCTGAATTCAAGGCTTTCAAAAATCTTTTCAACATCATTAAGATTAACTTCATCCAGTTTTTTACCAAGTAATTCGCCGATGTTTAAATTTAAATTCGTTACAAGTTCTGTTAATTTTCTGCAGTCAAATGCATTTTCCTTATTTGCTGCAAGCAGATTTTTTACTTTTTCGCTCCTGATATCATCTATATGATCATAAATTTCTACAATGCTTCCGTATTTATTAACGAGTTCTCCTGCTGATTTAGGGCCAATCCCCTTTATTCCAGGGATATTATCAGAACTGTCACCCATCAATGCCAGCAGATCCTTGATTTTGTCCGGAGCTACTCCAAGCTTTTCAATTACACCATCTTTATCATAAGTGATTGTATCTGTTATCCCTTTTTTTAATGCCATTACTTTTATATTGCTGCCAACAAGCTGCAAAATATCCTTATCTCCGGAAACTACAAGCACTTCATCAAATTCATGTGTTAACTTCGTCGCTAAAGTTGCAATAATGTCATCTGCTTCATAGCTAATCAAAGGGAACTGTGAAATAAGTTCGTCAGGCATTTTTGTCCTTTGAGCTTTATATTCCTTAAATAACTCGTGCCTGAAAGTAGGGGCCTTGCTGTCAAAAGCAGCAATAATATTATCAGGCTTTTGCTCATCAATTAACTTTAAAACCATCGTAACAAAACCATATACGGCATTTGTTATTGTTCCGGTAGAGGTTGCAATTGTTTGAGGCAGTGCATAGAAAGCCCTGTAAGCAATATTATTCCCATCTATTAAGATTAATTTATTTTTCATTTATTTTTTGTTCTGATTATCCAAAAAATACATTAATGGTTTTTTACTATCATAATGATTAATTTTTAAGTATAATTTAAAATTTTTGTTTTTGGAATTACATCCAAAGATATATTGATAGCCTTGACAAAAAATTTAACTATTGCAGAGTTCAAAATAGACAAATCTGGAAGTTATTTTCCCCTCTGCCTGGCGGTCGGCCGATAGCTGTGCTGACTAAAATTATTACCAGGACGGCAATTGTTATCTACGGAGCTGCCGATCTCAAACCAATAACCGGTATTTGAGAATAATCAAACGGAAATAATTGAAGCAAAGTTCCAGTAGCTGCAACAAAAAATAGGTTCGTAATGATTGAAATTAAAAAAACATTCTAAGAGAAGTACCTATTATGTTTCCGGCAATTATCAGGAACATCCTTTACTTCTGATTGTATTAACTTTCCCTATAATAAGAGTTGTATTGCTGTGCCCATGAAAGAGATTTAAAATGTAGGAGGCCCAGAGGCATGCCAAACGCGTAAGGAAGAAGACCAGGCCTTTTAAACATGCTCCACAGGATTAAATTCCAATAATACTGTCTGCCTTCCTGCATCAGCCCCAAAAACCAGATCGAAGCCAAAAAGCCTTTAATATGATAAAAGTGAAGTTTCGGGGAGTTCATTTTTCTAGGTTTATATTCTCTTAAGAAAGTTCTTATGCGCGCATAATAACATTTTGGAGAATAAATGGTTGCTAATACTTTCCCGTAGCCGCTGATAAGCTCATTAGTATCCATTTTGGGAATAAAGTTCAAAACAGAGAGTTCAGTACCATTTTTATTTACATGTAACATCCTGCCTGATTTATTTAATCTCTCGTAAAGCCTTGATTTCGGAGATACATTAAGCAAGCTTACCATTGCCATAACAATTCCGCTTTTTTGAATAAATTCAATCTGACTCTGAAATATGGAAGCTTTATCGCTATCAAACCCTATTATGAATCCTGCATTAACTTCTATCCCGATATTCTGAATCTTTTTTATGGAATCAATCAAATTCCTGTCTTTATTCTGAAATTTGCCGCATTCTTCAAGCCCATCAGGATCAGGGGTTTCAATGCCCACAAATACTGTTGTAAATCCTGCATCCACCATTAAATTCATAAGTTTTAAATCATCCGCCATATTTATTGAAACTTGTGTGCTTAATACAAAAGGATATTTTTTTTCTTTTTGCCATTTTATTATTGCAGGAAGGTAATCTTTTTTTAATTCTGATTTATTGCCTATAAAATTGTCATCTA
>JAPLCN010000051.1:628-3871 GCA_026392215.1 Actinomycetota bacterium | reverse complement strand
AAAAATATTGCACTTCTCCATCCTTTATCATATAAAGCGTCAAGTTCACCAATTAATTGCTCCCTGCTTTTTAAGCGGGGATTTCTTCCGTTAAGATAAACCACATCGCAGAATTCGCAGTTAAACGGACAGCCTCTTGAAAACTGTATGCACATGGAATTATAGTTTGACAACTTTATCAGATCCCAGTCAGGAATAGGTGATGTTTTAATATCCGGATATTTTTTGTCAGAAGAATAAATATGTTTAAGATTACCGCTTTTCAAGTCCTCCAAAAAAACAGGGAAGGTGTCCTCGGCTTCACCTAAAACAAAAGTATCCACATTAGAAAATTCTTCCCATCCGATGGTAAAAAGAGACCCGCCTGCAACTACGGGTTTCCCCATTTTTTTAACAATATTTATTATCTTTTTAGCAGATTCTTTTTGGCCGACTATTGAGCTTATAAAAACATAATCTGCCCATCTGATATGTTCATCTCTTAATTTTTCACAATTTAAGTCCACCAGCTTTTTTTCCCAATCCTTCGGAATCATTGCTGCAACAGTTAAAAGGCCAAGGGGCGGGTATGCGGATTTCTTTCCGATTATTTTTAGTACTTTTTTAAGATTCCAGAATGTATCTTCGTATTCCGGATAAACAAGTAAAATTTTCATTTCTTATTTTTTTACCAATTTTTCTGTTGAAGCGTCCGGTCTCGGTATTACGTGAACTGAAACAAGTTCTCCTACTCTTTTAGCTGCTGCTGCGCCTGCATCTACTGCTGCCTTAACTGCACCTACATCGCCTTCAACCATAACAGTTACAAAGCCCCCGCCTATTTGCTCAATTCCAATCATCTGAACGTTAGCTGCTTTAACCATGGCATCTCCAGCTTCAATGCATGCAACAAGTCCTTTAGTCTCTATTAAACCTAATGCCTTGCTTTCCATTAATACTCCTTTTATGACTTAAAATTTTTGTTTATTTTATAATACTATAAATAATATTTAAATACTTTTTTAAATTTATTTCAAAAAAAATAAAAATCACGTTTTTATGCTTAAAACCCTGTTTTAACTAGCAGCGCCATCAAATTAATAAAATCTAATGGCGCCAATTTAAGAATATATTAGATTATTAATTTCTTGTCAATTTAATTAAAAATATTCTTATAAAATATATATAAAAATTTAAGAATTACAAATTCTTGATTATAATTTCTATTAATTGTATTATTTTTAGCGTGCCGAAGTGGCGGAATTGGCAGACGCGCTGGACTCAAAATCCAGTGGGCCGAAAGGTTCGTGCCGGTTCGATCCCGGCCTTCGGCACCAATATTGAAAATAAGTTCCGCACTAAAAAGTTAGCAACTCCAGGCTCTACGCCAAAAAGTGGGGCAATTTCAGTACATTTCTACATCCAACAATTAGTATATTTTTCTGGTTCGAATCCTTCCTCCCCAGCCAACCTGTGCAGAACTCCAACTGACCAACCTGCTTAAACCCATTATTTTTTAAAATATACTCCTGAAGACTCTATATCTTTTCTAACTTCTGACTTCTTCAAGTGCTTTAATTATGGCTTTGTGTAATTTATCTTCAGAAATATATTCTCTTCTGATTTTTTTCCACTCACAATTATTTGGATTTTGAGGTTTTTTAAATAGATCTGCTTCAGCTAATTGTTCAAATAATTCTATATTATAAAAATCTTCTTCACTTAAATTATAATATTTGCTTTTATTTAGTGATAATTTTACCAATAAAGGAAAAATATAAGATCCTAATAATAAGTGCTCTTTTACATTCCAAACCATTTGTTTTTTAGTTTCCTTTTTACCATGGGCATAGTCTCCACGTAATTCATAAAAATCTTTCAACCAAGCTTCTCGCAATGATCCAACTTTATTATCGTATTTGGAGTTTATTATTCTTTTACTCTTAGAAATATCTAAGTCTTTTTTTGGAATAAAAGAATTTTTAAATTTTGTAATTAATTCGTCTCTATCAGCAGTTTTACACATTAAAATTCTTTGAAATGCACCAATCATCATTACAGCTTCTTGATGTTCTGTAATTTGGTTACCATCCGTATTGGCTCGATTAAAAAAGAATATTGCATCAGAAAAATTTATCCATTTTTCTCTTAAATCTTTTTTAGCATCTAATAAAGATTTAACTAAATTAATATCTATTTCAACCATATTATTATTAACATAAAATGGCATAATTACTTTATAGGAATCAATATCTAGAAAATTTTTTGTTTGACCCTCTCTTCTTCTTGTTACAACTGTTACTCCCTCCAAATTTTTATTGAAACCTTGAATAATAAAATTGAAATCACTACTATTACAATATGAATAATTATTAAAAAACTCTCTTTTTGACAATCCAGAAAAGGTTAATTTTTCAACAAAAGAAAATAAAGATTCTATTTCATTGTCGGTAAAATCTTCAAAAATATTTTTATTGTTTAAAAAAATAAGAGTGCATTCATTAATAGTGTCGCCGATATTTGTATAATATGGTTCAATTACTCTTTCGCAAGTATTTTGAAATTTATCTTTAAAAGAATCTTTTTCAAGTACTTTAAATCTCACCAACTTAAAATCCTCAATGTCAAAATTATTTTTAATTTTTAACCAAGGGAAAAATGCAAACATTGACATGGTAAATAATCCTCCATTAAAAATCATTTTTTTATTTTTAACTATTCTTTAAATAAATCTAATAAATTATTAAATTTAGATTCTTTTAACGTTTTTATAACTTGTAAGTTTGATTCATAATATGTAGAAGAGAAACCAGCAATTATGTACGTAGCAAAAAATTTTATATTATTTGGAGTAGTTTTAAGTTCGCTAAGTATTTTAATCCATTTAACATTTTGATCGAGAACTATTTCTGAACCTTCAAAAAAACCATCATTTTTTTTAATAGGAAAAGAATTAACAATTTTACCCAAATATTGGCCATTAAAATTAAAGGTTTTAATATATTTTTTATGAGCATTTAAATAAGTTTTAATAATTAAAACTGCTATTTTTAAAGGCAAGCGTTCAATATGCATAGTTTTAAGTTCTTTTAAATTTTCTTCATGTTCAATAATTGAAATTTCACCATCACAATCTTTATATTCATTTAAAAAATTTATCAAAAATAATGAATTTTTTACTAGATTATCTATATCTTTTACTATATTATGTTCTATTGCTTTAGAATGAATTTTTTCTAAACTTTTAAACATATCTTTTAAAAA
>JAPLCN010000051.1:0-592 GCA_026392215.1 Actinomycetota bacterium | reverse complement strand
TCCATTCAAAATCATCTAAGAACTTCCTTTTGTCTATAAAGATTTCTAAATTCTTTGTATTATCATCATTTAAACTTGTTGAGATTCCATGGCAGGCAATACCTGAATGTCTTGCGAAATTACTTAAATTATATAAAAATCTATAATAAAAATTTTTATCATATTCATAATGTGTCAAATTCGCAAAGTTTGTTAGTTCTTCAGATTCTTTCCCAAATTTTTTTTTAACATGTTTTTCCCATTTATCTAAAAAAGCTCTAATCAAAAATAAATAATTTAAAACTTGTCTATTTAAATCTTTTTGAAAAATTTGAGGTGGTATATTTCCTGAAATAAATTTGATTATAAAGGAATCCAAATCTTCAAAACATGCTTTTAGATCATTAATAAAATTTATTTCATAATTTAATTTGTTTAGTGGTTTAAAGTAATTTTGAAGAGTATTATATTCATCATCAGATAGATTATCCTCAAACGTAAAATCTTTATTCTTTACACATGCTATACTTTTCATGAATCAAAAATATTGACGATATTTTATTTATCAATAAAATATCATATTTTTTTTTTTTTTATAATTTCTTTCAAGTAG
>JAPLCN010000146.1 GCA_026392215.1 Actinomycetota bacterium | reverse complement strand
TTTATCTAAAACATATACACTACCATCCATTAAGAAATATTCAATAGCACTGTAGAGTAAATAATAATTAAACTTAAAAACTCAAGTCTGGAATAAGAATTTCCTCATTTAGCAGTAAAATCCTGGTTCTAACTTCGTCCGTTATGGCCAGCCAATTACTTTTAAAACCTTTTTTATTAAAACTGCTCAAATGAATTAAATAATTGACAAATTATAATGATAGTTTTATGCTATTTGTAATATATGTTACAAAAAATATATTTATTTTAATATCAAAGTAGTTGATTATGGATAAGAATATCAAAAAGAATACCAGTGTAATATGCTGGATAGCCCGCATACTTGGTACCGTTTTAGCAGTGTATTTGGTTTTTACCACTGTTGCTGGTTTAATTATGAATTTTGGTAACCTTGATCTTATAGTTTATGGTTCCACTGCATTTATTATAATATTAATATTGGTAACTAGTGCAGTGGCTGTCAGTATTTTTAGTATTATTGCTGGTTTAAATAATCCTAATTTTGATCTTATGGATTTGATTATCCTTGTAGGTTTACCTTTCCTTATAATAGGCATTCTTTTTCTGGTGTCCTGGTGGAAGTCAAGAAAATTAAGTGCTTCACAGTAATTAATAGATTATTTGCTATTATTTAAAAGCTCAATTCTGGAATAAAAATAATAGTTATATCATTTACTGCTGAACAAATCTTTCAAATCAATTAATTCTTTTAAAATTTGGTTCGAAATTTCACACCCCTCCCCCAAGCCAATCTCTACTTTCAATCCTGCTAAAATTTCAAATATTTTTATAAAGTGTTGGAAAATTTTATATAAAAGTTTTAACTCAAAGTATTGAATTATATGTATAGCATACGTATAATATACTAATATAATTATTGATTATTTGAGGAATTAATTGTAATTACTTAATTTATAAGAGGTTATAACATGGCAAAAAACAAACTTAATATAACACTAGATCAAGATTTGATAGAATTTTCTAAATTATATGCTAATGAGCAGAGAACAACTGTTTCGGAGCTTATTTCACAATTTCTATTAAATCTTAAAAGAACTAAATCGCAAGATCCAACGGAGGTAATAATTTCAGATCCTGAATTTAATGATTCTCTGCTTGAGACAATTTCGCGAATCAGAAATGGTAAGGAAAACTGGTTAACTTATAAGGATGTTTTTAGATGAATATTTTATTTAGTGAATCATTTTTACGATCACTTAAAAAACATTCTTCTTTAAGAGAAGCAATAAAAAGAAAAGTTGATATGATAATTCAAAATCCTGTATCTTTGGGTGAACCTCTAAAGGGTAATTTCAGGGGTTATTACAGCACTGCTGTTAAGAAAAACTTTCTAATAATATTTTTATATTGCAATTCTTGCAGAAAAAAAGGTGATGATAAAATTATTCTTTGCAGTGATTGCCTAGAATGCAGTGATGATACCTTAAAATTTATAGAAATTGGTCCACATGATAGAGCTTATAAAGAGTAATTATCATAAGAACCTGCATTTGTATATAAAACCTTTTAAACTCAATTATTAGATTTACGAGCACATCAAAAGGTTTTTTAAGTTCAAATTATAATGTTTTGCCTCTTAATTTTAAGTTCGAAAGTAAAAAATTAATAAGCTGTCTTTTTTGCTCAACTTTAGAACTTTCGAATAATTCAGGTGCTCTAGAGCATATATTTAAAAGAGTAATAAGCGTAATTGAGTAGCTTTCATCTGCTTCAATAACTCTTTTTAGTTTATCATTTAATTCATATTGTCTTTGTTTTAATTCACTGGCTTTTTTATCGTATTCATCTTGAGTATTCCACCGATTATTATTACTGTTGCATGTATGGGATTCATCTTTCCTCCAGATTATTTTTTTATTCTTATTGGTGTCACAGATGGGTAGTTTTAACGTTTTCACACTAATTATTTATTTAATATTTTCTTATACACTTCTATATACTCTTTTACCATTTTCTCTTGTGAAAATCTTTTTACAACTGTCTCACGGCATAATTTTCTTGAAATATTCTCTATATCTTTTAACCTTTGAGCCATTTCTTCTATATTTGATACAATAAAACCATTCTTACCATTTTGAATAATCTCAGGCATAGAACCTTCCCCAAATGCAAGTACAGGCGTACCACATGCCATTGATTCAACAACACTTAACCCAAAAGGTTCGCTAAAATTAATTGGATGTAGCAATGCGTAGGCATTTCTTAAAACAGAATCCCTTTCTTGAGATGCAACAGAACCGATATAAGTAATATCATCACTTAAGTAAGGCTTAACATATTCCTCATAATACGTCTTATCCTGAATAATCCCGGCAATAACCAACTTCATTTTTGCCATTTTTGCGACCTGTATAGCTTCCCATGTACCTTTATCAGGATGTATTCTACCAAAATAAAGCAAATAATCCCCTTTATCTTCATTTAAGGTAAAATTATTAATATCTATACCATGATATACAGTCCTTATATAATCAAGGTCTGGGCTCCTATCAGCGTCACTTATTGAAACATAATGGGTTGTTTTATTATATTTCTTATAAACAGGCAAAATCTTCGGTGAAGAAAACCCATGAATTGTTGTAACCATTGGAGTCTTTATTAATCCACTATAAGTCAAAGGCAAAAAATCATAGTTATTATGTATAACATCAAATTCGTCTGCCTGCTCCATTATTTCTGATATATGAAGGCATTCCCAAACTTTAGGATCTATGTTTTTATCCTCCTCGTAAGGCGCTTTGCATATACTTCTTAACTTAGCAGACGTTAATGAATCACCAGTTGCATATAACGTAACATCTATTTTTTCCTTAACAAGTCCTTCTGTAAGCAGTGATGCTACTCTCTCCCATGGGCCATAGTGTCTTGGTGGTGTTCTCCAAGCAATTGGTGAAAGTATTGCAACTCTCATATTGAAATTACCTCCACATCATTATTTATTGTTGCGGTTTGTTCCATTGCAGGTCTTTTTTATAGACTGGGAAACCGAGCTTTTTACCGACAGTATACCGACAATGGCCCGCAATTATAAAGCTATCCGTCGTTATCAGGATTAGTTATTTAAACCCAAACTCTTTTATCGACTTGACTATTTTATCGATGTGATTCTGGTTGTGTATCTTGGCATTTGACGGGAGCATTTTAATTTCTGCTTATCTTGATCATTTCAAGCGTTAATGCTCCCGTCGTTCCTTTTACTTTACCCTTCATCCATTATTTCTTGGGTTTATCTGGTTCTTTCTTCTTGTCGACCATAACTTCCTCCTTCCAGATGTTATATCTCACTTTCCGCACCTTTCGGCCGAAAACTCTTTGATTTATTAATTTTAGCAAAAAATATGGCAATAATCAGTTAAAATTAATTTCTTTTTAAGCCAATCCCCAAAGATTAAGGCAGTAATATGGTGGAAATATTCCGGGTGTCTATCTCTGTAATAACGTGCTGTGCTTTCCGGGGTCTTAAGAAGTTTTGACATTTCGGCTATGGATGGTATGGTATAGTATAAAAATATACTAATTATTAAATATTAAAAATATGGAGAGAAAAAATGGCTTTTACATTATCAATTGGTGCTAAGGCGCCAGATTTCTTGTTGCCGTCCACAGGAGGTAAAATATATTCATTAAAAAGCTTTAAAGATGCAAAGACATTAGTTATTTTCTTAACCTGCAATCACTGCCCTTATGTTATTGGGTCAGATGAAGTAACAAGAAAAACAGTAGAATACTTTAAGGAAAAAGGTGTTACATTTGTCGGAATTAATTCAAACAGCAAACACACTTATGCAGAAGATTCATTTTTCTATATGGTTTTGAGAATGGAACTTAATAAGTTTCCTTGGGTTTATCTCTATGATGAAAGCCAGGAAATTGCAAAAGCTTATGGTGGCCTAAGAACCCCTCATTTTTATGTATTCGATGAGAATAGAAATCTAGTTTATACTGGCCGCGGCGTTGACAATCCTCGTGAAGTTAACAAAATGACCGTAAATGATTTATGGAATGCACTTGAAGAACATACCTCGGGTAAACAAGTTACAAAACAAGTAACAAATCCTATAGGCTGCAATGTTAAATGGGAAGGAATGGACTCACACTGGATGCCACCAGAGGCATGTGATCTTATTTAGCATAACAGGATTATGTATGAATAAATCACGGTTATTTAAGAAATATTGCATATATTAACAGGTGTATGGAACAGTTATAAAATTTTTGATAATTTATTTTGGTATAATGCCACGTTCCCGGTTGCAGGGGGTCCCAGCCAAGCCTGCTAAATACAAGAACTTCCTTGTTTGAATTATCTATCCTGCTGAGAGGTAACGTATATTCAATTGTTGCTACAGGAAAATCTACACAGATTTTCTTAAGTAAACGACCTGATAAATGCTTTCCTTTCGGCAATGGTTCCAAACATCAGCGTGTTATAAAAGTCATTTTAGTTGAAGGGAAAATCCTTATGTTAATTGTGAAAAGGCTTTATAATAGAAATTATTACGCAGAGGACAAGTTGTTGCCTTGTCGGTAATGACGGCATGGTACGTGAATTAATGTGCAGAAAATGTAAATGAATATGCAAGGGTAAAAGATGAATATTCTTTCGATGGAAAATGTGTCGAAGAGCTTTACCAGGAAGATGTTGTTTGAGCAGGTATCTTTGGGGATTGAGGACAACGACCGCATTGGCGTGGTCGGGATCAATGGAGCGGGGAAGTCCACACTTTTAAAAATGATCAGTGGGGATATAGAGCCGGACTCAGGAAGCATCGCACGAAGGAAAGCTCTAACGGTGCAGTGCCTTTCGCAAACCCTGGAGTTTGATGAGAGCATGACTGTCCTTGAGCATATTTTACACGGAGAGAATCCGATGATGAAGACGATTAAGGCATATGAGACCGCGACGCGTCAGCTTCATGAAGCACCAGACGACGAAAGCCTCCAAAAAAAGCTGATGGAGTATTCTGCGGGGATGGATGCACTGGACGGCTGGAATGTTAAGATTCAGGCAAAAAGTATATTAAGTAAGCTTGGGATATCGGGTATTGATCAAAAGATCGAGGAAATGTCGGGAGGTCAGAGGAAAAGAATTGCTCTGGCGGAGGCGCTCATCCGGCCTGCGGACCTCCTGATTTTGGATGAGCCGACCAACCATATCGATTTGGAGACAATCAAATGGCTGGAGGATTATTTGAGCCGGCGGAAAGGGGCGCTGCTTTTAGTGACCCATGACCGTTATTTCCTTAATCGGATCGTGGGGCGCATCATTGAAATAGATAAAGGAAAGCTGTATTCCTATGACGGTAACTTTGAATATTTTCTGGAAAAGAAAACGCTGCGCGAAGAAACTCAAATCTCGATGGAAGAAAAGCGCAGGCGGCTCTATATTAATGAGCTGGCGTGGATCCGCCGGGGGGCCAGGGCGAGAACAACCAAGCAGAAGGCCAGGATAGAGCGTTTCGAGATGATGAATGGGGCAGGAAAGGAAATTGCCAGGGAGCACCTGGATATTCCAGTCGCTTATACCCGTCTTGGAAAAAAAGTAGTTGAGTTTGATAACGTATCCAAGTCGTTTGACAATCTGACGGTGATCAAAAACTTCAGTACCCTGATAAGCCCGACGGACCGCATAGGCGTTGTTGGTCCAAACGGCGCGGGCAAGACAACCCTGCTAAATCTTATTGCCGGATTGACTGCCCCTGATACAGGTATTATCAATATCGGGAAAACGGTTAAGGTCGCATATTATCGTCAGAACAATGAGGATATGGACTACTCGATTCGCACAATCGATTATATCAGGCAAACGGCGGAATATGTTGAAACGGGTAACGGAGGCACAATGTCGGCGAGCCAGATGCTTGACCGGTTCCTTTTTGACGGCAGTCAGCAGTACAGCTTGATCAAAAATCTTTCAGGCGGTGAAAAGAGACGGCTTTTGCTAGCCAAAGTCTTAATTGAAAAACCCAATGTCCTGCTACTCGATGAACCGACAAATGATCTGGACATCCAGACCCTTGAGGTACTGGAGGAGTATTTACAATATTTCCAGGGCGCTGTGCTGGTTGTATCCCATGACAGGTATTTTCTCGATAAAACAACTGATAGGCTGATAGCAGTAAAAGGTGACGGAAGGATTGAATTTTACAACGACCTTGACGCGTATGGACGTAGTCTGATGGTTGATAAACCAAAGGCAGGCCAACAAAGCGAAGTGGTGAGCCGGCCGGCCAAAGTTAACCAAAAAACAAAATTTACCTTTGCCGAAAGTAGAGAGTTCGCCCAAATCGACACTGTCATCGGGAAAAAAGAGGCAGCGCTGGCAAGAATTTCCGAAGAAATGAACGGGAGCTGGTCGGACTTTGTCAGGCTGCAGGAGCTCATCGCGCAACAAAAAAATCTTCAGACAGAGCTGGCAGAAAAAATGGAACGCTGGGTCTATCTGCATGAGCTGGCTGAGCAGATAGGGCCGGGCAGTAAGATTCATACATTGAAGAAGAGTCAAAGGTAATATATGAAAAATCCCGATGATGAGTTTTTTTGTTGCATATATCTTTTCAACTTAAAAGATTTTTGACTTGCATAATAATAGAATCCTTAGAAATTTCCTCATAATCTAAAAGTTCAAATGGTTTCCCGCTCATTGGCATTTTTCTAACTGCAAGAATTTTAAAAAAACAT
>JAPLCN010000192.1 GCA_026392215.1 Actinomycetota bacterium | reverse complement strand
CAATACTCAAGCTCTTAACTTTCATACCTTCTTCTTCAACTGACAGTAGTTTACAATCCGAAGACCTTCATCCTACACACGGTGTCGCTGCGTCAGACTTTCGTCCATTGCGCAATATTCACTACTGCTGCATCCCGTAGGAGTCTGGGCCGTATCTCAGTCCCAGTGTGGCCGGACACCCTCTCAGGCCGGCTACCCATCATAGCCTTGGTAAGCCATTACCTTACCAACTAGCTAATAGGAAGCGGACTCATCCAAAAGCGGAGGCCTTGCGGCTACCTTTGTTATATCGATCATAGAAAGATATAAAATATTCGGTATTAGCTCTCCTTTCGAAGAGTTATCCCGATCTTAAGGGCAGATTATCCACTCGTTACTCACCCGTTCGCCACTTGCTTTGCAAAAGTATTGCTACTTTCACATTGCACGTTCGACTTGCATGTATTATGCACACCGTCAGCATTAATCCTGAGCCAGGATCAAACTCTCAAAAAAAACTAACATACAAATAACTTGCTTAAAAAACTCGCACTATTTAGTTCTCAAAGAACACTCTATCTTGCAAACTTACCTAAGTTACCATAATCATTTTTCCATGTCAACAAAATAATTTTATTTTGTTAAAATTTTTTATTTAACGCAGGAAGAAAAAGGTAACCTTTTAAAAAAACATTTTACTTCTTTAAAGCCTTATTAGTATAGCATTACGTATTTATAAGTCAATAAGGAATTTACTCTTTTTTTTAAATAAATTAAGAAAAAATAAAAAGATTATTTAGGAATCTGTACTCTTCCCGGTATCACCTGGAGAGCTTGACTCAATTTTTTTTGCCTGGAATACATTCTTTATTTCTTTTTCAATTTCATCCATTATCTTAGGATTTTGCGCCAGGAACAGCTTGGCATTTTCCCTGCCCTGGCCTATTCTTTCACCTTTAAAGGAATACCAGGATCCGCTTTTCCCTAGTACCTCTACCTCTGCCCCAATATCAACTATACTTCCCTCTCTTGATATGCCCTTCCCGTACATTATATCAAACTCTGCAGCCTTAAAAGGCGCCGCTACCTTATTCTTAACAACTTTGACTTTTACTCTGCTGCCAATCATTTCGGTGCCATTTTTAATAGTATCAATTTTTCTGATGTCAAGTCTGACAGATGCATAAAATTTCAAAGCTCTTCCTCCGGGAGTAACTTCTGGATTTCCGAACATTACTCCTATTTTTTCTCTTAACTGGTTTATAAATATTACAATTGTTTTTGTTTTACCAACAAGCCCGGTTAATTTTCTTAGTGCCTGCGACATAAGCCTTGCCTGCAACCCCATAAAAGAATCTCCCATCTCACCTTCAAGCTCTGCCCTTGGAACCAATGCAGCTACTGAATCAATAACGATAATATCCAGAGCCGTGCTTTTTAAAAGAATTTCGCAAATTTCCAGCGCCTGTTCACCACTGTCTGGTTGAGATAAAAGAAGCTCATCAGTGTTAACACCTAAATTTTTAGCATAAATGGGATCAAGCGCATGCTCTGCATCTATAAAAGCTGCGATACCTCCGGTTTTTTGAGCATTTGCTATAACATGCAGGGCAAGAGTTGTCTTGCCGCTTGATTCAGGTCCGAAGATTTCAGTAACTCTTCCCTTGGGTATTCCTCCAACGCCTAACGCCATATCAAGCTCCAATGATCCTGTTGACACAGATTCAATATCTTTTAATGGTCCGGCATTGCCCAGCTTCATGATAGCGCCTTTCCCGTATGCTCTTTCTATCTGCGCTAATGCATTTTCGATTATTTTATCTTTATCCATTCAGCCTCCTATAATAACTTAAATTTATAAAAATTCAGGAATTCACAGAAATTTTAATATTAAATCAAATTATAAAAAAGATATAAAAGTAAAACTATTTTTAAAGATTAAATAAATTTTTTATCAATTATATTCATTTACACATTTATGTTATATTACATACTAACATATGTGTAAATATATATAAACATATATTTCAAAATAATTTAACGCAATTAAATTTTTTGTTTTACAGATTTAGTTTAGCAGATAAAAAATAAAAAAGATTATAAAAAGATTAAGATTATAAGCTTATGGATAATTTTATATTCAATTTATTTTAATAAAAATTCTTTTTCAATTAAATATTCAGGCCCTTTTCTTGAAAGAATACTTTCAAAAAGAATTACTTTATTACAAGAAATATTCTTAAATATCTTAAACTGCGAATTCTCAATAAGATCAGTGAAATTTACAGGAAATTTCATCCTGGCAATTGTAATATGGGGTATAAATTTTTTTTCTTCTCTGTTAAATCCTATTTTTGAAACATTGTCTTTAATTATATTAAATAAGTTTTCCATTTCACTTCTTCCGCCCCCTATTGTTCCAAAAATGATTCTTGAAGCCGATAGTCTGGGAAAACCATCCAGGGAATTTTCTATATTAAATTTAAAGCTTTCACTTTCTTTTAGAGAAAGTTTTATATTGGCGGTAATACTCTCCAAATCACTTTCTTTTACATTTCCAAGAAATTTTAATGTGATATGTATGTTTTGAGCCGGAATTGGTTGGATATCCTTATTTATTTTACTTAAATTCAGCATTAAATCATAAAAATAATTGCATATTTCCTCTGAAAGGCTGATACCGATAAAAAGCCTTTTACTTTCCTTATCCTTTGACTGAAGATTATTTTCCAATTTTAACCTGTTTTTCAAATCTTATTTTTTTATTATTTTCTATTTCAGTTCTTAACATGTTTAAAATAAACTGGCAAACCCTGAATTTAATTTCTGTTCTTGTTCCCATAAATCTCCTTTTATATATTTTTGCATCTCCATTTGGCTTAGCAATACATGAGTAAACAAGTCCTATTTCCTTTCCCGGCTCATTAACGGTTGGACCGGCAAAACCGGTTACGCTTATGCCGTAATCGGAGTTAAAAATCTTTTTTGAGGACATTGCCATTTGCATACAAACCTGTCTGCTAACCGCTCCATATTTTTCTAAATCGCTTTCCTTTACACCAAGCAATTTAATTTTTGAATAACTGGAATAAGATATGATCCCGCCTGAAAAATATTCTGAACTGCCGGAAACATCAGAAATCATACTTGAAATCAACCCGCCTGTCAAAGATTCTGCAGTGCTGATTGTAATTTTCTCACCATATCCCAGAATGCTTTTCTTTAAAGCTTCCGCAACCAGATCTTCATTTTCACCATAAATAAAACCATTTATCTTCTCTCTTATTCTGCCTGATATGATTTCAGTATTTTTATCATTTATTTCATTTGATGGCGATTTCGATACAATAATTATTTTTATTAATCCGGGAGAAGCAGTTATTCCAATTTTTACTCCCAGTTTACAACCTTCAACATAAATATCCTTTATGTTTTCCTCAATTTCGCTTTCACTGAGTCCGGTTGTAAGTAAAATCTTTCTTTTAATTTTAAAATTATTCCTGCTACTTTCATCAGATAATTTAATTAGCTCCGGAAGTACAGCGTTATCAAACATGTCTTTCATTTCCTTAGGGACACCAGGAACTGAAAAAATCCATTTATTCTTATTTTTAAGGCTAATAATAAACCCGGATGCACTTCCTATGTTGGGGATTATGGGATTTGATCCTTCAGGAATAAATGATTGCCTTAGCAGCCTGTTTTTTAATTCATCTGTCAGGACTCTTTTAATAAACCGCAGGCTTGTCTCATCAAGACTGTCATCTTTATATAATTTAAGCCCTAAAGTTTCCGAGACTGCTTTTCTTGTAATATCGTCATCAGTAGGACCCAGACCGCCACTTATTATTATTAAATCACTTTGGCTTAAAGAATAATTAAGTGCATCTGATATATCTTTTTCATCATCTTTGATTGTTATAATCAGATTGCATTCAATACCATTTTCAGCGAGCTTTTCAGAAATATAAGTTGCATTTGTATTTAAAATTAATCCTAAATTCAGCTCTGTTCCAATACATATGATTGCTGATTTCAATCTTCATCCATCCTCATATCTTTTTTAAACTTTAAAAAATCTTCTCTTGAAATTAAAACCTCTCTGGGCTTTGCGCCATCATAACCACTTATAAAACCTCTGTTTTCAAGCTGGTCAACTATTCTTGCTGCTCTTGAATATCCGATTCTTAATCTTCTTTGAAGAAGCGATGCAGAAGCGTGGCCAAATTCAATGAAAACTTCCAGAGCTTCGTAAATCAGAGAATCATCTGCCATTCCCTTTTTTTCAACTTTTATAGCTGCTTCAAAAATATCCTTAAGGTATGAAGAGCTTTTCTGGTCCTTAATATAATCAGTTATTATTTCAATCTCTCCCATGGTTACGAATGCTCCCTGAATTCTCTCGGGCCTGGAAAATGATACCGGAGAGTATAGCATATCTCCTCTTCCTATTAATTTTTCAGCCCCGGGTATATCCAATATAACTCTGGAATCAGTATTAGAGGCAACACTAAAAGCTATCCTGGAAGGAATATTGGCTTTAATGACTCCGGTAATAACATTAACTGAAGGTCTTTGAGTTGCAATGATTAAATGAATCCCTACCGCCCTTCCCATTTGAGCGATCCTGTTTATGCTTTCTTCTACTTCTGACGCTGAAACAATCATTAAGTCAGCAAGCTCATCTATGAAAACAAGAACATATGGCAGCCTGATTAAATCCGGATCTCTGGATTTATTTTTTTGCACTTCACTGTTAAACTGTTCAAGATTCTTGCAATTGTAATCTGATAAAATTTTAAGCCTGTTTTCCATTTCATCTACAGCCCATGAAAGCGCAACTGATGCCTTTTTAGGATTTACGACTACAGGTGCCAGAAGATGCGGAATTCCATTATAAATGCTTAATTCAACCATTTTTGGATCTATCATTATAAATTTTACTTCATTAGGTTTTAACTTTAAAAGAAGGGAGATAATAATGCTGTTGATGCATGAACTCTTTCCGGAATTTGTTGCTCCTGCAATAAGCAGATGTGGCATATGATTAAGGTCCATGTAAATTACTTCCCCCGATAAATTTCTTCCCAGCGGAACTCTTAAAGTCTCTTTTGAAACAGGCGAATCATAAAGTGAATAAACATCTCCTAAAGTAACTATGCTTTTTATCTTGTTTGGAACTTCGATTCCGATTGCTGATTTACCTGGTATAGGTGTTAAAATCCTGATATCTGAAGAGCCAAGCGCAACGCAGAAATCATCTTCCAGGCTTAACAAACGCTGAACTTTAACTCCAGGGGAAAGAGTAAGCTCGTATAAAGTAACTGAAGGTCCTCTGACAACAGCAGTAACTTTAGCAGCAAGATTAAAATCTTTAAATAGATTATTTAAGATAAAAATATTTTCCTTTACATCCTGTTTATATAAGCTTGGAGAAATAGCTTTGGATTTTTTCAACAGGCTTTCCGGTGGAAGTCTGTAATTGAACTCCTCATTTTCTTCATTTGGTATAGCCATCTCAAGTTGCGACTCTTTACTTATTTTTGGGATTATTTCTTTAGCTGATTCCTTTGCTTTTTCTATTTTTTCTTTTAACAGCGCATCATCTTTAATTTCAATATCATTTTCAATATTTTTTGATGATTTTTTTACATGGTCAACTATAAAGGGAAATTTATTATTGACGGCACTGATGTTTTTATCACCCAAATTATTAAATGCAGATTCAATATTTTCATTATATCTAACCCTTACTAAATCCTTGCTTCCATTAAATACCACAGGCTCTTTTCCCAAGCCGGGATAAGTTACTTTATTTTTAACTTTTTCTAATTTTTTTAATCTTGACTCTTTGTATCTTGCCGAAATTTTTTTATATACTTCAACCAGAGAAATGTTTGTAATAATGATTATTGAAATCAATAGTAAAAAAGCCAGTATTGTAACCGAACCGGCTTTATTTGTAAGCTTGAAAAGACCGTAATAAACTCCTGAGCCTGTTATGCCTCCATGGCTTGTGATAAAAATTTCATCAAAAATATTGTTTACTTCACTACTTGCAGCAAATAATCCAGAAAGTGATAAAAATAAAAGTAAACACCCAAACCCAAGTCTTGCTTCTAAAAAAGCAGATTTTCTTATAAAGAAGCTTATGCCCCAAACAAGAATAAAGAGAGCAAAAATATATTTCCCTATGCCGAATAAATATGATAAAAAGTAATTAATGTATTTTAAAACAACTCCGCTTTCGCCCTTAACAAACAAACTTATGAAAAATAAGATTGAGACAAGTATTATTATGATTCCATATACTTCTTTCCTGCTTTTAACATAAGTTTTTGCTTCGGGTATCTCCCCCGGCTTATATTTTTTTCCAGTTAGTTTGAGTTCAGATTTTATATTGCGTTTTGTATTGTTTGCAGCCATCTTTTTAAGAATTTATTCTATAAATAAAGTATTTGTTTATGCTTTATTTAAAAATAATTACTATATTATTTTGGTAAAACTTTGGTTATTATCACAGGCTTTATTCTTATTTTTTTTATCAGATACTTTTCAAGCCTGTCATTTACATATTTTTCGATAGTAGCCGGTATTTTTAAATTATTTTTAAAACAGCTTCTGACTGATTCGCTGACAATGTTTTTGCATTCTTTAATAATAGCATCAAAATTTTCAATAAAAGTTATGCCTTTAAATGTTAAGTCAGGCTCATAAAAAATTTCTTCTTTTATTAAATCAAGTCCAACAATATTTATAACTACTCCATCTTTTGAAAGCAATTTTCTGTCTTTTAAAACAATGTCATCAATATCGCCATATCCCAGACCATCTACATATATTGTTCTGGTATTAATATTTTTAGATACTTTACAAAGGCTTGAATTAATTTTAATCACATCTCCATTTTGGGCAATTACAATATTTTCTTCAGGAATTCCTACTTCCAGGGCAATTTTTCCATTTTGAACTTTATGCATGTTGTCACCATGAATTGGAATGAAGTATTTCGGCCTGATAAGGTTTATCATCATTTTAATTTCTTCCTGCGCTGCATGGCCTGAAACATGAACTCCGGCAATTGATTCATAAAGTACATCCGCGCCATTTTTAATAAGCATGTTAATAATGTTTGCTATTGCTTTTTCATTTCCGGGAATTGGTGAAGCAGAAATAATTACCATGTCACTTTTCATTATCTGGATTCTTTTATGCTCGTTTACAGCCATTTTATATAAGGCTGAAAGAGGCTCGCCTTGAGTCCCTGTTGCAAGTATTGTTACTTTTTTTAAAGGATATTCATCTATTTTATTGATTGGAATTATCATCTGATCAGGTATTTTAAGATAGCCAAGTTCACCAGCAATTTTTATAGTCTTAAGTAAAGATCTACCTGAAATTGCCAGTTTTTTTTGAAATTTTTCTGACATATCCATTATCTGCTGAATCCTGTGTATATGTGAAGAAAAAGTAGCTACTATTACCCTTCCCTGGGCTTGTGAAAATTTCTCCAGTAAGGCCTTGCCAACAACCTTTTCAGGTAAAGTATAGCCTTCCTGTTCAGAATTTGTGCTGTCGCAAAGTAATACCAGAACGCCTTGCATACCAAAAGCGCCAATCTTTGAAAACTCTGTACTTTTCCCATACATTGGGCTTTGATCAAATTTAAAGTCACCGCTGTGGACGATTGTTCCTACATCAGTTTTTATTACTATGCCTACTGAATCAGGGATACTGTGGCTTACTCTGAAAAATTCAATAGTAAAAGGACCGATATTAAGTACATCATTTTCATTTATTTCGTTAACTTCCACTCCTTCAAAAATCTGATGCTCGTTTAATTTCAACTCTATTAAACCCTTTGTAAGTTTTGTGGCATAAATTGGTGCCATCACTTCTTTAAAAAGGAAAGGCAGGCCGCCAATATGGTCCTCATGACCATGTGTAATAATAATTGCACGAAGTTTACTCGAATTTCTTGTAATATATGAAAAATCAGGGATTACGTAATCAACACCGGGAAATTCTTCATCGGGAAACATTACCCCACAATCAATAATGATCATGTCTTCTCCCTTTTCCAGTACCATCATGTTCTTCCCTATTTCATTAAACCCTCCGAGTGGTATTAGTTTTATGCTTGATTTTTTTGACATGGTTAAAAAAAATTATTATAAAAATTATGATAATATTACTATTTACTTTTAAAAAATAATTATAAAAAAAACATATTTTATATTATTTTATTTTATATTATATTATATTTTGAAAGTAATTTACTAAAAATTTCTTCTTCCCTGGCATCCATATCATATAATGGAGGCCTTAAGGTTCCGACACTTATACCTTTAAGATTTAATGCTTTCTTTATTGGAATAGGGCTTGTTGTCATAAAAATACCATAAAATATGTCCAGAAACTTCTTATGCAAATCTGCTGCCCGGATAATGCTGCCTTTTTTTATCAAATCTATCATTTGCTTAATTTCTTTTCCGATAATATGCGAAGCAACACTCACAACTCCCACGCCCCCAAGCGCAACAATAGGGAATGTATCCCCATCATTTCCGCTGTAAACCTTGAAATCCTTCCTGCAATCTCTTATGATTTCTGAAATTTGCTTCAAATCGCCACTTGCTTCCTTAATTCCCATAATATTTTTTATTTCAGAAATTTCTTTGCATGTTCCGGAATTAATATTACAGCAAGTTCTTGATGGAACATTATATACAAGTATCGGTATGCTTACAGCATCAGATACTGCTTCAAAATGCCTGATTAGTCCTGCTTGTGTTGGTTTATTGTAATAAGGCGTAACAACCAGAAGTGCATTCGCACCGGCTTCTTCAGCTTTTTTTGACAATTCAATAGTATGAAAAGTATCGTTTGAGCCTGTTCCTGCTATAAGTTTTACATTTTTATTTAATTTTTTCCTGCCAAATTTAAACAACTCGACTTTTTCATCATCAGTAAGAGTCGGTGATTCTCCAGTTGTTCCTGCAAGCAGCAGGCTGTCGCTGCCATTTTCTACAAGGTAATCAATGAGTTTATCTGCATATTTCCAGTCAATTTTATAATCTTTATCAAATGGAGTAACCATTGCAGTTATAACTTCACCTAAATCAATCATTTAATCCTCCATAAAATAAAATTTTTTAAATTTCAATAAGCTTGTCAAGACCGTAAGTAAAATTTTGCAGCTTATCCAAATTTCTTATTGCTAAAATCAAACCGGGGTAAAAAGAAGAACGGTCTATGCTATCATGTTTAATAGTTAATGTCTGCCCCTTCGAACCAAATATTACGCTTTGATGGGCAAGCAGTCCCGGAAGCCTTACGCTATGTATGTGGACACCATCAGAAAATGCGCCTCTGCTGCCTTCTAATGTTTCTTTTTCATCTGATAATAATTTACTTGAATTAAACTTTTTCTTTTCACTTATTGCTATTGAAGTTGCAATTGCTGTGCCTGACGGAGCATCTTTCTTTTTATCGTGGTGCATTTCGATAATCTCACAATTTTCAAAATATTTAGCTGCCATTGATGACAGCATTATCATTAAAACAGCGCCTATCGAAAAATTCGGAACTATAAAAACTTTGTTTTTTGACTTTTTAGTTTTTTCTTTTATAATCTCAATTTCTTCTCTTTTTAAGCCTGTTGCACCAACAATCAAATCAATTTTATTTTCAATCGCCCACAAAATATTTTTATATACTATCTCCGGCCCTGTAAAATCTAAAATAAGATCAGGTTTTGCAAGTAATATGTCTTCATAATTATCTGTAACTTTAATCCCTGAAATTTCTCTTCCGGTTAACACACCTATGTCTGTTCCTATGTTTGTTTTATCAAAGCCCGCTGCGATAATTATATCTTCTTCCAGAATAAGTTCTGAAAGCATTGATTTGCCCATCTTCCCGCAAATCCCGAACAAAGCAATTTTTTTCATCTTAACTCCTTTAAAACTCCTTTACCCACTTCACCTAAAATTGCTATATTTTTCCTATCCGGGTTAAAGTATTTATTTGAAATTTCATATATATCTTTAATGCTTACTAAGTCTATTTTATTCAAAATATCATCAATAGGCAAAACCTCGTTATCAATTAAAAGACTTTTGCCAAACCTAAACATCCTTGAACTTATTTCTTCTACATTTAATACAACTCCGCCTTTGATATTCTCCTTAGTCCTATCCAGCTCAATTACGTTTACTGCATTTTTCTTTATATCATTTATTTCATCATTAATAATTTCAATGACTTTCCCAATATTTTTAGAATCGCTTGCAGCATAAATATCTATGACGCCCGCATCAGTATATTGTGTGTTGCCGGCAAAAACAGAATATGCCAGCCCTAAATCTTCCCGGATTTTTTGAAACAAACGGCTGCTCATACTGCCTCCGATTAGATTCATTAAAACACTTAAAGGATATCTGTCAGAACTTGACCTCCTGCATCCAATGCCCCCATAACAAATATTGGCTGATTTGATTTTCTTTTTTATTATTTTTAATCCGCTGCTGATTAAAGGATCTTCTTTTTCTATGACGGCTTTTTCATTTAAGCCGTTTAAAACAAGGTTATCAATATTTTTTTTAACAGCTTCAACAAGATCTTTATGCAATACATTTCCGGCAGCAGAAACAACAATATTCTTAAAAACAAATCTTTTATTAAAATAATCCCAGACATCCTTTATCTGAATATTTTGAAGTGATTGTCTGGTGCCAAGTATTGACAAACTTAAAGGATGACTGTTTAAAACAAGTTCATAATAATAGTTAAAGATATCTTCCGAAGGCGTATCTTCAACCATTTTTATTTCTTCAAGTATTATTTTTTTTTCGGTGTTTAAATTTTCCTGAAGGAAAGACGGATTTAAAACAACATCAAATAACAACTCTGCGCATTTTTCAAGGTGTGTGTCAATGAAATCACAATAAAAACACGAATTTTCCTTATCAGTAAACGCATTGAAATCTGCTCCGACTGAATCAAACTCTATGGCTATCTCCCTGTTTGATCTTTTTTTGGTTCCCTTAAAAACAAGGTGTTCAATAAGGTGAGTGATTCCATTTAGATTTTTAGACTCACCTCTTGAGCCGCTGGTTACCCAGATACCAAGTGAAATTGAACGGAAATAAGGAATATGCTCACTTATAATCCTTATTCCGTTTTCAAGTTCAGTAATCTCATAATTTTCAAGAATTAAACTAGACAATAAATATATTAATCTTCCCTATAAAATTATTAAAAAATATACGATTAAGATAAAAGATTACGCTCTTTCTAAAGAAATCTTTCTTTCTTTCTTATCGATAGAAGCAACTTTAACAAGTATTTTTTCATTTAACTTTAAAAAATCTTCTACTCTATCAATTCTTTTATCAGTAATTTTAGAAATATGAAGCAGTCCGTCAACACCTGGAACAATATTTACAAAAGCTCCGAATTTGGTGATACCTACTACTGTTCCTAAAAATTCGTCTCCAACGGTTATATCATCAAGGCCCTTAATTAAAGCTTCGATTTTCTTTCGGGCAAGAAAGACATTGTTTGCATCTGAAGAAATTATTTCAACAACGCCTTCGTTGTCTTCATCATAAAGCTCTATTCCATCCAGGCTGAATTCTTCTTTTAAAGCCTTGATATTTTTACCGCCGGGACCAATAATCTCTCCTATTTTTTCCTTAGGAATCCTGAAAGCAGTAATTTTTGGAGCGCTGTCAGATAATTTTTCCCTGTACACTGGTATTGCCTCAAGCATCTTGTTTAAAATAAACAATCTGCCTGCTTGTGCATTATAAATAGCTTTACTGATGATATCTACTGATATCCCCTTTATTTTTATATCCATCTGAAGTGCAGTAATGCCATTTTTTGTTCCGGCTACTTTGAAATCCATGTCACCATAAAAATCTTCAATGCCCTGTATGTCAGATAAGACTACGAAATTATCGCTTTCTTCATCTTTTATTAAACCCATAGCAATACCGGAAACAGGATTTATTATCGGGACACCTGCATCCATTAATGCTAAAGTTGAACCGCATACGCTTGCCATTGAAGTTGAACCATTGGATTCAAGTATTTCTGATACAAGCCTTAAAGCGTATGGGAAAGTTTCCTTATCGGGTATCATTGGCTTAAGGGCTCTTTCAGCTAAAGCACCATGGCCTATATCTCTTCTTTTAGGTCCTCTGTTAGTTCCGGTTTCACCAACAGAAAATGCCGGAAAATTATAGTGGTGTATAAATCTTTTAAATTCTTCAGAATCTATGGTATCAATTTTCTGGGCTTCTTTCATTGACCCTAATGCAAGAATGGTTAAAGCCTGGGTTTTGCCTCTGGTAAATAATCCTGTCCCGTGTGTCGTTTCAGGGAAAAGACCTACTTCGCAGGTAATTTTCCTTATTTCATCAGATTTTCTGCCATCGGGCCTTATGCCCTTTTCAATTATCATTTTTCTGACTAAAGTTCTCTCGAGATCTTTTACGCTGTACGCGATACTTTCTGCGTCATCAGGATATTCTTCAATCAATTTATCCTTTACTTCCTCGCCTATTTTTTTAAGCTCATCATGAAAATATCCTTTTTTTGAATCTTCAAGGATAAGCACCATATCATTTGATTTTGATTTTTCAGCAATATAATCCAGCTTTTCTTCTATTAGTGAATAAGCCAGCTCTTTAACTTTATTTTTTACATCTTCGTTTATTTTAAACTTGATGCCTTCCTGTTTTTTATTGCCGGCTATTTCCTGAAAATCTTTCTGAACCTTAATTAGTTTTTTTATTTCGTTATGGGCAATACCTATAGCTTCCACAATTGTTTCTTCATTTACTTCATTGGCACCAGCTTCAACCATTAAAATCGCAGTTTCAGTACCGGCAATTATTATATCAATGTTTGATTGTTCTAGTTCTTCATAATTGGGGTTAATTATGTAAGTATCATTTATTTTACCGATTCTTACGGCACCTATAGGCTCTTCAAGAGGAATATCTGAAATTGTAAGTGCCATTGACGCGCCATTCATAACTAAAATATCATATGGATTAATCTGGTCTACAGATAATACTGTCGCAACTACCTGAACCTCATTGCGCAAATTTTTATCAAATAAAGGCCTTAATGGCCTGTCAGTAAGCCTTGCAGTTAAAATTGCCTTGTCACTGGCTTTGCCTTCACGTTTAAAAAATCCGCCAGGAATTTTACCGGCTGCATACATTTTTTCCTCAACATCTATGACAAGAGGGAAAAAGTCTGAACTTCTTTCGTTATTTTCGGACATTGCAGTGGTTACGAGAACGCCGCTGTTCCCATACTTGACTAAAACAGAACTATTGGCTTGTTTTGCAAGCTTTCCGGTGGAAAAACTGATTACTTTACCGCCGATTTCAACCTGTATGCTTTTTTCTTTATTGTTTTCAGAATTATTATTTTTTAAATCAAAAGTATTATTCAAATATTACGAGGCCTCCCAACCTTTTAAAATTACTTTCTTAAACCTAAGTCTTTTATTAATTTTTTATATTTTGACAGATCATGACTTTTCAAATATTCGATCAGCCTTTTTCTTTTGCCAACCATCATTACAAGGCCTCTTCTGGAAGCATGGTCTGTCTTATTTAATTTTAAATGTTCATTTAATCTATTTATTCGAGTAGTTAATATTGCTACTTGAATTTCAGCAGATCCAGTATCATTTTCATTAATTCTAAATTTTTCAATAAGGCTTTGCTTATCTGTTTTTGTAATAGACAACTTCTACTTTCACCCTTTCAAAATATTTTTTAGTTTCTCAATTTATTACAACATATACTTTAACACAAATTAACATTATTACGAAATTATTTCAAATAAGTCAACAACTACTTTTCATGAATTGTTATGATAGCATTTAATTTGCATTTTATTAAGAAAATATTTTTTAAAAGAAATAATATGCTATGATTTTTTACCTGATCTAAAAAACTCGCATGACTTTTTAATATCTTTATTGATTTGTTTTATTAAATCATCCTGTGATGTAAATTTTATTTCCTGCCTTAAATATTTAAGAAATTTAATTGTTATGATTTTATTATAGATGTTTTTACTAAAATTTAAGATAAAAGCTTCTATCAGTGTATTGCGAAAACCGAAAGTCGGGTTATTGCCGATGTTTATCAGGGATGGCAGAGACTGTTTGCTGTTTTCAATTATAATCCTGCCTGTGTATACCCCATTTTTTGGTATTACATATGACTCATCAATTTCTATATTTGCGGTTGGAAAACCAAGGCTTGCACCTCTTGAAAGCCCCTTTTGAACTATGCCATTGACAGATGGATAACGGCCTAAAAATAACTTGATTTTCTCAACATCTCCATCATTATATAATTTTCTGATTTCAGTGCTTGAAACAACAATGTTATTTATTTTAAGTAATTTAACTGCATGAACCTTCCTGTTATATTTTTTTAAGAAATTTCTTAAAAATAAATAATCTCCCTTTGCACCTTTCCCGAATTTAAAATTTTCACCAATGAAAACTTCACGTGCATTGATTTTATTAATCAATATTTCTTTGCAAAAATCAACTTCGCTAAGTCCTGCAAAATCCTTATTAAAACTAACACCAATTATATAGTCAATACCCATACTGCCCATCATTTTAATTTTTTCTTCAAAAAGCATTATTAATTTTTTTGTCTTTTTACCGCTTATAATATTAACAGGCGGGATATCAAAAGTAAGCGCAATACTTACTCCACCGGAAATTTTTGCTCTTTTTATGCATTTTTTAATAATATCTTTATGGCCTTTATGGATTCCGTCAAAAAAACCAATTACTAATATGTTCAAACTGTTTTTAAAAAAATCCTCATTTAAATCAGCCAGATTTATTATTTGAGCCAATATGAATCTTCCCCCAAATTTTGTAATAAATTAATAATGAATATTTACATAAACATATTTTAAATTGTATCTTCTTCGAAAATGAATTTTGTTAATTTTTGTTCACTTTTTACAGCATCAATGGTATTAAAGTCAGTTATAGCCTTATGAAGGTAATATTTAATTGAACCCTGGCATTTAACAGATAAAATATCATTTTCTTTGATATTTTTTCCATTTGTTTTATTTAAATTTATCATATAACCATATAGCGGGTAGCTGCTTTCCAGCATTTTCTGATATTTCTTATAAACATAAATAGTTTTTTTTCTTTCCGCAAGAAGTCTGATTGGAATAAAATATTTTAAATTTAAAATTTCATTTGGCTTAAAGTAATAATCGCTGCTGTAAAAAAAACTTATTAACTTTTCAGGAATAATTGAATCTTTTAAATCAAACTTTCCAATTTTTGTCCTGTTAAGTTTTGATAAAACTGCACCACAGCCAAGTCTTATACCCAAATCATTTGCAACAGACCTGATATACGTTCCGGAACTGCAGCGGATTTTAATACAAAATTCATCTGATATAAAGCTCATAAGCTTTATATCATATATTCTTACTTTATTCTTAACTTCCTCAATTTCAATGCCTTCCCTTGCATAATCATATAAATGTTTCCCCATTCTTTTTTTTGCGCTATAAATCGGGACTTCCTGCTCATATTCCCCTTTCATACTTCTTAAGATCTCAAGCAGATTTTTTTTGCTTACTGGGCCAACTTGATTTTTTTCTAAAATTTGACCGGTAATATCCCATGTATCAGTTTTTATACCAAGCTTAACAGTAGCAACATATTCTTTTTCTTTTGAAAGCAAAGAGTAGGATATTTTGGAAGCTTTATTTATTAACAGGATTAAAAGTCCTTCAGCGAAAGGATCAAGTGTTCCACAATGGCCTATTTTGTTAAAAAAAAATTATTTTTTAGTATTCTTATAACATCATAGGAAGTATTGCCTGCAGGTTTGTTCAGTAAAATCAACCCGTTGAAGTTATTAAATAAATCTGATTTTTGAATTGTACCCATTCTTTAAAAAACCATTTATTTTCATTTATATAAATAAATTATTTATAGTTTAAAATTTTTAGCAATTCTTTCCTATAGCTTCAGAAAGATCTGCTACGATCTTTTTTAACTTTCCCTGTGCAGTATATGCAGCAGCCATCTTATGCCCGCCGCCTCCGAAATAACTGGCAATATTTGCAACATTAACTCCATTATTTGAAGCACGCAAAGATATTTTATATAGATGTAAGCCAATTTCTTTAAAAAGTGCAGCTACTTTTATATCCTTAACGGCTCTTAACAGCTCAATAATCCCGTCGTTGGAAGAAAAAGGAAGATTAAGTTTCAAAAAATCTTTTTCAAGAATATATGAATAAATCAGCTTTTCACCGTCAGTAAATTTTATCCTTTTTAAAACAAGCTCCAATAATTTAAATCTGTTAACCGGCTCGCATTCATAAATGCTGCTGTAAATATGTGAGGAATTAATATCGTATTCCAGAAGGGAGCTTATTATCTTATGCACTTCTTTTGTTGTATTTGAATATTGGAACTTGCCTGTATCAGTAAGTATCCCTGTATATAAGCTTTCTGAAGTTTCCTTATCAATATATTTTTTAAAAAATTCATCAAACAATATAAAAACGATTTCTGCAGTTGCTGACCTGGAAGAGTCTACAATATTTATATCCCCAAAATTTGTATTGCTTAAGTGATGGTCAATATTAATTATAAATATAGCATTTTCTTTTATTTTTTTTAAGTCCGGTTTCGCTCTTTTAACATCGGCGCAATCCAAAAATAATGCAATATATTTGTTTTCAAAAAAAATGTCTGGCAAGCTTTTCCTAACTTTGTTCAAATAAGGCAGAAACTGATACTGATAGGGCATCTCGCTATCACAGACAATACACGCTTCTTTTCCGAGATTGATCAGCATCTTATAAAATGCAATTGAAGAACCTATTGCATCTCCATCAGGGTATAAATGGGTAAATATTACGAAATTATTATTATTGTTTATAATGTCCGCAACTTTTTTAAGATTATCGGTTAGATTCAAAGAAGATACCCCGGCTTATGACTTATTATCTTTTACTTTTATATTTTCCAATATTTCGCTAATTCTGATACCTTTATCTATTGACTGGTCATAAATAAATTTAATTTCAGGAATAGTTCTTAATTTTATTCTTTCAATCAGATTTTTCTTAATAAAACCTTTACATTTATTCAAACCCTCAAGGCACGTTTCTAAATTTTCATCTTTATTCATTACTGTAAAATAAATATCCATATAATGATAGTCTGCAGAAAGTTTTATATCTGTAAGTGTAAGAAACCCGACCCTGGGATCTTTTACTTTTGAATTAATAATAAAACTGATTTCCCGTTTCAGATCTATTTCAATTTTCTTAATTCTATCCATGGTTCATAAAGGATTTTTATATTTAGATGATTAAAATTTAAACCGGAACTCATTTGAATATTTCATATTAATAAAAATCAGCTATCCTTTATAATTAAAATTATTAGCTTTCGCTGACTTCTCTTATTTCGTAGACTTCAAAAAAATCACCTTTGTTTATATCCTGGAAATTTTCTATCTTTATGCCGCATTCATATCCGGCAGCAACCTTTTTTACATCTTCCTTAAATCTGTGGATTGAAGCAATCTTACTATTAAAGACTATTTTCCCGTCTCTGACAATTTTAACCAGATTATTTCTCTCAATTTCACCTTCAGTAATATAACATCCGGCAACCAGCCCCACTTTTGGCATCTTAAATACTTCCCTGACTTCAACTCTGCCTTTTTCAGCTTCTTCTGTTTTATGTTCAAGCATTCCTTTAAACGCAAGTATAAGCTCGTCTATTAATTTATATATTATTTCATAAGTTCTTATTTCAACTTTTTCAACTTTAGCTATTGCTTTAGCCTTTGGTGTTGGAACAACTCCAAACCCGATTACAATCGCATTTGAAGCGGAAGCCAGGATAATATCGCTATCTACAATTGCCCCCACACCACTATGGATAATATCAATTTTTACTTCTTCTGTCTCCATCTTTTTTAAAGCCTGCTCAACAGCATCAAGCGATCCATTAACGTCGGCTTTTAAAACAATTCCCAGTTTTTTAACCTTAGCAGACTTGACTATCTCTGATAACTGCTCCAGAGATATATGTCTTTTGCTTGCTGAAATTTTAAACAAATTTTCTGTATATAATTTTTTAGAAAGAAGTTCTTTTGCAATTTTTTCATTTTTTACTATAAAAAACTTATCTCCAGCTTTTGGAACAAAAGAAAAACCTAATATTTCAACAGGCTGTGATAAAAGTGCTTTGACAATCTTATTTCCTTTATCATCCTGCAATGCTCTGACTTTTCCAAATGAATTACCTGTTATAAAAAAATCTCCAACTTGAATTGACCCTCTTTTAACAATAATACTGCCTATTGGACCCATACCCTTGTCCAGCCTTGATTCTATAATTATGCCATAACCTTCAGCATTCGGATTGCCTTTTATTTCATGCATATCCGCAACAAGCAAAATCATCTCAAGAAGTTCATCAATTTTGATTTTATTTTTTGCAGAAACTTCAACACAAACTGTATCTCCTCCCCATTCTTCCGGAACGATCCCATGTTCAGTCAAGCTTTTTTTAACTTTTTCGGGATCAGCATCAGGCAGGTCAATTTTGTTGATTGCGACAATTATAGGTACTCCGGCAGCTTTTGCATGGTCAATAGCTTCTACTGATTGAGGCATTATGCCGTCATTTGCAGCTATAACAATAATTGCTATGTCTGTAACTCTTGCACCTCTTGCACGCATTGCTGTAAATGCTTCATGGCCAGGAGTATCTATAAAGGTAATTTTTCTATTTTTATACTCAATCTGATAAGCACCAATATGCTGTGTTATCCCGCCGGCTTCACCGCCGGCTACATCTGATTTTCTGATTGCATCAAGCAGTGTGGTTTTACCGTGATCGACATGTCCCATTACAGTAACTATAGGGGGCCTTAGCACTAAATCTTCCGGTTCATCTTTATATAATTCATCAAGCTTATTTTCAAAACCTATGACGACAAATTTAAAATTATACTCGCCTGACAGGATTTCTAAAAGATCATTACCTAGCGGCTGGTTTATGGTTACAATCTCTCCAAGGTTAAATAGTGTTTTAATTAATTCACTTGAAGATATATTTATTCTTTCTGAAAGCTGCTTCATGGTAACTCCACCAGGCAGCTCAATTAATTTTTTAATTTCAGGCCTTTTTTTAAGTTCTTCTTCGGGCTGCTTTTCTTCTTTTTTCTTTTTAGCCATACTTTCGGCATCAGAACCAGAAATAATGTCAGTTTTTACGGGAAAAACTGTCTTCCCTCTTGATTTTACTAATTTATCTTCTTTATCCAGTTCTTTTTGCAGTACGCTTCGGACATTTAATCTTTTCTCTTCTTCCCATCTTAAAGGCTTACTTTTAATGCTCTCCTTTACAGGTTTTAGCTCTGTCTTTTCAAGTTTATCAATATTTTCCACGTCTTTATCATCAAAAGCTGCAGCTATATCAAAAACAACAGGTATTTTTTCTTTTGCCAAAATTTTCTTATCACTAAATTTTTTATCTTTTTTTCCTTTTAACTTTTCTTTTTCCGGAGTCCCGGGTTTTAAAGATTCTTTTTTTAATTCTTTCTGATCACTGATTTTACCGGTTTGTTTTCCTGTATTTTTTCCAGTTGATTTTTTCTCCGGGTTTTCTATTGCTGCAGGATTTTGAGCTTTATTTACTTTTTCCCGAACCTGTTCTTTTGTATTATTTTTTTCTTTAATATTTTTATCCTTTTTTAAATCTTTATCTTGCATGCTTTTAGATTTTTTTAAAGCATCCATAATTTTTTTTAAATCTTCATCATTGACTGCAGAAGAATGGCTCTTAGCATCCACGCCAATCCTGGCGCAAATATCTATTATTTCTTTTGACACTAAATTATTTTCCTTTGCAATCTGATAAACTTTATATGAACCCATTCACCACACCTGTTATCTTATGTTTTTTCGTTCATTTCTTGCTGCATTAAGTTCTTCCTCATATTGAGATTCGCTTTTTATGTCTATTTTCCAGTATGTCAGCTTGGCTGCAAGCCTTGCATTCTGGCCGTCCCTGCCGATAGCAAGCGACAATTGCTCATTGGGAACAACCACAAGGGCAAATTTTGTATCCTCATCTGTTAAAACTTTTATCACTTTAGCAGGACTTAACGAATTTTTAATGTATACCACAACATCATCACTATATTGGACAATATCAACTTTTTCACCAGCAAGCTCGTCAACAACCATTCTTACTCTGGAACCTTTCGGTCCAACACATGCACCTACAGGATCTACATTTCTCTCGCTTGAACTGACAGCAATTTTTGTCCTGTGACCAGCTTCTCTTGCTATGCTTTTAATAGTAACAATACCTTCATAAATTTCCGGAACTTCAAGTTCAAAAAGCTTTTTTATCAAGCCGCTGTGTGTTCTTGATACAATTACCTGAGGACCCTTTGTTGTCTTTTTTACTTCAGAAATATAACATTTAATCCTTTCACCATGCCTGTACCTTTCACCGGGAACCTGTTCATTTGAAGGAAGAAGAGCTTCCACTTTCCCCAGATCAACAAGTGTCCACCTGGCATCATGCTGCTGAATAATGCCAATGACCAACTCACCTACACGTTCCTTATATTCATTGTACATTACTTCCCGTTCAGCTTCTTTTATTTTTTGAGTTATTACCTGTTTTGCTGTTTGGGCTGCAACTCTGCCGAAATTTTCAGGAGTTACATCTACTTCAGATACGCCTTCCTTTTCGGCTTCTCCCTCTTCCAGAATTTTAAGAACCTTTATTTCGCCGGAATTAAGATCAAAATCAACTCTTGCATTAAAATTTGCTTTATAATTCTTTTTATAAGCATAGACAAGAGCAACTTTCAGGCCTTCAATCAGAACATCCAGATCAATGCCTTTTTCTCTTTCCAGTTCTTTTAGTGCTGTAATTAATTCTTTGTTCAAGTTTATTCACCTATTGTTAAAAATTTACAAAAATAATAAAAATAGTGGGTTTTGCCCACTAAGTTTATTAATTAAATTTAATAAAAATCTCTGGATGATTATAACATGAAAATAAAATAATTCAACAGTTCATAGAGAGCAAAAGTTTTAAGTTGGTAAACCTGTTTTCAACATTATTTTTGCTTACAGCCATTCCGATTGCTTTTTTGCTTCCAATTAATACAACCAGCTCTTTTGCCCTGGTTATTGCTGTATATAAAAGGTTCCTTTGAAGAAGCATGTAGTGTGATGTTAATATAGGGACAATAACGCATTTAAATTCTGATCCCTGGGATTTATGTATGGAAATTGCATAAGACAGATTTATCTCATCTGTATCATAAAAATTATAAGTAACAATCTTACCACTAAAATCAACTTTAAATTCCTGCAGTTCAAAATCTATATCTTTTATAAATCCGATATCACCGTTATAGACATCTTTTTCATAATTATTTTTCTGCTGAATAATCTTATCATTAAGCCTGAATTCTGTACTGCCCCGCATAATCTTTTTTAAATTACTGTTAAATTTCTCCTGTATTCTTAAATTTAAGTTTTCTACCCCTACAATACCTTTATTTACAGGAACAAGAATCTGGACATCTTTTAAAGGATCAAATCCGAACTTATTTGGAAGGTTATACAAAAGCATCTTTAAAATAGTATTTACAACATCTTCCTGTTCTGATTTTTCAATAAAATAAAAATCGTTGATATTGTCATCTTCAGAATTAAAAATCAGGCTTGGATATAAACCGTCTCTTATCCTATGTGCATTGTAGATAATCTTGCTTCTGCCAAACTGCCTGTATATTTTATTTAATCTTACAACTTTAAATACTTTGGAATTTATTATGTCGTTTAAAACATTTCCAGGCCCGACAGATGGAAGCTGGTCAACATCTCCGACAAAAATAATTCTTGTTTTATAATCAATGGCATCAATTAAATTCTTCATCAGCTTTATATCAAGCATTGAAGCTTCATCAATAATCAATAAATCACACGAAAGCTTCCTGCGGTTATTTTTTAAAAATGTATTTAATTTTGGATTATATTCAAGAAGCCTGTGAATTGTCTTAGCCTCTTTACCTGTTGTTTCTGAAAGCCTTTTTGATGCCCGGCCTGTAGGAGCAGCAAGTTTCACATTTTTATTATCCATTTCAAAAATCTTTAAAATATAGTTTAAAATTGTACTTTTACCGGTCCCGGGGCTTCCTGTAATTACTAATATTTTTTCAGAAACAGCACTTATAACTGCTTCCTGCTGATATTCATCAATTTCAATTTTAGAAATTTTTGAAATTTCCTTAATCCGGTTTTCAATACTTATCAGGTCCAATCTTGTTTTTAAAGGTTCTTTTTTTATTTTAATCAGTTCTTCTGCAACAAATTTTTCATCATTATAAGTTTCAAAAAGATATATCTTGTCGTCAGAAACTATAATATCCTTTTCTTTACTGAGAATATCCAAAGTTTTTTTAATATCATTTATTTCTATATCAAGAAAGTCTTTTGCCTGCTCAAGCAGCATATCATAAGGAAAATAGCAGTTACCTGCTTCCTGCAGCTGCCCAAGCATATATATTATTCCTGATTTGATTCTGAAAACTGACTCTTTCTCTATTCCGGCATTTTTTGCAATTTTATCAGCAATTTTAAAACCAATACCAAATATTTCATCACAAAGTCTGTATGGGTTTTCTCTGATTACCTTAATTGAATTATCACCGTATCTGTTAAATATTTTTTTTGCATAGGCGGGTGTTATTTCAAGAGATTGTAAAAATATCATTATATCTTTTATTTTAGATTGCCTCACCCATTCTTTTTTTATCATATCAACCCTTTTAATGCCAAGCCCGTCAATTTCGCTTAGCTTATTGATATCCTTGTCTAAAATTTCAAGGGTTTTTTCTTTAAAAAAGGAAACAATCTTTTTTGCTATTGCAGGTCCGATGCCTTTTATTAGTCCGGAGCCAAGATATTTCTCTATTCCTTCTGTTGTAGCAGGTGGTAATGTATTTATATTGTTTATTTTAAACTGGCGGCCGTATTTCGGATTATTAACATATTCTCCGGCAATCTCAAGATGTTCTCCGGGGTTAGCTTCAAACACTATTCCAAAAACAGTTTCAACTATTTTTTCATCATCAAGCTTGAATTTAGCAATAATATAACCATTGCTGGAATTCTTAAAAATAATCTTTTCTAAAATTCCTTTTAATTTAATTTGAGGATTGGAATTTGAATCATTCATTAAATTTTTATAAATTTTTCACAAAATCTTCCAGTTCATTTAATTTAATTTCAGTTTTTGAAGCATCGTCCCTATATTCAATATCTATAATTTCATTTTGTAAAAACTTTTTCCCGAAAATCATTTTTATCGGGATGCCTATTAAATCTGAATCTTTAAATTTTATGCCCGCACTTATATCCCTATCGTCATAAAGGACCTGAACTTTTTTTGAAAGCATCATTTCATAAGCACTACCTGCAGCTTCTTTTATTTTGTTTTCACTCATGTTGGTTGCTATAAGGCTTATAAGAAAAGGTGCTATGCTTTTCGGCCATATTATCCCTTTTTCATCATGGCTTTGCTCAATTGCTGCTGCCATCATCCGTGTAACGCCAATGCCATAGCAGCCCATAATATAAGGTTTTAATTTGCCATCTTTGTCAAGAAACTTACCGTTTAATTTTGTGCTGTATTTTGTTCCAAGTTTGAAAATATGGCCTACTTCAATTCCTTTGTCATATTCCAGTTCCCTGCCGCAGCTTTCGCATAAATCTCCAGGGACAGGATAAGAAAAATTACCCCAGCCTTTAACTTCAAAGTCCCTGTTGATATTTATGTTTTTAAAATGATAATCAATTTTATTAGCACCTGCTATCAGGTTTGATCTTTTCTGTATTGAGTAATCTCCATAAACACTGATCTCTTTTTTTAATCCGAGAGGACCAATGAATCCTAGTGGAAGTTTATATATATTATTATCTTCATTTATCAGTTCAAGACTGGTTTTAAGAAATTTTTCTGCTTTTGCCAGATTAAGAGTTCTATCCCCGGATAATAAAAATGCAAAAACATCACCTTCATTATTTTTTACTGCTATTGTTTTGATTATATTTTGCGGAGGCTGGGTTAAAAAATTTGTCAGATCTTCAATGGTTTTAATGCCAGGAGTATGAATTTCCTTGATATCTTTTAATCCTTCATTTAAGCCTGCAGCATCACTTACAGGAAACGGCCTTATATTAAACTTTGCATTATCAAAATTTGCGGCATATCTGCATTCATCGCAATATGCAATTGTTTCTTCACCGTTTTTTGCAAGAATCATAAATTCATGTGAAAATTTTCCCCCTATTAATCCGGTATCTGCTTCCACCACCTTATATTTCAGGCCTATTCTTTCAATTATTTTTGCATACGTGGCATACATTGCATCATAGTCTTTATCGAGATCCTCTTCGCTTGCTCCAAAACTGTATGCATCTTTCATTATGAATTCTCTTGCTCTTAGCAAGCCGTATCTTGGCCTTATTTCATCTCTGAATTTAACCTGGATCTGGTATAAATTAACAGGTAGATCCTTGTATGAATAAATATCAGAGCTTGCCATTGTTGTAATCAGTTCTTCGTGGGTTGGTCCAAGACAAAAATCTCTTTCGTTCCTGTCAACAAGCTTAAACATTTCAGGGCCGTATTCATACCATCTGTTTGACTGCTGCCAGATTTCTGCAGGCTGCATTACCGGCATAAAAATTTCAATAGCTCCTGCATCATTCATCTCTTCCCTTATAATATTTTCAATCTTTTTTAGAATTTTAAAGCCAAGCGGAAGAAAAGTATAAATACCTGAAGCTACTTTTCTGATAAGCCCGGCCCTTATGCTTAGGGAATGGCTTATTATATCTGAATCACTGGGATCCTCTTTTAACGTTGGCAAAAAATATTTTGAAAACCTCAAATTTTCTCTCCCTGTTTAAATTATTTATTATTTTTATTTTCAGTTACCTGCTTAAATTTTTAAAGCCTAACGTTATTTATTTGCAGTAATTTTTCAAGTTCATTTTTAAATTCAAAAAATACGTCTTTTATTTCAACTTTTTTTAATACTTTCCCCTTAAGAAAAATAGTAGCCTTACTTGTACCCAATGCTATTCCGATATCTGCTTCTTTTGCCTCTCCCGGACCATTGACCATGCATCCCATTACAGCTATTTTTAAAGGTACTGAAATTTTTTGTGTTATTTTTTCAATTTCTCCTGCTATGCTTTTTAAATCAGCTTTTGTTCTTCCACAGGTCGGGCAGGATATGATATCAACTCCATAACTGCGCAGGTTTAAGCTGTTTAATATATAATAGCCTGCTTTAACTTCTTTAACTGAATCGTCAGTTAAAGATACCCTTATCGTATCTCCTATCCCCTCATATAGTAAAATTCCCAAACCTACCGCAGATTTTATGGAACCTGCAAATTTTGAACCTGCTTCAGTAATGCCAAGATGCAAGGGATAATTTATCTTTTCAGATAAAGCTTTATACACATAAATTGAATCGGTCACTGAAGAAGCTTTGGCTGAAATTTTGAAATTATAAAACTGCATATTTTCAAAAAATCTCACATACTCCAAAGTGCTTTCAATCATTGCCTGTGGAAAATCATTACTGGTTTTTCTTAATATTTTTTTATCAATTGAACCTGAATTTACACCTATTCTGATGCAGGCGTCCATTTCTTTTGCTTTTTTTATTACTTCCCGTGTTTTTTGCAGACCCCCAATATTGCCGGGATTTATCCTTACGCAATGTGCGCCCGCTTCAAGAGCAAGAAGAGCAAGTTCAAAGTCAAATTGGACGTCTGCCACTAATGGCACGTCGTTAAAAAAACCTTCTTTTAATAAAGAACTGACATGAGCTATTGAATCTTTATCTGTAACAGCAATCCTTACAATTTCACAGCCTGAACTGATTAAACCCCTGATTTCCTCTTTTAAAAGTCCGGGGTGCTCAAATTTATTTTTAGTCATTGATTGGACAAGAATTGGACTTCCTGCACCTATTTTTTTTCTGCCAATTGTAATTTCCCTTGTTACTTTTCTTTTATATCCTTTTTCCATATGCAAACACTTATAAGTAATAATTATTTATTAAATTATCAGTAAAATAAAATTAATTGCAATGAAATATATCTAAATTAAGCTTAATTAACATTACCGGAAATTAAATGAAGCAGCCTTTAAGTTACATATTGCTTATATTTATAGGCTTAATAATATCGAATACAAATCCAATTGCAAACAGCGCAATAAAAATAACCAGTCCTATGTTACTGTATATTTGAAAAGCTTTTTTACTTACGGGTTTTTTTCTTATCGCTTCAATTATTATTATTACAATATGCCCGCCATCTAAAGGAAGAAGTGGTATCAGATTGCTAAACCCGAGAATTAAAGATACCAAACCTACAAGCATTATAAAATTCTGAAAACCTAGTGCCGCAGATTGCTGGAAAATTGCTACTAATCCTATAGGTGATACCGGACGAGCCTCGGTAAATGGCAGTTTTCCTGCAAACAGCATTCCGAGAAGCTTGAAATAAGTGGCAGTAAAATTGCCGACAAGTTTAAAGGTTTCTTTAATTACCCCGCCAAATCCAAGTTTAACTTTTTCAAGTTTAGGGCTTATTCCTAAATATCCTGAACCTTCTTTAGCTCCCAGCTTTACTTTAATGCTTAGCTCTTTGCTATCTCTTAGCACTTTAAAAATTACATCTTTATCCGGATATTTTTTTACATTAATTGAAAAATCATCCCAATTCTTTATTTGCGTATCATTTAAATAAAGAATTTTATCGTTAATATTTAAGCCATATGTTTGAGCAGGAGAGTTTTTCTCAATAAAATCAATGGTATTTGCAGGCGAATAAATGCCCATGCTAAAAAAAATAATAATAAGGATAACAGCAAAAACAACATTCATTAATACTCCGCCAAAAATAACAGAAAACTTAACCCAAAATGGCTTTTTGTAGTATACCTGGTCTTTTTTGTCTTCAGAAACTTTCTCATCTCTGTCCATACCTGATATTTTATTATATCCGCCTACAGGTATAGCCGACAGGCCCCATAATGTTCCGCTTTTTGCCTTGAACTTCAGAATTTTAGGGCCCATTCCAACAAAAAATTCCTCAACAAAAATTTTGTTTATTTTTGCAAAAATGAAATGCCCGAATTCATGGACAATTATTATGATTGAAAAACCAAGAATTGCTAATATATATTGGAAAACTGTATTCATTTGTTTAAGTCTTCCCGAATCTTCTGTTTCTGTATTGATAATCCTGAATGGCTTTTAAAAATTCAGCATCTGAAAAATCAGGCCATAAAGTTTTTGTAAAATAAAGCTCGCTATATGCAATCTGCCACAATAAAAAATTGCTTATTCTGAATTCTCCGCTTGTTCTTATCAGCAAATCCGGGTCAGGGCAATTTTTGGTAAAAAGAAGTTTGGAAAAATAACTTTCATCTATATCATTAATATCTATTTCCTTATTTGTAATATTGATGCAGGCTTTTTTTACTGCTTCCAGTATTTCCTGCCTGGAACCATAGCTGAATGCAATATTTAAGACAACATTGTTATTGTTTTTTGTTATAATTTCAGCATCCTCAAATTTTTTTAAAACCCTTTGCGGAATTAAATTCCTGTTCCCTATTAAGACGATCCTTACTCCGTTTTTGTTAAGTTCTTCAAGCTCCGCAACAACTGTTTCAAAAAACAACTGCATAAGCCCTGAAACTTCATTTTTAGGCCTCTGCCAGTTTTCACTTGAAAAGGAATAAGCAGTAAGATATTTTATGCCCAGATCAGAACATAATCGGACTATTCTTTTTAAAGGTTTTACACCTTCCCTGTGGCCGGCAAGGCGGGGCAGCCCATGTCTTGAAGCCCATCTTCCATTACCATCCATTATTACAGCAACATGTTTCGGGACAGTACTTTTTCTTAATTCTTCAATTGTAAGATTTTTTTTAGAAGAAAATAAACGTGAAAATATTTTCAATGTAGCTTATATGCACCTACACTTCCATAATTTCACTTTCTTTTTGAGCTAAAATATTATTTATCTTTTCTATATATTCATCAGTAAGATCCTGAATTTCCTCTTCAATACTTTTAAGATCATCCTCTGTAATTTCATCTTTTTTCTCAAGTTTTTTGAAATCTTCAATACCTTCCCGTCTGATATTTCTGATCGCAACTCTGCCATCTTCGGCAATTTTTTTAATAACTTTTACCAATTCTTTTCTGCGCTCTTCATTAAGAGCAGGGATGGATAACCTGATAACTTTGCCATCATTTGAAGGATTCAGTCCAAGATCGGAAGCAAGAATTTGTTTTTCAATATCTTTTAATAATTTTGGCTCATAAGGTGAAATAACTATTGTTTTTGGTTCCGGAAGACTTATGTTTGAGATGTGTTTTACCGGAGTTTTTGTCCCATAGTAATCAATTAAAATTCTATCAAGCAAACTTACTGATGCCCTGCCAGTTCTGATAGTATTAAATTCATGAACTATTTTATCAATAGTTGCTGCCATCTTTCTTTCATTACCTGCAAGTAGTACGTCTTTAATTTTAACTCACCCCCCTGGATATTATTGTTCCAATTTTTTCTCCCAGAATTGCATTTTTAATATTTCCCTGTTTTGTTATATCAAAAACTACGATCGGAAGATTATTATCCATACACAATGTTGTTGCAGTTGAGTCAAGAACCTTAAGTCCTTTTTTTATTACATCAAGATAAGTTAATTCATTAAATTTTACAGCTTCTTTAAATTTCAAAGGATCTTTGTCATATACCCCATCAACCCTTGTCGCTTTAAAGATTATTTCAGCATTAATTTCAAGAGCCCTAAGTGCAGCAGCGGTATCAGTACTGAAATATGGATTTCCCGTTCCGCCTGCAAAAATCACAACCCTTTTCTTTTCAAGGTGTCTTACTGCTCTCCTTCTGATAAATGGCTCTGCTATTTCTTGCATTGTTATGGCAGACTGAACTCTGGTAATTGCTCCTTTTTTTTCAAGAGCATCCTGTAGAGCAACTGCATTCATTACTGTCGCTATCATCCCGACATAGTCAGCAGCAGCTCTTTCCATACCCAGTTCGCTTGCAGTTGCACCTCTCCAGAAATTGCCTCCTCCAATCACAATGGCAACTTCAACTCCGCTGTCACTGGCTTCTTTAATTTCCTGGGCAATTCTGTCCATTATTTTAAAATCAATCCCGGAGCCGCAATCATCGTCTTTGAGAGACTCCCCGCTGATTTTTAACAGGACCCTTTTATATTTTTGTTCAAGCATAAAAATTTATAAAATCTTATAAAATTTTAATAAAATTTAAATTATTTAATACACACCTAAATATTTTTTTACTTATTATTAGATTTTATTTTATTTCTTCTCCAAGAACAAATCTGCAAAATCTTCTGATTACAATATTTTCACCAATTTTAGCAATTGACTGCTTTACAAGGTCATTAATTGTCATATCATTATCTTTAACATACAACTGCTCAAGAAGGCAGTTTTCTTCATAGAATTTTTTCAGTCTGCCTTCAGCTATCTTTTCAAGAACTGCTTCCGGCCTTCCTTCATTTAAAGCCTGTTTTTTATATATATCTTTTTCAGTTTCTATAATTTGCGCTGGAACATCCTCGCTTGAAATATATGATGGTGCAGCAGCAGCTATATGAAGAGCTATATTATGAACAAGCTCTTTGAATTGCTCATTTCTTGCAACAAAATCTGTTTCGCTGTTAACTTCAAGTAAAACACCTATTTTTGAGCCCGGATGAATATAGCTTTCAATAAGCCCCTGATTAGCTATCCTGTTTGATTTTTTTGAAGCAGCTGCAAGTCCTCTCTCCCTTAAAATTAATTCAGCTTTATCCATATCTCCGCAAGCTTCTGTAAGAGCCTTTTTGCACTCCATCATTCCTACACCGGATTTTTCCCTAAGTTTTTTAACCTGATCTGCTTTTATTTCTGCCATTATTTCACTCTCCTATTATTTAAAAATTATGCCCAAACTTCATCATCTTCAGGCGCGTTATCTAATTTATCTTCATTTTCTATTGATTTTTTGATTTCTTCCTGGTCATGCTTTTCTTTTTCGATATTATCTTTAGCGCTTACAATGCTTGAATTGCCATCCTTAACTGCTCTGGCTATAACGCCGCATAATAAATTGCATGCTCTGATAGCATCATCATTGCCTGGAATAACATAATCAATGTTATCAGGGTCACAATTAGTATCAGTTATTGCTATTATTGGAATTCCAAGTTTTACAGCTTCTTTAACTGCAATCTCTTCCTTATGGGGGTCAATTACAAATAATGCGTCCGGAAGCTTTCTCATGTGCCTTATGCCACCCATATTGTAATTTAATTTCTGATATTCATTTTGTATACCAAGAACTTCTTTTTTTGGCAATTTTTCAAATACCCCGTTTTTTTCCATATCTTCAATCTCATCCGCTCTTTTGACTCTTTTTGATATTGTTTCAAAATTAGTCAGAGTGCCGCCAAGCCATCTGTTTTTCACATAAGGCATCATGCAGTCTTTGGCATTATTTTCAATGATATCCTGCGTTTGCTTTTTGGTGCCTACAAAAAGAATAATGCCTCCGTCGATTACAATATTTTTTGCAAACTCATAAGCTTCGTTTAAAAGTTGAAGAGTTTGCTGAAGATCGATAATATATATGCCGTTTTTTGCAGCAAATATATATCTCTTCATTTTGGGATTCCATTTGCGGGTCTGATGACCAAAATGAACACCCGCTTCCAGCAGCTGCTTGATAGTTATTTCGTCCAATTTTCCTCCTAATTAAATGGTTTTTCCTCCACCGCTTCAAAAATAATTACCATTACCCATAATACGGTGTGTGTATTTTTTCTGGATGATTTTAGCATAATAAAATATTTTGGGCAAATAAATATAGAATAACAGCTGCACATACACGGAGATTTTTAATTAATTTGCCCGCGGATGAAATTTTTCATAATCTTTTTTTAATTTTTTTAAATTTAAATGAGTATAAATTTGCGTTGTGCTTATATTCTCATGGCCCAGAAGCTCTTGAACTTCTCTTATGCCAGCGCCTTCCTGAAGCATATGGCTTGCAAAACTATGCCTGATGCTATGAGGGGAAATCTTCTTATTTATTTCTGCCTTTTTTAAATATTTATCCAATAATATTCTTATAAACCTTGACGAAAGGCTGCCTCCGTTCTTGTTAAGAAATAAATAATTGTTTTTTTTGTAGTTATTGTTTTTTTTATCAAATAGAAACTGGCTCCTTATATTTAAATATTGGCTTAATTTTTCCAAAGAAATATCATTTAAATATACTATTCTTGATTTTCTTCCTTTGCCAAAAACTTCTATTTCTTTATTTTTTATATCTATCTTATCTAATGTAATATTTACCAGCTCACTTATTCTGGCTCCGGTTGAATAAAATAATTCAAAAATAGCCCTGCCCCTTATTCCAAAATTATCCTGTTCATCAATTGTTTCAAGCAGATTATTAATTTCAGATTCAGACAGGAAATTATAAAATCTTTTTTCAATTTTGGGAAGTGATATTTTCTGGCTAAGCTGCACATCAATTAAAGAATTTTGTTCCAGAAATTTAAAATAATTAATGTAAGAAGAAAATTTCCTTATTATTGTTCTGTTGCTATATTGATATTTATCAAGAAACTTCAAAAAATTCCTGAAAATTGAAAGCGTCATTTCTTTTACATCATATATTTTGTTTTTTATGAGATAATCCTTCATTAGAAGAAGGTCATTATTATATGAAAGGATTGTATTTGGAGTCAGGTTTTTTTCATATTTTAAATATCTTAAGTAAAGATTAAGGCTTTCTTCTATATTCATTTTATTTGCCGATTTAAATAATTATTAAGTATAATCGCTTTCAATATCTTTTAATTTTTTTCTGATTGCTTCCCTGAGAGTAAAGGCAGCTTCAAATTCACTATAAATATCGTTTAAGCTCTGGTTTTGCAAATCAAAATTTTCATTTCTTATTTTTTCGAACGAATCTTTGATTTTTTTTATCATTTCTATGATTAAATCTCTTGCCTTATCCGATCTGTAATCTACCTTTAGATTGTCTTTTGAGATATTTTCAATAAAGGAATCAAATCTGTAAAAAATACTATCAATAACCCTCCCTGTTCTGGCAGGATTTAAATTCCTGCCTTGCTTGATAGATTTAAAAATATCTCTAAGCTCCGAACTTATGATTAAGTCATATTCATATAATAGTATCCCCAGCGGACTTTTTGGTTTTTCAGCTTTACGTTTACCAAACATTATCATTCTCCTCATTTCCTGGTGTAAAATTAAAGTTGTTTTACTGTAAATATATTCAAAAATTAATCAATTATAATAATAACATTTAATATTACCTAAGTAGAAAACTTATTTTAATAAATTCTAATATTTTATATTTAAGGTTCTTAAATCATAATGTGACATCCTCACGGCAATAAATTACCGTGCATCCCAATATTAGGAACCGGTTCCTGCTTCACAGAGCCAACTTGTCTCTTTTTGAAAGAAAAAACAGAGGTTGATTTCTCCACAGGCTTAACTTTGGACATGTCCTGCCCTAGTTTTAAAATATTTTTAGCTGCATTTATATCTCTGTCATGAATAGTTTTACATTCAGGACAGAGCCATTTTCTTTGATGAAACTTTAAGTATTTATTTTTCCATTCGCAAACACTGCATGTTTTGCTTGAAGCTTCAAATCTACCGATTTGAATTAATTCTTTATCCCGCCATTTAGATTTATATTTTAGTTGTCTTGTAAATTCTCCCCAGCTTGCATCTGCGATAGATTTTGATAAATGACGGTTTTTTATCATTCCTTTAACATTTAAGTCCTCAAGATAAATGGTTTGGTTTTCATCAGTTATCTTAAAACTTAATTGATGAAGAAAATTTAACCTTTGATAAGCGATTTTTTCATGGATAACAGCTATTTTTTTTCTTTGCTTATGAAAATTAGCTGAAAACTTCTTTTTTCTTGATAATGATCTCTGCGAGGTTTTAAGTCGCCTCTCCAGTAATCTTAAAAAGATAGGGGGTTTGATTTTTTCTCCCTTATCTGTAGTTATAAATGACTCAATACCAAGATCTATGCCTGTTTTATCTGTTTTATTATCTTTTTGTTTAAAAACTTTATTTTTAGCTACTGTAGAGTTAAAACTTACAAAATATTTCCCGGAAGGGGTTCTTGATATAGTTATCTGATTAATCGCACCTTCTATTTTTCTATGCAAATTAACTTTTATATCTGATTTAAGCTTTGAAATTGTTAAGTAGAATTTACCCTTTTTTGTTTCTCTTAAGTAAAAATTTTGAGGTATTTTAAATTTTTGTTCATTTCTTTTCTTTTTAAAGTTTGGATAGACTGCCAGTTTCTTAAAAAACCTCCTGTAAGCTTTCTCAAGATCAATTGCAGCTTCTTGAAGGCTTTTGCTTCATATCCTGATATATTAGTTTTATCTTTTTTATAGACTTCCGTTCTTAAATTAAGCAAATAATTATATATAAACCGTACACATCCAAAATGCTTTTCAAAAAAAGCTTTTTGTTCTTCTGTTGGATATATTTTAAACTTATATCCAATTTCTATATAATTATCATCTTTCTTGTTTTTCATTTCTTTTTTTGATCCTGTATATATTTTTCTATGGTATCTTCTGATATATGACCTACTGTTTCAACATACGTTGAAGGGTTCCATAAATGACCTTTCCATAATTACTTCTTTAAACCCGGGTATTTCATAAAAAGCCTTCTGCCGCTTATTCCCTTAAGCATCTTGTATATATAACTTGGTGAATACTTTGGTTTTGCTGATACAAACAAATGCACAGGATCAGACATTATTCTGGGTGACTGGTTCAATGCTACTGACGTATGGTTCAATGCTGGTGACGGATGACATCATTAGCTATATCTATTAATATTTGTTTTAAGCTTTTTTCAACTTTACCAATCAACACATCTTTTCGATACTTAACTGACCAAACAATATGGTATCTGATATTATAAACCGTAGTTCTATCATGTATTAAATCATACATACATATAGTATATTAAAAAATCCATTACTTTTCAAAATATATCTTAATTTTTTACTATGCAGATAGTCCTCTGTTTTAATGCTCTCATCTCGGATTTGAAAAACCGAGGGTTCCCACTTTTGTTCCTAAAAATATCTTTACAGCATTTTTAATATTTTCTTTAATATCATCGGAATCAATTGAACCGCATTGTTCTAAAAGCCTTTCTTTAGATATAACTCTTATTTGATGAGCCATGGCTATTGAATCTTTTTTTAGGCCTGTATCATTTTTAAGAAGAAAAACTTCTGTTGGATAGATTTTTCTCTCCGGCTTAAAAGAAGTAAGAGGCAGAACAGCAATTATTGGAAGAAATAAATTGCTTTCTTCTACTGATATTATAATAACCGGCCTGATTCCTGATTGCTCAGAATCCTTTGTCGGGTCAAGGTTAGCCCAAAAAATTTTCCATTGGTAGTCAAGCATTTATTTTACCAGTCTGATATTATTCTGGCTGTTTCACCATCTGAAGTTCTAAAACTATCCATAGAGTTACCCAGATCTTTTAAAAATAATGGGTCTTTGGAAGCGCTCTTCATTTCTTCCTTTAAATTTTCTTTTTCTTTTTCTGCAGAATACAGCTCTATTGCTTCTCTTACAGCAGAGTTAACTGACCTTGCACGTCCAGTTTTTACAATGTTTTTTAAATCATCCAGCAATTCTACTGGTATCGAAAATGTTGCATTTTTTAATTTTTCTTTCAATGCAAAGTCCTTCGTTTAAAAAAAATTTTTTATTGATATGATTTTTACTATTGATTGTTATTGTAGAATATTATTGTATAAATTACAATAATAATATTATTTTTATTACATTTTTTCTATCTGCACAAGACAGGTATTTGATGCAAATGCTCCAACCGGTGACTTTTCGTCCCGGGTCAATACATTTATACAACTGTCAAAGTCTATGCCATTGCTATCTGGGTTATACCACTGCCCCTGGTCAATGCTTGCAACTCCTGGCAATATTTGATTGTTTAATTTTTATTAGTCTTGCAAGTTCTTCCTGTGAAATTCTTTTTCCTTTTCTTAGATATATTAACTCCCTTAGAATTCTGAACTCAGGCTCCAACTTCTGACATTCTTTTAATACTTCAAAATTACTTAATAATCGTTTTTCTCCTTCTTCCCAACTTATGGTTTTCATTTACTTTTTCCTCATTTTTTTTTAAATTATTTAAATTCTTTCATTCTGTTTCTTGCAACTTCCAACTCGTTAACAGGTGTCTTTGTTGTTTTTTTAGTAAAACCACCGCTTAATTTCCTAATGCCAGATCAAAGCATTTGTACTGGCCGCTTTTAAATTCTTTGCCTGCCTCATCAAACAATTCCTTGATATGAT
>JAPLCN010000086.1 GCA_026392215.1 Actinomycetota bacterium | reverse complement strand
AGTTATCAGGAGAATTAAATTGAGAAATAAAGGAATTTTAAGCATTATTTTAGTAATTTGCCTGGCTCTTCCGGTTGCTTTTTTAGCGCTTTCAACAGGATGTGCTCAAAGAGGAATAGTTGAACCCGATTATTCAGCGGCAATTGCTGAAAAAGTACTTGTTGCTATGAACAAAGATGATTACGACTTAGTTTCAATATATTTTAATAAGGAATTCAAAGATGCCTTAAAAAAAATAATTGATCCTAAAACCCAAAAGGCATATACGTCAGAAAAAGATGCTTTTATTAATGCACTTTGCAAGCCTTTAAGAGATAAAATAGGAGAATATCAGCAAGGCAGTTTAAAATTTGACAAGACCCTTACTGAAAAAGGCTATACAAGCGTATTTTATTTGTCAAAATATTCCAAGGAAAATAGCGGAGATGTTACAGCCCAGTTTCTTTTTAAAGACGAAAGCGGAAAAATGATAGTCAGTGGATTGTGGTTCAGCTCAAATACTTTAAAGAAGTAAAAACAAAGTTACAGTTTTTTTAAAATAAATTTAGTTTTATTGTTTTTCTATATATAATAATTTTAAGCATTAATTTTTATGTAAAGTAAATTGTTAAATTTACACGTTTTATTATTAGGATAATTAACACTCAAGGAGAAAAAATGTTAATTGCGGCTGGCGAAGAAGCAGCAATATGGACTGCTTTTGGTGGTTTCATGTGGCTGATGGTTTGCTTCTGGATTGTTTTTGCACTTGTAGGAATTGCTTTGTTGGTTTTCTGGATTATAGCTATTGTTGATTGTGCCCAGAGAAAACTTGAAGAATTTCCGCAGGGCGGGGAAAGTGCGAAAACAACATGGCTTGTTATTTTGCTTGTAAGCTGGGTAGCAGGCCTTAACGGGGTTGCCGGGATAGTATATTATTTTATGGTTATGAGAAAGAATCCAAGAGGAAAAAGTACAGATATCGTTCCTCCACCACAGCCTCCACAAAGCTAATTTTTTCCTGTTTTTTTGATTTTTTATATAAAAATCAGGAATTAAAGGTAAAAAATATTAAGAAATATTTCAGGCATATTTCTTATAGGCAGCAATGTTTATAAAAGTATAATGATCAGGCTGGTTATATATTTATTTGAGAATAGCTTGAATATGTAAATATAAAGCCAGGCTATTAAGTTAATTTTAAAATAAAAATGCTGCCTTAAAATTTCAGGGCAGCATTTTTATAATTATATTAATCAAATTATTTAATCTTCGCCGATATCCTCGAAATCTTTACCAGCTTTTGAAGTAAAGGATTTTAAATCAAAGTCTTCAATAAAATTTCCGATATTTGGAGAAATTATATTTTTATCTTTTAATACCTTTGCTACATTCTTAAAGCCAGCCCTGTTAATAATATATCCGATGATACCTCCTGCAACTGCTCCACCAGCTATATATGCAACTATCTTAGGGTCTACTTTTTTACATCTTGTTTTATTTTCAGCCATTTAAAAACCTCCTAAAATTTCATAAAATTGCTAAGTTTTTAATAGAATAATATATATTAGCTAATTTTGTATTTTCATTATATATTTTATTAAATATTATTACAAAAATTATTACTGGGTTAATTCAGGATATGGGTATCTGAAATGTCCGCTGACTGTCATTGTGTTCAGAACATCAACTTCACTGACCTTGCCTAAATCGTTTGTAATCATTATTACCAGAGGGATTCCCTTATCGCTT
>JAPLCN010000009.1 GCA_026392215.1 Actinomycetota bacterium | reverse complement strand
TTCACATAGGCTGTCAATTGCACCTTGTGCAAACAGTAGAAAAACATTTAAGATCACCCATCCGTTTATTCCCCAATACAAAGACGAGTATGAATTTATAGACAGAAGACAGTCCTGGGGCCAGGACAGGGTAGTATATTTAGATAAAAACGGGGATTTTGCCACAATACCTACCTCATGGACGGATGTAGCAGAACCTGACATGTTTGCTATTCAGTCCGCAGGTAGATGTGATTTTAAATATTCTAATTTGGTAGAGTTGTCTAAGATTTTAAAATACCTAAAAAAACAGTGTTAAGTAAATTATGCCATAATGTTAATTAAAATATGCCTTATATCTATAAAATATACAATCTAAAACTAAGATTGACAATATATTTATATAATGGCATAATTATATTAACAATATTTAAGGAGGTAATTATATGGAGCATAAAAAGACAAGCAGCACCAGGCGGCAGGCTTTAGAGGAAAATAAAACATTAAATAAAAATTCCGATAAAGTGATAGATGAAAAATTTAAAAACATACAATTCTTTGACCCTAATGATTTAATCCAGGTCAGATATGAAATGCTTAGATCTAATAAGAAAGATGCAGTCAGTATTTCTGAAGCATCAAAGACATACGGTTTTTCAAGAATATCATTTTATAAAATTAAAAAATCATTTGAGCAAAGTGGATTAGCTGGTCTAATTCCCAGCAAAAGAGGACCACGTAGCGCTCACAAATTAACAGACGAAGTCATGGGCTTTGTTAATGCACTAATTAAAGAAAAACCTGATATAAAATCAAGCCAGATAAAGGAAAGGATTAAAGTGAATTTTAATATTAAAGTTCATCAAAGAAGCATAGAGAGGGCAATAAAAAGGGCTAAAAAAAAACAACGAAAGATCTAAAGAGGTAATATCTGATTCCATCGGTCTTCTAAAAGATTATGAGGATATTCGCTCATATGTTCTTGAGGGTGTTTGCAATTTTAGCCATCCCTTAGGACTTGATCTTTTTTTAAAAAAAGGATTTCTCTTTTGGATTAAGATAGAGAAGGAAAGTGAAGTTTATCATGAACCTGTTGGCAAAACAGAAAAAATAATTAAAAATCCAGGATTTTTACCCAATGATTTGGAGCAGGAGATAACAATGCTTTTAGCAAATATGATTTTAGAAGAAAGGAGTAGCCATGTATCAATCTGATGGGGGTAAGTTAAAGGCAACTCATCTGGAGCGCAATGCATACCTATACATCAGGCAGTCAACACTCAGGCAGGTATATGAAAATTCTGAAAGCACAAAACGGCAGTATGCATTAAAGAAGAAGGCAATAGCTCTTGGCTGGTCAGAGGATTTAATTATTACAATTGATAGTGACCTTGGCCAATCAGGTACGTCATCTGAAATGCGTGAAGGTTTTAAAAAGCTTGTGGCTGAAGTCGGCATGGGTCATGCAGGAATCGTTGTAAGCATCGAGGTTTCAAGACTTTCCAGAAACTCCTCTGACTGGTTAAGGCTTCTTGAGATATGTGCAATAACAGATACCTTAATTATGGATGAGGACGGAATTTATGATGTAAATGATTTTAATGACAGGCTGCTTTTAGGGCTTAAGGGCACTATGAGTGAGGCAGAGATGCATTTTTTGCAGGCAAGGATGAGAGGAGGGACGATTTCCAAGGCAAAAAGAGGTGAACTGAAAAGAGCTCTTCCTGCAGGGTATGTATATAATGAAAATGATAAGATAGTAAAAGATTATGACCTTGCCGTACAGAATGCCATAAATCTTCTTTTTGAGACATTTAAGCAAACCGGCTCTGCCTGTGCTACTGTAAGACAGTTTAATAGACAAGATCTTAAAATACCCAAGAGACTGCTCTGCGGACCAAGAAAAGGTGATCTTGTATGGAACCCTCTTGAACACAGCAGGACACTAAGGATTCTTAACAATCCCATATATGCAGGCATATATTACTACGGGAGAGCGCAGGTAAAGAATACGGTAAATGGCAAAAGATCACTTAATATGCCGGTAGATGACTGGCACGTCTATATGCCTGATGCTCATCCGGGCTACATAACCAGAGCTCAATTCGAAGAAAATTTAAGCAAGCTAAAAGATAACTGTTGCGCCTACGGAGAAGATAGAAGAAAAAGTCCCCCTCGTGAAGGGCCTGCTCTGCTTCAGGGAATAGTTATATGCGGAAAGTGCGGCAAAAGAATGTCTGTTAGATACCAGAAGAACTGTTCAAAGCTCGTCCCCATATACATGTGCATCAAAGATTATATCAAAAGTGGTAAAAAGGTGTGCCAGACAGTAATGGGAGAAAAAGTTGATGAAGAGATTTCAAAAATGCTGCTTGAAATGTTAAATCCGCTTGCTATAAAGGCAGCAATAAAAGTAGAAGATGAGCTAAATAAAAGAAAGCTTGAAGCTGATAATTTTTACAGACAGCAGGTAGAAAGGGCAAAATATGATATGGAGATTGCCAGAAAAAGATATATGCTTGTAGATCCTGCCAATCGCCTGGTGGCAACAGAGCTTGAATCAGAGTGGAACGGTAAGATCCGTGAACTTGAAAAGATAAAAGATGGATATGAAAAAAAGAAGAAAGATGATTTAAAAGAAATGACCAAAACTACAAGATCAGATATTATTAAGATAACAGAAGATTTTGCCAGTATCTGGAGCAGCAAAGAAGTTTCTTTCAGAGATAAAAAGCGAATGTTACGTTTACTAATCGAGGATGTGACAGTTAAAAATGATGATAAAAAGATTATTGCAAACATAAGGTTTAAGGCAGGCACATCAAAGACTCTGGCCATTGAAAAGAAACTTCCCATATGCGAAGTCAGAAAGACAAGAAAAGATATAATAAGGCAGGTGGATGAGCTGACAGAAAATTATACTCCATCTGAGATTGCAGATATACTGAACGAAAAAGGATATCGCGCATGGAATGGCAATTTGTTTAACTTAAGGACCATAAGTCGTATAATCAGAACATACAGAATAAAGAGCCGCCACAGGCGTCTTAGAGATAAAGGATGCCTTAGCCTAAAGGAAAAAATGCTTGAATCAAACCTTTCTCAGGAGCAAATTATGCAGATGAGAAATGAAGGTAAAATTATCTTTTACAGGGTTACAGATAGAATCGAATATCTTTATGAGCCGCAGAATAAGAGTAATTATTTAGCAAAAATTTAACCGTAAGGGAGAAGTGCAGTATGAAGCATAGTCTTTGGCAAGAGTTATGTAGATCGTGGTGGTGCTGATATCTGAATGGCCAAGAATTCTTCTTAATGTTTCGATGTCTTTAGTCTTATGGTAATAAGAATGGCCGCACATACTTACCGTTCTTCTTCCAACTGATAATACGTTGCTCTTCCTTTTCCTTTTCTTTGGATAAGACCCATATCTATAAGCTTATTAAAATCAAGGCTTCTGGTGGCTTTGGCGCGGTTGGTCAGTTTTGCATAATCACGGTCTGAAATATAGCCCTTTTCCTGACTTTGTCAGTTGATTTTGTAAATCCCGCACAAAAAGGGCAAATTTGGGCAAAAAAGCGTGCATTTTGCCACCACTTTACTTTTTAGAGACTTAATTCTTCCACGGGTGTAATATTTTTAGGAGGTCCAATCTTTAAGATTCTTAATATCTTATTGGCAAGATCTGTTGCTTTGGTTTTAATAAAGTATGTGTTTTCATTAAGAGATACTTTTGCAAAGTTAAGCGAATTTAGCGCCTCTCTTATTTTCTCTGCTGAGGCGGATATATTATTCTTATACAGTTTAAATTCAAGGTGTCTTTCAAGCAAAAATGCCAAAAAGCATATTACAAAATGGCCCTTAATCCTTTTTTGTGTCCAGACAAATACCGGCTCTACCTCAAGACTTGATTTCATTATCCTGAAAGACTGCTCTATTTTCCATAAGTTATGATATGCTGATATTACGTCTTCTGGCTCCAGATCATCCTGGTTTGTAGCTATGGCATAATAGCCGTCAAAGCGGCTGTCTTTTTTGATTGCAGCAACGTCCAGAAAATAATCTATATTTTCAGCCTCCTGCTTTATATATTTTTTAGCGCCTCGTCTGTTTGATGCTTTAATTTTTGAGAAGTTTTCTAAAAGGTCTTGTGCTTTATCAATCATTCTTTGTCTGTCTATTTTGTCTTTTTTAGCCCTTTTCTCTGAGTAGGTTATTACTATCTTCTGGGTAAGGCTTTCTTTTTTGGAACCTATGTAGAAGCTGTCTGTATTTGAAATTACCTTATAGCTTAAAGACTCATCGCTGTCCTGCAACTTTGTGTATCCGCCGGAAAATACTTGAGCCTTTATCTTATCTGAAGCAGATTTTAGCCGGTATGCAAATATATATGAATACCCTTTATCTGTTATTTCTTTTAAGTTAACTTTTGAGGCAATGCCCTTGTCTGCAACTATTACTACTTTTCTTATCCCAAAACGTTTCTCAAGCGCATCAAGAGCAGCTGGTAGTGTTTTTCCGTCAAATGTATTACCCGAAAAAAGCTCATATCCAATGGGGCGTCCATAGCAATCAATAAGTAGGCCCATTACCACCTGAACCTTGTTTGGTTTACCTTTCTTTGAGTATCCGAAGTCTTTTAAGTCGTCAGCAATTACACTTGAAAAAGAAAAGGTGGTAACATCATAAAATACAACATCTACGCTCATATTAAAAAGATTTTTGTTTGTCTCAAATATTTCTTTTTCTATTTTCTCTTTTGAACCGGCCAGGATATCTAAGCTTCTGTATATATCATTTAGCCCGACAGGGCTTAGGTTTGTGTATTTGTCTTGATTGTTATATATGGACAGTTTAGATGAAGGATTAAGTAGATGTGATACTGCCATAAGAAAGGATGTTTTTGAAAGATCAAATGTAATTTTTGTGCCGGAGGCAATAGAAGCAAGTATTTTATCAAGAGAAAAAGCCTCCCATATCTTTTTATATGCAACGTAGCCCCAGTTTGTTATCTCTGCTTCTGATATGCTACCCAGACTTAATGGACTGTCTGCTTTTGATAACTCTAGAAGGCGTCTTGCAAAGTTTTGGAAGGTTTCATTTCCCTCTATGATGTCAAGTCTTCCTAAATTAAACAGCACCTTATGCCTTGTAACACCAGCTTGCTTGAATGATTCTACTGCCTGGCAGTATTTGTAGTTTCCTGACTTTGTAATCTTGATAAACATAAATAAATTATACCACTATATTTATATAATACAAGATAAATTTGCAAATATTACATTATTTATTGCCACCACCTTTTTCAGAAATTTAGGAAAAAATTACCTATTTTGTGCTTAAATTAGATGATTTTAGTGGTAAAATGGACATCAACTGACAAAGTCAGGTTTATTTTAATATCAGTTTTAAAGTAAAATCTTAAAAGTTCTTTTGCTTTTTTTATAATTTTAAACTTGGGGAGCT